>JAGXFI010000059.1 GCA_024637305.1 Sulfitobacter sp.
CGCAACCAGCGCGGAAGCCGCATCCGGCCTTGCAGATAATTACCCAGATCATCCGCCCAGAAGATCGACCGCATCAACGCCACTGCGACAAGGCCGCATGTAAGCCCAAGGAGGAGAAAGGCCGGCAGCTCCGCATAGAATTGCAGCTCGCCGTAGCGTGGCAGGACAAATTCCGTAACGCCGCCAAATTCCAGCCTGTTGATGACCGTCCCCGCGACGCTGGCGATCACGATGGGGGCAAATGCATGAACGGCAAAATGGCGCAGCACCACTTCCAGAGCAAAGAGCGCACCGGCGATCGGCGCGTTGAAGCTTGCCGATACAGCGGCCGCGACGGCGCAACCCAACAAGTCTCGCCCGGTGATCCCATCGGCATTGATCCGGTCACTGACCCATGTAGAGATCACCCCGGCGATATGCACCACCGGCCCTTCCCGTCCCGAAGACCCGCCCGTGCTGAGCGTTATCAGCGAGGCGGCAGCAGACGCGAGACCGGCCTTTGTCTCTACCCGGCCGTCGTGCATGGCGGCCCCAAGGACCACGTCCGCAACGGATCGCGCGCGTGCGTCGTGGGTGAAATGGTGCAGGATCAGCCCGACCGTCAAGCCGCCCAGCGTCGGGATCAGGACGATCCAGTACCACGGCAGCCCCGACAGGAAACTATGCAGCAGCTGCACATCTTCGGTCCCATAGAATGTCGCTTGCAGGAGGTTGATGGACTTGCGGAACAATAGCGCGGCAAAACCGGCTGCGATTCCGATGACAAGTGCGATGAACCAGAACGTGACCTTGCCCGGTCCGCGCGTGCGCACCACATGCAGAGCGTCCTTCAGCGCCTTTGAGAATGCCGATATTTGCTCGGACAGGTAGGAAGGAGAAGGCGCGGTCATGATTTCACTCGTCAGGTGCGACCATGCTAGGGCAAGAGGCGCTTGGTTAAAACGGAAATCTCCCCCGGAATTAAGTCTCCAGAAGTGCGCGTGCGGCGTGGCGGGCAGCGTCTGTGATCCGGTCACCCGACAACATGCGGGCCACTTCATCGACACGTTCGGGGGCGGTCAGAGGAACGACACGGGTGGTTGTCATGCCCTTGCTCACCGATTTCTCGACCCGCCAGTGATGCGCGCCGAGGGCGGCAACCTGCGGTGAATGTGTGACGACCAGCACCTGTCCCCCGACCGCAAGCGAAGCCAGACGCCGCCCCACGGCATCAGCTGTCGCGCCACCAACGCCACGGTCGATCTCGTCGAAAATCAGGGTCAGGCCGGATTGCGACTGGGTCAGGCAGACCTTGAGCGCCAGCAGGAACCGGCTAAGCTCGCCGCCCGACGCGATCTTGCCCAACGGGCCCGCCGGCGCGCCGGGGTTTGTCGCAACGGTGAAAGACACTGCATCCTTGCCATCGGGGCCTTCCGCCTCCGGCGTGATTTCGGTGGCAAAAACCGCCCGCTCCATCTTGAGCGGAGCCAGTTCGGCGCTTACGGATCTGTCGAGGCTTGCAGCAGCGTCCATGCGCGCTTTGCTCAGGATACCGGCAGCCTTTCCGTAGGCCGCTTCCGCATCCCGGGCCGCTTTTTCCAGCTCCGCCTGCTCGGCCTCGCCGGCGTCGAGGGCGTCCAACTTTGCGCGCAAGCTAGCGGCAAAGCCTGCCAGCTCATCCGGCAGAACGTCATGCTTGCGCGCAAGACCACGGATCGCAAAAAGCCGTTCCTCGGTATCCTCAAGCTCTGTCGCGTCAAAGGACAAGGCCTCGATCGCGTGCACGACCCCGTCCATCGCACTGTCAAGTTCGATCATTGCACGGTTCAGTGCCGCAATGGGGTCTTCCAGATGCCCGTCAGCACGGTCCGCCGCGCCGTCAAGCCAACGCACGGCGTCCGCCAAATTGGATTCTGCGCCGTTCTGCCCCATGATTTCGTAGGCGTTGACGACATCCGTGCGGATTTTCTCGGCAGCCTGCATCCGGCGCCGCTTGGTATCGAGGGCGACGTCCTCGCCTTCCTGCGGGTCAAGCCTGTCCAGTTCGGCTACGGCGAAGCGCAGGAATTCTTCTTCGGCGCGGATCGCATCCTGAGCCGCACGCGCGGCGTCAAGTGCCTTGCGGGCCTTTGCCCAATCGTTCCAAGCGGCACGGGTCGCGCTGCGCGCCTCCTCCAGCCCGCCGAAAGCATCAAGGATCGCGCGATGGCCGCGCGGGTTCAAAAGACCGCGGTCGTCATGTTGCCCGTGCAACTCTACCAACGCGTCCGACAGCGATCGCAGTACCTCGCCCGAAACACGGCGGTCATTGACCCAGGCGGTCTTGCGCCCGTCAGACGTGTTGATGCGGCGCAGGATCAACTCAGGCTCCGCCGGCAACCCGGCGTTTTCCAGGACGGCAAGGGCCGGATGGCCTTCGGGCAGATCGAACCACGCCGTAACCTCGCCCTGCTCTGCCCCTTGTCGCACCAGATCGGCACGCCCGCGCCAGCCCAGAACAAACCCCAGCGAATCCAGCAAGATAGACTTTCCCGCACCGGTTTCTCCGGTCAACACATTCAGGCCAGGCTGGAACGCAAGCTCCAGCCGGTCTATGATCAGCATGTCCGATATATCAAGCCCGCGCAGCATTCTCAGGCACCAAACGCCGGGAGCACCCCGACGCCCCTACAACCACTGACCCTTGATGGTCTGACGATAGATCGCCGACAGCCAGTTGTTCCCCAGCGAGCGCATTTCCAGACCCCGCCCGGTGAGCAGCTTGTAGCTGTCCTGATACCATTCGGTGCTCTGGTAATTGTGACCGAGGAGCGCACCGGCGGTCTGCGCCTCTTCGGTCAGCCCAAGCCTGAGATATGCCTCTACCAGACGGTGCAGCGCTTCGGCGGTGTGGGTCGTTGTCTGAAAGTCCTCTACCACGACGCGGAAACGGTTGATCGCAGCGGGATAATGATCCCGACCCAGATAATAACGGCCGATTTCCATCTCCTTGGCGGCAAGATGGTCGAATGCAAGATCGAATTTCAGGATTGCGGACCGCGCATATTCGCTGTCCGGATAGTTCTCGATCACGTTCCGCAGAGATTGCAGGGCCTGAAAGGTCAGCCCCTGATCGCGCCCGACTTCGTCGACCTGGTCGTAATAGCTGAGCGCCAACAGATAGGACGCATAGGACGCGTCATCATCATCAGGATAGAAGTCGATGAACCTCTGTGCAGCGGAGCGGCTGTTGGGGTAATCGGCGTCCTGGTGATAGGCGAAGGCCTGCATGATCAATGCCCGCTTTGCCCACTCAGAATAGGGGTAAAGCCGTTCAATTTCAGCAAAATAAAAGGCAGCGTCGGCGGGACGGCGGCGGGTCAACTCGAATTCGGCACGCTCGAAAATCTGCTCGGCGGAGTATGTTTCCAGCGGGATTTCCTGAGGATTGAAAAAGCTGCCCGTGGTGCGACCGACATTCCTGTCGCCACCGCAAGCTGCAAGGGCTCCCGCGACGCTCAACGCCAATGCCACCCGTATCGCTGAGCCCCGCACTTTCATGCCTTGTCATCCTCAATTTTCAACCGTCATCCAGCGCTTCGCCGCGCCAGTTTGCCACTGACTAGCACAATAATTCCAAAGGCAAAACGCCGATTGCGTATTTTGCCGGTTCGCAGGATGAGAATAGGGTTGTTGGCGGAGGTACGTTGCCGGCAAAGCACGTCAGATCAGGCGACAGCCGGAATTTCATCCCACACCAGACCGTGACCGGGCAATCGCGCGGCCAACGCGCCGTCACAGGCCACCAGACGCACCGCGCCGGGCGTCGCAAACAGCTTGCGCAGCAAGGTGTTGGTCAGCGAATGGCCGGCGCGAATGCCGGTATAACGGCCAAGCAACGGCGCGCCCGCCAGCGCCAGATCTCCGAGAGCATCCAGCATCTTGTGACGCACAGGTTCATCCGCGTGACGCAACCCGCCAGGGCTGATCACCGCGTCGCCGTCAAAAACAACCGCGTTCTCGCCCGCATCGCCGCCAAGTGCCAGACCGTTCGCCTGCATCGCGTCCACATCGGCCTTGCGGCAGAACGTGCGGCTATCGCAGAGTTCACGCGCGAAGCTGCCGTTGTTCATGACCAGTGACTTTTTCTGGTGACCGATTGAAGCGTCCGGGAAATCAATCTCGAAATCAATGCGCAGCGTATCCGACGGGGCGATCGTGGCCGATGCCTCGCCTTCGCTCACGGTCACTGTCTTCAGCACTTCGAACGCCATGACGGGTGCAGCCTGCGCGCGTACACCGCGCTGCATGATCCCGCGCACGAAAGGTGCGGCGGATCCGTCAAGGATCGGAACTTCCGGGCCGTCAATTTCGATCAGCGCGTTGTGGATACCACAACCGGCCAAGGCCGCCATCAGATGCTCCACAGTGGACACGGACAGGCCGGAAGAATTCTCAAGCTTGGTGCAAAGCGGCGAACGGTTCACCGCATCCCAGCGCGCCGGGATCATCCGGTCGCCAAGATCAACATCCGAGCGCGTAAACCAGATTCCGTGATGCGCCATCGCAGGACGGATGGTCACGGTTGCAGGCTTGCCTGAATGCAGCCCTTTACCCGAAAAGCTGATTGCTGTTTTGATGGTCGTTTGCACGGTAGTACCTCGAAAGCTCAAAGACTTGTTGTCCTTGTTAACTAATGAGTTAGGGATTGGCCTTAGAATGCTCAACTCAATCTTTGCAACCGACTGAAACAATACCGTAACAAAGCGGCACGATTGCGCTAACGTGCCTGTAAGCCACTGTACTAAAACAAGAAAGGCCCCGCAAAGGGGGCCTTTCACTATTCGTTTTGTGATCTATCAGTTCGCTTGGCGACGCAGAAAAGCTGGAATTTCGATCCTTTCCTGATCCGGATCAGGCGTTTCGCGGGGCTGTGGTGCCGCAGCAGAAGCCTGCGTTTGAACAGGCGGCTGCTGACGCGCGGGGCGTTCCGGCTGCCCTTGCTGTTCATGTCCGGTCATCCGGTTGATCAGCGAATTGATCCCGAAACGGGGGCGTTCACCCGCCTGCACGGGTTGCGGTGCGGGGCGGGCCTGCGATGCCGGTGCGGCTTTTCTGGCGGCGGCTTGCAACCGCGCCATCGCTTCGGGTGAAGGGGTTCCCGGTGCCGAGGGACGCGGTGCGACAAACCGGTCGGCCTCGGTCTGGAACGAAGCCGCAGTGTGCTGTGGCCGGACTTCTTCGGGAACATAGGCCGGCGCAGGCAGATCATCCGCTTCGCCGCCCGCATCCTCGGCAAAGATGTCCTCCGCCATATCCCGGGCCGCGACTTCCTCCACGTTCATGTCTTCAAAGAAGCTCGGCGTTGTGACTTCGTCCTCGAACTCCACAACCTCTGCGGCGACCGCGGTCGATGTCGCAACGGCGACCGGTGCAGGAGCCTCGGCGGCGACCTGTTGTTTCAAGGGCTGCGACATGGACCGGCGCGGCACGGGAATTTCCGTATTCACGTCCATCGCGTCAATGCCCGTGGCAACCACGGATACGCGCATCAGGCCGCCCATGTTTTCGTCCAGCGTGGAACCGACGATGATATTCGCCTCGGGATCGACTTCTTCGCGGATACGGTTTGCCGCTTCGTCAAGCTCGAACAATGTCAGATCATGGCCGCCGGTGATGTTGATCAGAACGCCCTTTGCACCGCGCAGGCTGATTTCGTCAAGCAGCGGATTGGCGATGGCTTTTTCCGCGGCCTGGATGGCGCGGTCTTCGCCGTCAGCCTCGCCGGTGCCCATCATGGCTTTGCCCATCTCGTCCATCACGGCGCGCACGTCCGCGAAGTCGAGATTGATGAGACCCGGACGCACCATCAGATCGGTAACGCCCTTGACGCCTTGATAGAGCACATCGTCAGCCAAGCTGAACGCTTCGGTGAACGTGGTTTTTTCGTTCGCCAGACGGAACAGGTTCTGGTTTGGGATGATGATGAGCGTATCGACGACCTTTTGCAGCGCCTCGACGCCGTCTTCTGCTTGCCGCATGCGCTTGGCACCTTCGAACTGGAAGGGCTTGGTCACCACGCCGACCGTCAACACGCCCAACTCACGCGCAGCCTGCGCGATGATCGGCGCAGCACCCGTTCCGGTGCCGCCGCCCATGCCTGCGGTGATGAAGCACATATGCGCGCCGGCCAGATGATCGACAATCTGTTCGATTGATTCTTCGGCAGCCGCGGCACCGACTGACGCCCGCGCACCGGCACCGAGACCTTCGGTGACCTTGATACCCAGCTGGACCTTGTTCGCTGCCCGGCCCTGTTGCAGCGCCTGCGCGTCGGTGTTGGCAATGACGAAATCTACGCCATCCAGCTCCTTTTCGATCATGTTGTTAACGGCATTTCCGCCTGCGCCACCGACACCGAAAACGGTAATGCGGGGCTTGAGATCGTCCTGTCCGGGCACTGAGAGGTTCAAAGTCATCTGTTCCATCCACCTATTATGATTGCCCACGTTGTGCGGGTATTTTTTCCCAAATTTCCCCAGTCTTAACCGCTTGGGGCTCGATCGTCACCTAGAAATCCACTATTTTGCACCAAATATGGGCAAATTTTTGCCACATTCTGCTGTATCTCGTCCGGTGACCCACGATCTGGGGGTTACCAGTTGTCTCTAAACCATTTTACCGCCCGCTTGAGCGATCGTGCCGGATACCGGTCTGCGGGAATATCAAAGTCCCACCACTCGTCTTGCGGGTGAGCTGCGAACAAAGCGAGACCGACCGCCGAGGAAAAGCTCGGGCCTGTCGCCGCCTGAGGCAGTCCGTGAACCCGCAAGGGCCGACCGAGTCGCACCTGCTGGCCAAGAATTTTGCTGGCCAGCCCGTCAAGGCCGGGGATCTGGCTGCCGCCGCCCGTCAGCACGATTTGTTGGCTTGGCAGATGGTCGAACCCTGCCGCATCAAGGCGCGCACGGACTTCTTCCAGGATCTCTTCGACACGCGGACGCATGATCCCGATCAATTCCGCCCGGCTGGCAGTCCTTCTGTCGTGCTCATAGTCACCGGTATCGCCGCCGATCTCGATCTTTTCGCGGTCATCCATGCCGGTGGCGACGACGCCGCCGTAGAACGTCTTGATCCGCTCCGCGACCGACATAGGCACTTGCAGGCCCATCGAGATGTCGGAGGTCACATGATCGCCGCCCATCGCGACGCTGTCCGCGTAAATCATGTGCTTCTTGATAAAGATCGACACCCCGGTCGCGCCGCCACCCATGTCGATGCAGGCGGCACCCAGCTCCTGTTCGTCTTCCACCAGCGTCGAAATACCCGACACATAAGCCGAAGACGCAACACCGGCGAGTTCGAGATCACAGCGTTTGATACAATGCGCCAGATGCTGGATCGCCGCCGCATCGACGGTCAGCATATGCAGGTCCACCGAGAGCGCATTGCCCAGTTGCCCGCGTGGATCGGACAGTCCGGTCCGGTGGTCGAGCGAGAAATTGACGGGTTGGGCGTGCAGCACCTCGCGGCCTTCGCCGTAGTCAGGCACGTCACAGGACGCCAGCACCCGTGCCACATCCTGTTCGCTGACCGATTGCCCTTCCAGTTCGACCCGCGCATCCAGCCCGTAGCTGCGCGGTTCGGCCCCGGCAAAACAGGCGATCACGTGATCGACGCGGATACCGGCCATCTTTTGCGCTGCCTGCAATGCGGTGCGAATGGCGCGTTCGGTTTCCTGAATTGCGTGGATCTCACCGAAACGAACACCACGTGATCGGGTCGTGGCGGCACCGATGACACGAAATCCCGACTGTCCGGCAAGCGACCCGATCTCGCCCTCCTCACCGATAGGACCGGAGCCGTCAAAGCGCAGCACCAACGCCGCGATCTTGGAACTGCCCACGTCGAGGATCGCCACGACGCCGCGCTGCATGGCGAGCTTGCGCATATGACGCATGGTCCGCTGGCTGTCGTAAATATCCATCATCAATTGTTCGCCCCAATCGTTTGCGAGGTCCACCATTGCTCGGTGGCCGCTTTGTTCATCTTTACTGTCGGCCGCTTGGCCAGCCGCATGTCTACACGCGCGATGTCGCGCGAAAGGACGTCTTGTGCGCCCTCAAGCGCGATCACCCGCTCCAGCGCCTGAAGCGCGCGGGTTTCAGGCAAAAGGATGCGCTGGTCGCGATCCAGAACGATGTCCCAGCGGCGCGCACCCACGCGCACCACACCGCGCAGACGGTCGCCAAGGGGGGCCGCCGCCTCGACCAGTGCCAGCGCTTCGGCGACATGTTCATTCGCCCCCTCGCCCGCGATCAGTGGCAGGTCCGGCCGCGCGTCGCGCGCCGTGGCCTGCGCGACAAAGATGCCGCCTTCATCGATCAGAAACAGCCCGTCCTGCGTCCGCCACAGGGCGACGGCAATGCGGGGGCTGGCATCCACCTGCAAGATACCGCCGGGACGGATGCGGACGGCTGCAGACTTGATCGCAGGGATCGCCGTGATGGTTTCACGGATGCGGGTGAGATCCAGATCGAAACTGCTCATCGGGAAATCGAGCGGAACGGCCTCGCGGATATGGGTGGCAAGCTGGTCCTCGACACCGTCGATCGCCATGACCGCGACCATGAATTCTGGGCGCGTCTCGACGCTGTTGCGCGCCTCGACAACGACCCGTTCGATCTTGCCGCGCCGCGTATCGTCGGCCAGATACCATGTCCCCGCCACCAGCATGACGCAGAACGGCAGGCCCGCGCGTAGCGCAAAACGAAAACCCGGCGTCAACATCAACCGCTGCATCCGCCACGCCCACCGCGAAGGTGCGGGGTCTGAACGCGGGGTTTTGTGACGTGGGATCAACGGTCGCATGACGCATCCTCCACCATCCACGCGCAAAGCTCGGGAAAGGATATCCCGCAGGCTAGCGCCTGTTCGGGCGACAGTGACGTTCCCGTCATGCCCGGCTGGGTATTCGTCTCCAGCAGAAAGAGGCCCGCCGCACCATTGCTCTCGTCCCAGCGAAAATCGGTGCGGGTGATCCCGCGACAACCCAGCGCGTTATGGGCGCGCAGGGCAAAGTCGAGGCAAAGCGCCGTGATATCCTCAGGAATATCGGCAGGAACCACATGCGTAGACCCGCCTTGCTTGTACTTGGCGTCATAGTCGTACCAGCCGGTTGTGATGATATCCGTCACGCCAAGCGCGCGCTGGTCCATCACGGTTGTGGTCAGCTCGCGCCCCGGCACAAAGGTTTCGACCATGACATGATCCGGCATATCCTCCGCCAGATCCGGCGGGCCGTTGTTTTCCAGCCCGACCAGATAGACGCCGACCGAGGATCCTTCGTTGTTGGGTTTGACTACGTAGGGCGGTGCCATCACATGGCGCGCGCGGACATCTGCGGCAGGCGCAATCACGCTATCGACGACCGGAAGACCAGCGGCACGAAAGACTTCCTTGCTGCGCTGCTTGTCCATCGCAAGCGCGGAGGCCAGCACACCGGAATGGCTATAGGGGAGGCCCATCCATTCCAGCAAGCCTTGCACAGCACCGTCCTCGCCCCAGCGACCATGCAAACAATTCAACACTGCGTCAGGGGACAGATCGCCCAGCACGGCACAAAGGTCGCGACCGGCATCTACCTCGATCACCTCGTAACGACCATGTTCCCGCAAAGCCGCAGCGCAGGCGCGCCCACTCGACAGCGACACCTCGCGCTCGGCAGAGGGGCCGCCCATCAATACTGCAACTTTCGGGGCTGTCCTGCTCGACATTCCCACTTTAGTGCCTTTTTTCCGGACCTTTTGCGGTCCTTTTTTCTTATTGGTGCCGCTTTGCGGCTTGTGCCTCTGCGCTCGAATCAACCGAGGATTGATCCTCAGATTCACCGATACGCATGATTTCCCATTCTAGCTTAATGCCGCTCGCTTCGTAAACCTTCTTTCGCACTTCTTCGCCAAGTCCTTCGAGATCCGCAGCCGTTGCCGTCCCGGTGTTGATCAGGAAATTGGGATGCTTGGGCGACATTTGCGCCCCGCCACGGGTCGCCCCGCGCATTCCGGCATCGTCGATGACTTTCCACGCCTTGAGATCGTGAGTGTCATCGGCACGTCCCGTCGACGAAAACCCGGCCGGATTGCGAAAAGTGCTGCCAGCGCTGCGATCCTTGGTCGGTTGCGTCTCATCACGCTTTGCCAGCTGATCAGCCATCCGTGCAGCAAGGGTCTCAGGATCGCCTTCAGGCGGGGCAAAGGTGGCGCTGACCAGCACCGCGCCGTCTGGCAGATCGCTTTGGCGATAACGGAAATTCAGATCCTCGGGCCGGAGTGTCGCACACGCGCCTGCGCGCGTCACGATCTGCACATTCACCAGGTGATCGGCGGTATAGCTCCCATAGCAGCCTGCGTTCATCCGCACGGCCCCTCCGATGCTGCCTGGAATGGTGCGCAGGAATGTCAGGTCCAGCCCCGCCTCTGCCGCACGCCGCGCGACATGCGCATCAAGCGCGGCAGCGCCCGCAGTCACTTTCCTGTCCGCGATCTCGATGCTGTTGAAGCCTCGGCCCAACCGGATCACCACGGCACGCAGACCGCCGTCGCGCACGATCAGGTTGCTGCCCACGCCCATCGGGAAAACCGCCATATCTTTGGGCAGTTCGCGCAGGAAATCGCACAGGTCGTCCGTGTCTGCAGGTTGAAAAAGGTAATCTGCCGGTCCACCGACCCGCAGCCAGGTAAAGTCGCGCAATATCCGGTTCTGTGTAAGCTTGCCACGAAACGCGCCAAAGGTCATCTCAGTCCCTGACCTTGCTGCCCTGCCAGCCCTGCACGAACCGCCCGATCAGCCAGCCAACTCCAAAAGACGCCGACGCGAAGAGAACCGCCGAGAAAAAGCTCATCAATGCGTTGGGGGACAACGGGTCAGCCTGCAGCACCGTAACGACCCAGACAACAGCAAGCGTCAATCCAAGGATCAACGCGACCGCGAACCACCTGAAATGCGCGCGATACCCACACCAGATGCACACCAGCATCCAGCACAAAAGCGCCACCATCAAACCGCCCATCATTCCGCAGGCTCTTGTCGCGCGGACCGCCGCATCCAACGCGCGAGATAGATGACCGGCCAACGCAGCACCGAACACCCTGCGGCCAGCACCAGCAACCCGATCCATGGGCCGTGCTGCATCACGACATAACCGACAATAGGGATCCCCACAGCGATCAGAATATAGGCGTTCCGCCAATGATAATCCTTGCTGGGGGTCATGGCGATGATATTGGCTGCAACTGCCCAAAGGCAGGCAAGCGTCAGAGAGTAACTCATTTCGGGATCTCCGGATGTTGTCCACGCAAGCGCGCCCACAAATAGCGCAAAGGGTTACGAAACATGGAAACAAAGGCCAGCGTCGCGAGAACGGCCAGTACCCAGCCCATTTCCATCCCGATAAGCACGATGAGAACGGGCGCGGCCATCAAAAGCGCTGCGCCGGGAATATATTGATGGCGCATCGGCAGCATCGCCACGGCGGCCGAGGCAAGAACCCAAAGGACAGAGGCCCAAAGCAGCGTCACGCCGCCGCCCCCTTGAGCGCTGCCAATTTGCCCGGCAATTCGTTCGCCCAGCTGCTGATGGTGCCTGCGCCGAGGCAGACAATCATGTCACCGGGGCCGGCCTGTTCGCGGACCAGCCGCGCGAGATCATCGACGCTTTCGACGCCGCGCGCATCGCGGTGGCCATGCCGGATCAGCCCTGCGACCAGATCGTCGCGGCTGGCACCCGCTATGGGGTCTTCGCCGGCTGCGTAAACTTCGGCGATACCCACGACATCGGCATCGTTGAAGCACGAGCAAAACTCTTCAAAGTGATGGCTCAGCCGCGTGTAGCGGTGCGGTTGGTGTACTGCGATCACCCGCCCATCCGTCGCTTGCCTCGCGGCTTTCAGCACGGCGGCAATCTCCACGGGGTGGTGGCCGTAGTCATCTATAATCGTCACACCGTCCACTTCGCCGACTTTGGTAAACCGCCGGTTAACGCCGCCAAAACTTGCAAGAGCGGCGCGTATTTCGTCGCCTTTCATACCGAGGTGGCGCGCAACAGCTACAGCCGACAGCGCGTTGGAGACGTTGTGATCGCCTGGCATCGGCAAGGTGCATCCTTCGATGATGATGTCCTCGTTCTGCAAGGCGATGTCAAAATGCGCGACCCCTGCCTTGTAGTGCAACCCGACCGCACGCACGTCCGCCTGTGCGTTGAAACCGTAGGTGATGACACGGCGGTCGGTAATCTTTCCGACCAGATTTTGCACCTCAGGATGATCGGTGCAGCAAACGGCCACGCCGTAGAACGGAATGTTTGAGGTAAAATCGAGGAATCCCTGTCGCAGGTTCTCGATTGTGCCCCAGTGGTCCATATGTTCGGGGTCGATGTTGGTCACTATCGCGATGGTCGCCGGCAGACGGTTGAAGGTGCCATCGCTTTCGTCGGCTTCGACCACCATCCATTCGCCCTCGCCCTTGCGCGCGTTGGAGCCGTAGGCATGGATGACCCCTCCGTTCACAACTGTCGGGTCGAACCCGCCGCCATCCAGAAGCGCCGCCACCATCGTGGTGGTCGTGGTCTTGCCATGGGTGCCTGCGACGGCGATGTTGGATTTCAGCCGCATCAGCTCTGCCAGCATCTCGGCACGGCGCACGATGGGCAGGCCGGCGTTGCGCGCGGCGTCCAGTTCGGAGTTGCCCGGCTTGATCGCGGACGAGATCACGACGACCTGCGCGTTTTCAATATTTTCGGCCCGCTGGCCCACGAAGATACGCGCGCCAAGCTCTGCAAGGCGGTTGGTGATCGGCGACGCCTTCAGGTCCGATCCCTGCACCTGATAGCCGTGGTTAAGCAGCACCTCGGCAATGCCCGACATGCCGATGCCGCCGATGCCGACAAAATGAATTGGCCCGACATCACCGGGCAGTTTCGTCGCTGCGTTCATGCCGTAGCTCCTTTTACTTGTAGGTCCTCGACCATATCGGCCAAGGTCTCCGCCGCTTCGGGCTTGGCCAGCCTCAGCGCCGCGAGCGACATCTGAGTGGCCGCTCCCGGATTGGCAAAAATCAGTTCTATGTGTTCGCGGATCGCGTCGGGTGTCGCCGCATCTTCCCGGATAAGAATCGCAGCGGCGTTCTCAACCAAAGCGTGCGCGTTGGCAACCTGATGATCACCCGTTGCCGCAGCATAAGGGATCAGGATCGACGGCCGCCCGATCACGGTGAGGTCCGCAATCGTACTGGCACCAGAGCGGCTGATGACCAGTTGTGCCTCGGACATGCGGCGTGGAACATCGTCAAAGAACGGCTGCACGTCGGCGTTGATACCGTTCTCGGCATAGAAATCCGCGACCCGCTGGCCGTCCTCGTCGCGCGCCTGATGGCTGACACGCAGATTGCGCAGGATCTGCATCGGCAAGCTGGCGATCGCAGGTGGCACAACGTCTGACAGGATGCGCGCACCCTGAGAGCCGCCCATCACCAGCAAGTCCATCGGATAGTCACCCGGCGGAATATACCCGGCACCGCCACGTTCCAGCACCGCGGCCCGCACGGGATTTCCGACATGATATCCTGTGACCCCGTCAGGCAGGTTGGTGGGCCAGGTGCCGCAGGCCACATAATCGACCCGCGTGGCGAAAATTTCGTTCACGCGGCCAAGGATACCATTCTGCTCATGGATGATACGCGGGCGCTTCAGCAGCAATGCCGCCGCCAGCGCGGGGATGCTGGGATACCCGCCAAACCCTATCACGACAGTGGGGCGGTCCATCAACATCCGGCGCATCGCGCCTAGAATGCCTGCGCCGATCTTGAAGGGTGCCAACACCTTGGCCGCCACACCCCCACGCGCGAATGTCGCGCTGCTGATCTGTTCGATCTCGACCGCATCGGGGAACGCACCGGTATATCGCGCGCCCCGCGCATCGGTGCTTAGCTTGACCCGCCATCCGCGCCGCAGCATGACCTCTGCCAGCGCTTGCGCGGGGAACATGTGCCCGCCGGTGCCGCCCGCCGCGATGATGAGCAGCGGTGGCTTCACCTGGCCCGCCCCCGTGCCAACAGATCGCTGATCTTGCCCTGGGGCCGCGACCGGGTGAATGCCAGCAGCATGCCCAGCGCAATGCCTGATGCGATCACCGAGGATCCACCATAGCTGATGAACGGCAACGTCATGCCCTTGGCGGGCAGCAACCGGACCGCAACGCCCATGTTGATCATCGCTTGCACCCCGAACATACAGGCCAGCCCGGTGCCGGCCAGCCGGATAAACGGATCCCGTTCCCGCACCAGCCGCAGCAGGGACCGGACCACCACCAAAGCATAAAGCATGATGATGCAAAGCACCAATATCAGGCCGTATTCCTCTGCCGCCACGGCGATGATGAAATCGGTATGCGCATCAGGCAGCGACCATTTGACTTCGCCTTCACCCAGGCCCACACCAAATACGCCCCCCTCGCGGATGGCATTGGTGGCATAACCAAGCTGTGTCGTGGGATCGACCTCGACGGTCAGAAAGCCGTCAATGCGGCGTGCAAAATGTTCAGAATGGGAATAGGCCAGCGTGCCGGCAAAAGTCACAAGGCCAGCCATCCCGACCAGCACCAAAATCGGCGCGCCCGCGACGAAATACATCACTCCCCAGCCAAACAGAACTAGCGCCGCCTGTCCGAAATCGGGTTGCGTCGCAAGCATCAACACGATGGCGATACATAGCGCAAAGGACCATGTCCGTCCGGGTGGTCCGTTGATCTCAAGCGAGGCGGCCATCATCCATGCGACCACCACGACAAAGCCGGGTTTGAGAAACTCCGAAGGCTGAAGCGACGCGAATCCAAGGCTGTACCAGCGCACCGCCCCTTTGCCGAAATCCGTACCGAAGAACGGCAGGAAAGCCATTGCCACAAAGGCCACAAGGAACCCCAGCACCGACAGACGACGCACCAACACCGGCGACATCATCGACGTGAGCAACATCGCCAACATGGCCAGCGCGCCAAAAAATGCCTGCCGCTGGACGTAGTGGAAGGCACCGTAGTTGTTCTTTTCCGCCAGCGGAGGCGATGCGGCAAACCCCAGCAAAAGCCCGATCGCGAACAGGATCAGAACGCAGGACAAAGTCCACTTGTCGATTGTCCGCCACCATTTGGGAAGTATCGGCTCACCACCCTGAACGGGTGCCGCGCCATAGACCATCTCAGTCATGGATATCTGCCTTGCACTGCCTCTTTACGTCCCCTCTTGGGGATCTTGGTGCGAAGCATAACCCGAAAGCGCCCGCGCGGCTAGTCAATATTGCCGCCCCACAGGCCTGACGCCCCGCCTATAAACCGGCATGGGTTCCGCGAACGGGATAGTCATTGGCGCGGATGAATTTGATGCCGTTCAGGACACCTCGCAATGCCGGCCGCGCAAACGGCGCGTTGGAGATGTCGACGATTTGCAGATCCCCCGCACCGTTTATGACGTAAAGGCCGGGTTCGGGGAACGGATGGTCCGTTTCCTGCGGGCTGCGCGGGTCGGAGACAAAAAGCCCCAGCGTTTTCATCTGCGCGAGGCTCAGGCCATAGCCGATTGGAAAATTGAGGTTCTTTTCATCAACCATCGCTTGCGCCTTCTCCTGATCGTCGCCTGAGACAGCAACGATTTCGACGCCCTCGGCTAGAAACTCGGTCTGCATCTCTTCCATCTCGTAGAGGTATTTCTTGCAGATCGGGCAATGCAGGCCGCGATAGACAACCACCATTTGCCAGTCGCGCCCACCCTGCGGCGTTCCGAGCGCCAACGTGCCGCCGCCAACGCGCGGCACTGTCATCTGCGGAAAAGGATGTGCAGGTTTCAATTCATTCATCTTGTCGCTCCTCGTTTTTGTTGTCTCATTATAGCTGACGGGTGCCGATGGAGACATAGGGCACTTCACCAACGCTTGACCACGGCTTCGGGTTCAGGCACGCGGCACCTCATGCATTTCGACACAGCCATTATCGGTGCCGGGGCCGCCGGCATGATGTGCGCAGCCCATGCGGGCGGGCGCGTGCTGGTCGTGGATCACGCAAAGGCTCCGGGTGAGAAAATTCGCATTTCGGGCGGCGGGCGATGCAATTTCACGAATTTGCACTGCACCCCCGACGCCTTTCTCAGCGGCAATCCCCACTTCGCCAAATCCGCTCTTGCACGTTATACCCAGTGGGATTTCATCGACCTGATCGACCGGCACGGCATCGAATGGCATGAAAAGTCGCTGGGCCAGTTGTTTTGCGACGGCTCCGCCAGACAGATTGTCACGATGTTGCGACAGATGATGGCTGACAACGGCGTGACGCTGCACCTGCAATCGACCGCGACAGAATTTGCCAAAACGGTCGACGGGTTCAGCTTTGCATTGCAGACGCCTGAAGCCACGCGACAAGTTACGGCGCGCAACCTCGTCATTGCAACAGGGGGCAAATCGATCCCCAAGATGGGTGCCACGGGTCTGGCCTATGACATCGCGGCGCGTTTTGGCGTCCCCGTGACCGAAACCCGCCCCGCTCTGGTCCCGTTCACCTTTGCCGAAGACCGTTTTGCCGCATTGGCAGGCGTCGCCACACCCGCAGCCGTCAGCGCCGGAAACGCCCGGTTTGAAGAAGCCTTGCTGTTCACCCACCGCGGCCTTTCCGGGCCGGCAATCTTGCAAGCATCCTCTTATTGGCGTGAAGGCGAACCGATCAGCGTCGATCTCTGCCCGGACAAGGATCCCGCCGGTATCCTGCGTCAACGCCGCCAAACGGTGGGTCGGCGCAACCTGACGACGGAACTGGCCACGTTTCTGCCCGTTCGGCTGGTGGATCATCTCGCTCAGACCCATGACATGTCCGGCAATCTCGCCGACTGGTCGGATGCGCGGCTGGCAGAGCTGGCCGACAGCTTGCAAAACTGGCGTCTCATGCCGACAGGCACCGAAGGCTACCGCACTGCCGAAGTGACGTTGGGGGGCATCGACACGGACGCGCTCAGCTCCAGGTCTATGCAGTCAAAAGCCGTTCCCGGCCTCCATTTCATCGGCGAAGCGGTGGATGTGACTGGCTGGCTGGGGGGCTATAATTTTCAATGGGCATGGTCCTCGGCAATGGCTGCCGCCAAGGCGCTCGCCTGACGCAAGCCGCAAGCCGCGACATCCGCTGATTTGCGGGGCCAGGACGCTATTTCTCGGCCAATCGGGCCTTCACCTGAGCAATGAAATCCTCGCCGCGCCGCTCGAAACTGTCGTATTGGTCAAAGCTCGCAGCCGCCGGTGCCAGCAACACGACATCGCCCGCCTCTGCCTCCGCAGCCGCCCGCGCGACCGCTACATCCATCGTTCCGCAAACCTCGGCCTCCACATTCAGTTGCATGGCAAACTGCGCCGCCTCGCGGCCGATCACATAGGCTTTGCGCACCGAAGAGACCGCACCGGAAAGCGCCGCCAACCCGCCCTCCTTTTCCAACCCGCCGCAGATCCAGCGGACGTTCTGGAACGCCGCCAGGGCCTTGGCCGCTGAATCCACGTTGGTCGCCTTGCTGTCGTTGACAAAACGCACGCCGCCGATTTCGCCGATAAGCTGGCTGCGGTGCGGCAATCCCTCGAAACTGTGAAACGCGGCCTCGATCACTTTGGGGGGCACCGCCAGCGCACGGCAGGCAGCATAGGCCGCGCAGGCGTTCTGATGATTATGCGCACCCGGCAGACCCGGCACAGCGCGCAAATCGACCGATGCCACCTGCTTGCCGCGCCGGAACTCTGCCAGAAACCCCTTGCGCGCAAAAACCTGCCAGCCCGGACCGCTCAGCTTTTGCCCCGAACTTATCCGGATCACGCGATCGTCGCGGCGTTCCTCGGAAAGCTGTCCGGCCAGAAACCTCCCTTCGACCTCATCCACCCCGATCACTGCGCGATCCGGCCCGCCTTCGGCAAAAAGCCGGCGCTTGGCCGCGAAATAGCCGCCCATCCCGGCGTGGCGATCCAGATGGTCCGGGCTGAGGTTCGTGAACACCGCCACATCCGGCGTCAGGCTGCGCGCCAACTCCGTCTGATAGCTGGACAGTTCCAGCACCACAACGCCGCCATTGGTGCCCGGATCAATATCAAGCACACCGCGCCCGATATTCCCCGCCAGCTGACAAGGTCGCCCCGCTTCCGTGAGAATGTGGTGAATCAATGCCGAGGTCGTCGATTTCCCGTTCGATCCGGTCACGGCGATCACGCGGGGCGGGTTGTCCATCCCGTTCCAGTCATCTGTCGCGAAGCTTTGAAAGAAAAGCCCGATGTCATTGTCCACAGGTACCCCAGCCTCCAGCGCCAGGGCTACGACCGGGTTTGGTTGCGGATAAAGATGCGCGATGCCTGGGCTGACAATCAGGCGCGCGATCGCCTCGAACGCGCCAGCACGCCGCAGATCGACGCAGGTGAACCCCTCCTCTTCGGCGGCGTCACGCGCCGCGGGATTGTCGTCCCAACACAGCGGTTCGCCCCCCCCTGCGCGTAACGCGCGGGCCGCGCTCAATCCTGAGCGGCCAAGCCCCAGAACCGCGACCTTTGCGCCGGTCAAGCCCTGAACTGGAATCATCGCGCACCCCCTGTTACGTGTTGGCGTTCAACATGGTCCCATTCAGGGGCCATCACAAGCCGGAGCACGCCCAATGTCCATCCTCGCCCGCGCCATCAACGACGTCGCAAACCGCCTGAGGGTCGATCCGGACTGGGGTGATGTGGCCGCCTACATCCCCGAGCTTGCTCTTGTCGAACCGCATCAATTGGCCATCGCCGTGGTCACAGCTGATGGAACCACCTACGCCGCAGGCGATGCGGACACCCCGTTTTCCGTTCAATCCATAACCAAGGTGTTCACACTGGCCATCGCACTTGGCCGCGTCGGCGATCAACTCTGGGGCCGGGTGGGCCGTGAACCCTCAGGCCGTGCTTTCAACTCCATCGTCCAGTTGGAGCAGGAGAACGGGCGCCCGCGCAATCCCTTCATCAATGCGGGCGCCATCGTCGTCACGGATGAAATCCTGTCAGGACGCGCACCGCGCGATGCGCTCGCGGAGATCGTCCAGTTCATCCGCGCCGCGGCGGAAGATGACGACATCCACATAGATGACGCCGTCGCCGCCTCAGAAACGGCCCACGGCCACCGCAATTTTGCGCTGGCGCATTTTCTGGCGTCCTGCGGCAATCTCAAAAACACACCGGACCGCACCCTTGGCACATACTTTCACCAATGCGCGCTCACGATGACCGCGCGGCAGCTGGCCATGGCAGGCCGCTTTCTCGTCGAAGCGCCGGATCTGCCGCGCCTGGTTTCCCCGGTTCGCGCCAGACGGCTAAAGGCCCTGATGATGACATGCGGCCACTACGACGGATCGGGCGATTTCGCCTACCGCGTCGGCATACCCGCGAAATCGGGTGTCGGCGGGGGAATCCTGGCGATCGTGCCGGGCAAGGCCAGCATCGCCGCGTGGTCGCCGGGCCTCAACCGCTACGGCAACTCTCTCAAAGGCACCGAAGCGCTCGCCCAACTGGCGCGCCAGATGGAATGGTCCGTGTTCTGATTTCATTGTTCCGAAAACATCCCGGGGGGAGTCGCGCATGCGACGGGGGGCTGGCCCCCCGCACCCGCTCGCGGCACGCGCCGGTGCGCTTCAGCGTACCTTCAACGTCGCCAGACCGATCATCGCGAGGATCAGCGAGATGATCCAGAACCGGATTACGATCTGCGGCTCTGCCCAGCCCTTTTTCTCGTAATGATGATGTATCGGTGCCATCAGAAAGACCCGCCGTCCTGTCCTTTTGAAGTAAAGGACCTGAATGATCACCGACAAAGCCTCGACCACGAACAGGCCGCCAACGACGGCCAGCACCAACTCATGCTTGGTCGCCACCGCAATCGCACCGAGGGCTCCGCCCAGTGCCAGCGATCCGGTATCGCCCATAAAGACAGCGGCAGGCGGCGCATTGTACCACAAGAACCCCAACCCCCCTCCAAAAAGGCCGGCGGTAAAGATCAGGATCTCGCCTGTTCCCGGCACGTAATGTACGTCGAGATATTCGGTAAAGTCGACCCGGCCCACGGCATAGGCAATAACGCCAAGCGTGCCTGCGGCGATCATTACCGGCATGATCGCCAACCCGTCCAGCCCATCCGTCAGGTTCACCGCATTGGCCGATCCGACAATGACGATGATCGCGAATGGAACAAAGAGATAGCCCAGATTGATTAGAGTATCCTTAAAGACCGGCAGGGCGAGTTTGTACTGCAAGGCCTCCGGATGATATTGCGCCGCCCAGTAGCCTGCAATCCCCGAGATCGCGAGACCCAGCAGCAGTCGCAGCTTGCCAGACACCCCGGCAGAGGTTTGCTTGCTGATCTTGGCGTAGTCATCCGCAAACCCGATCGCCGCAAAACTCATCGTGACAAAGAGCACCAGCCAGACAAAGGGGTTATCCAAACGCGCCCATAACAGCGTCGATGTCAGCAGCGCGCCGACAATCAGCAGGCCACCCATCGTGGGCGTCCCCGCCTTGGCAAAATGACCTTCCGGCCCGTCGCCGCGTATCGGTTGGCCCTTGCCCTGCCGCTTGCGCAACACGGCGATCAGCGGCCGCCCGAACAGAAACCCAAAGATCAGCGCCGTCATGAACGCGCCTCCGGCGCGAAACGTGATATACCTGAAAAGGTTGAAGAAATCGCCGCCATCCGACAGCAGGGTCAACCAATAGAGCATTGCAATAGTCCTAACTCGATACCTTGCGGCTTACGTCTGTTCGACCCGATGGCCCATTTTGCGGATCGCGTCAACGACCTGCCCCAGTTTCATGCTCAGCGATCCCTTGACGAGAACCACGTCGCCGCTGTCGAGGCGGGCGCGCAGACCCTTCAGCATCTCTTTGGAGGTCTCAGACCACTCACCGCGCTTGTGCTCGGGCAGCAAATCATAAAGCGACCGCATCAACGGGCCGGCGCAATGGACGACGTCGATGTCCTGCATTGCCGGCAAATGTGCGAGGCCAGCGTGCAGCGCGATGGCGTCTTCGCCCAACTCTTTCATATCGCCCAGGAATGCAATGCGGCGCCCCTTGCTGACACGACCGATCTCGTGGGTGACGCGCGCGCCTGCCAGAACTTCAAGCGCCGCAGCCATTGATGCAGGGTTGGCATTATAGCTGTCGTCGATCAGCGACAGCGTCAGTTCGCTTTCAACCGGATCGAGATGGATCGTTTCGCGCAGGCCGCGCCCCTCGTAAGGCATCCAGCGGCCCAGCGCGGTGACAGCACGCGCCAGATCGCCCCCGACTGCCTCGACAATGGCAAGCGCACCCAGTGCGTTCATCGCAAAATGCCGCCCCGGCGTGGCAAGTTTGAACAGCAGCGGCCTGCCCTTGGCCTCGGCCTGCACGACCGTGTTGTCCCCTTGAATGGACACGGTTTTCAGCTTGTAATCATAAGCAGTCTCGCCAAATTCGATGCCATTGAGCCGCCGGTCGATGGTTTTTGCCATCAGGATCGCCGCATTCTCGATATCCGCGTTCAATACGGCCGCGCCGCCGACAGGCAATCCGTCGAATATGCTCGCTTTTTCTACTGCAATTGCCGCAACGTCCCTGAACGCCTCCAGATGGGCGGCGGCGACGGTAGTGATCATTGCCGCATGGGGCCGCGCAAGGCGGGCCAGCGGTGCGATTTCACCGGGATGGTTCATACCGATCTCGATGATGGCGAATTGCGTGTCCGGCGGCATGCGCGCCAATGTCAGCGGCACACCCCAATGGTTGTTGTAGCTGGCAACGGACGCATGCGTCTTGCCCTGCTGTGACAGCATCGACAGCAGCATTTCCTTGGTCGAGGTCTTTCCCGCGCTGCCGGTTACACCAATGACCTTGCCCTGCATCCGCGCCCGTGCGGCGGCACCCAACGCTTCGAGCCCCGCCAGGACATCGTCAACGATCAGCAGCGGCGCGTCCGCCGGCACGTTATCGGGGATACGCGAAACCAGCGCGGCACTGGCCCCGTTTTCCAGCGCTTGCGCCACAAAATCATGCCCGTCGCGCACGTCCTTCAGCGCGACGAACAGATCGCCCGGTGCAAGTGTCCGCGTGTCGATGCTGACCCCTTCGCAGGTCCAGTCGCCGACGGCACGGCCACCCGTTGCCACGGCGGCTTCGGCAGAAGTCCACAAACTCATGCCAGCCTCCCGTCAAGCGCGGCGACCGCCACGCTCGCCTGTTCCACGTCGTCAAAGGGCAGGACATCGTCGCCGACGACCTGCCCGCTCTCATGGCCCTTGCCGGCGATCAACAGCGCATCGCCGGGGCCGATCGCATCCACGCCGCGCAGGATCGCTTCGGCGCGGTCACCGACCTCGATCGCGTCCGGCGCGCCCATCAGGACCGCGGCGCGGATCGTTGCGGGATCTTCCGACCGGGGGTTGTCATCAGTCACAAAGACGACATCCGCATGTTCTGCGGCGGCCTGTCCCATCAAAGGACGCTTGGTCGCGTCCCGGTCACCGCCAGCGCCGATGATCGCCACCAGACGCCCCATCACATGCGGCCGCATTGCCAGCAGCGCGGTAGCGATCGCATCCGGAGTATGGGCATAATCGACAAATACGGCCCCGCCGCCATCACGGGTGGCGGCCAACTGCATCCGGCCCCTCACCGTGGTCAGATGCGGCAAGGTATCGAAGACATCGTCCGGCTTTGCCCCGCAGGCAATGACCAGCGCAGCGGCCAGCAACACGTTATCCGCCTGAAATCCGCCGATCAGGTTCAGCCGTTTCTGATAGCTTTTGCCCCGCCAGGCAAACCGCAAGTCCTGTCCTGTCGCGTCAAACCGCTGCGCCAGCAGGATCAGATCGCCGCCGTCGCGCCCGACAGTGATGACCTCACAGCCACGCGCCCTGCCGATGGCGGCCATATCGACACCCTTGGGGTCGTCGATGTTGATCACTGCCGTCCCGTCTTCGGGGAGAACGCGGGCGAAAAGGCCTGCCTTGGCGTCAAGATATGCCTCGAAACTCTTGTGATAATCGAGGTGGTCTTGCGAGAAATTGGTGAATCCTGCAGCCTTTAGCACCACCCCATCGAGCCTGCGCTGATCCAACCCGTGGCTGGACGCCTCCATCGCGGCATGGGTGATGCCATGCGCCGCCGCCGCCGCCAATGTCCGGTGCAGGGTAATCGGCTCCGGTGTGGTATGTGCGAGCGGGGCAGTCCAGGCCCCTTCGACACCGGTGGTGCCCAGATTAACGGCAGGTAGCTCCATCTCGATCCAGATCTGGCGCACGAATGTCGTGACAGACGTTTTGCCGTTCGTACCCGTGACTGCCACCATCGTTGCAGGCTGCGCGCCGAACCAAAGCGCCGCCGTGCGCGACAAGGCCTCGCGCGGGGCATCCGTCACCACAACCGCCGTGCCTGCCGCCTTCATCAGATCGGCGGCGATTTCGGCCCCTTGCGCGTCTGTCAGAACCGCGACGGCACCCTGACGCAAGGCATATTGGATGAACTCTGCCCCGTGCACGCGGGTCCCGGGCATCGCAGCAAAGAGATATCCATCCTTTACCGCGCGGCTATCGACCGCAATGCCGGTGATGTCAGGCGATGCGCCACTGCGCGCCGTCAGGCCTAGAGAAGAAAGGGGAACGGCCGTTGCGCACATGTCGTCTGTTCTTTTCAATTGCTGCTGGTGAGCGTTATATCAGCGACCTGCGCGGGTTCAACGGTCGGCCGCATACCCAGCAAGGGGGCCACGCGGCGGATCATCTCGGCGGCAACGGGCACCGCCGTCCAGCCGGCGGTGCGGCGCGGTTTTTCGCCCGATGTCTCCACAGGCTCGTCCAATGTGACGATCAGCACATAGCGTGGTTCGTGGGCGGGGAACATGGTGGCAAAGCTGGCGATGACCTTGTCCTCGTAATATCCGCCGCGCGGCTTTGGCTTATCCGCTGTCCCGGTCTTGCCCGCCACGTGATAGCCCGGCACCTCGCCAAAGCTCGCGGTGCCGCCCGTCACGACGCGGCGCAGCATGCTGCGCGCAGCGGCGGCAGCTTGTTCGGACATGACACGGTCGCCCATTTTGGGGCCTTTCTGACGCATCAGCGTTGGCTTGACCACGCGCCCACCATTGGCGATGGCGGCATATCCGGCAGCCAGATGCATCGTCGAGGAAGAAAGACCGTGACCGTATGATATCGTCACCGTCGACAAATCGGTCCACCGTTTCGGCAACAAGGGTTTGCCACCTGACGCCTCGACGATCTCGAACGTCGTGGCATCAAAGAACCCGAGCGAATTCAGGAATTCCTGCTGCCGCTTGGCACCGATCATCAGCGCCAGACGCCCGGTTCCGCGGTTCGAAGATTTCTCGATGACTTCGGCCACGCTGATGGTGCCGTAATTCTTGTTGCGGAATTCACCGATGGAATGACCGTCCACGCGCATCGGTCCCTTGGTGTCAATGAGCGTACCGGCGTTGACCAGCCCCAGATCCATCGCCTGCACCGCAGTAAAGATCTTGAAGGTCGAGCCAAGCTCGTAGACTCCCTGAACGGAGCGGTTGAACAGCGGGCTGTCTGACGCATCGCCCTCGACCGCCGGGCGCGGCCTGTCGTTGGGATCAAAGCTGGGCAAGGACACGGCACTGATGACCTCGCCAGTGTAGACGTCCATCAGCACGGATGTCGCCCCCTTGGCGTTCATCAGCTTCATCCCGCCATCCAGCACCCGTTCGGCGGCGGCCTGAACGGTCAAGTCAAGGGAGAGTTGCAGCGGCTTGCCCGCATTCGACGGATCGCGCAGGTAATCATCAAAGTATTTCTCGACGCCCGCCACACCGATCACTTCGGCGGCATGAACGCCTTCCTTGCCGAAGCTTGCGCCTCCCATGATATGCGCAGCCAAGCGGCCATTGGGGTAGAGACGCATGTCGCGAGGCGCGAAAAGCAATCCGGGATCACCGATTTCGTGTACGGCCTGCATCTGCTCGGGGCTGATTTTCTTCTTAATCCACAGGAACTTGCGCGTGCCGGTGAAATCCTTGACCAGACGCTCCCGATCCAGATCGGGAAACACCTTTACCAGTTTTTCAGCGGAGCCTTCGGGGTCGATCAGATGATGTGGCTGGGCATAAAGCGCGTGGGTTTCGAAATTCGTGGCAAGCAGGTTACCGTTACGATCCACAATATCCGCGCGGCTGGCGGAGATGACGGCACCGGGCGCATGTGCGCGCGGCTCTACCGGATCGGAAACAGCCAACAGCCCCATGCGGGCACCGACCACGGCAAAGGCGCAAAAAAACATGATGCCAAGCACCAGCAACCGCCCTTCGGCGCGCAGGCGCGACTGATCCCGCATCTGCTCGTGACGGATGCGGGTGTTTTCGCGTTCGATCGCGTCCGGATTTTCGCCTTTGGCGCGGGCGTCGAGGACGCGGGCCAGCGGGCGGAGGGGCGTGCGGATCATGGGCGGTTTCCGTCGTGTGCGGGATCACCCAGCAATGTGTCGGGTAAAGCCTCGGCGTTCATCGTTGAGACATCCACCGGGTTGGTGATGGGCAGCAAGGGCGGCGGCGGATAAGCGACCGCATCGACCCGGCCAAATTGCTCGGGATGCAGCGGCAACAGCCCGAGGCGTTCGAAATTCAACTCGGCCAGATCGCGCAGACGGTCGGGCCGGTTCTGATAGGCCCATTCGGCGCGCAGCACAGCAAGCCGGTCATGCGCCTCGCGGATGGTGACATGCAGCCGGTCCTTCTGGTTGAGCGCGGCCTGCGTCGCGTAGTTTTCGCGGTAGGCCCAGAAAGCGAGCCCGACGACCGCGAGCGTTGTCAGTATATAGAGCACCGTGCGCATCATCTGTCCCTTTTGAGCATCGGCATGCCGAGCGATTTCGCATCCACCGCGCCGGACGGAGCATCCGTACGCACAGCGATCCGAAGTTTGGCCGACCGAGACCGCGGATTTTCATCCAGTTCCTGCGCGTCCGGACCAATGGCCTTGCGCGAGCGGACGGTGAATTGCGGTGCCGCCTCGACGATCTCGGGCGCAAAACGGTTGGCATTGCCCCCAGCGTTCGACCGGGCGGTAATAAAGCGTTTCACCATGCGGTCCTCGACGGAATGGAAAGTCACCACGGCCAGCTTGCCACCAGGCTTCAATGCGCGCTCCGCTGCCATAAGCCCCTGAAACAGCTCGCCGTATTCATCGTTCACCGCGATGCGCAAAGCCTGAAAGCTGCGCGTGGCAGGATGCGACTGTCCCGGTTTGGGCCGTGGCAGGCACGATTCGACGATCCGTGTCAGTTCTAGCGTGGAGGTGATAGGCGCGTCGTCGCGAGCCCGAACGATCGCCCGCGCGATACGCCGGCTGGCGCGTTCCTCACCGTAGTGAAACAGAATATCCGCCAGCACTTCTTCATCCGCCTCGTTCACCAGATCAGCGGCGGACGGCCCTTCCTGGGACATGCGCATGTCCAGCGGCCCGTCCCTCATGAAGGAAAAACCTCGCTCGGCCAGGTCAAGCTGCATGGAGGAAACACCGAGGTCCAGCACGACCCCGTCGAGATCCTGCGCATATGCGTCCATCTTCGAGAAAACGCCGCGCTGCATGACGATTCTGTCGCCGTATTGGCCCGCCCATTCCTGCGCCATCTCAAAGGCCAGCGGATCGCGGTCGACCGCGATGACCCTTGCGGCCCCTGCGTCCAGCAAGCCACGGGTATAGCCCCCTGCACCGAACGTACCGTCGAGCCATGTGCCCAGGACCGGCGCAACGGCTGCCAGCAATGGACGTAGCAAAACAGGGGTATGTGGGGCAGTCGGATCGGAAGAGGCCGCAGAAGCCATTGCGTCACACCTCCGGCTTGCGATCCAGGAAGATCAGCGGATCGAAATCATCCGGCAGCTCATCAAGCAGCGCCTCCTGACGGGCCCTCTCCTCGGTCTCGTAGGTCTCGGGCTTCCAGATCTGGAAGGTGTCGCCAGCGGCGATAAAGAACGCCTCGCCATCGAGGTCGATCTTGTTGCGCAGCCGCGCAGGCAACACAAGGCGACCGGTCTCGTCCACGGAAAGCGGCTCGGAAAGGCCGTGAAACAGGCTTTGGAGCAATTTGCGTTCGGTCGACCCGCGCGGCAGGGCGTCGATCTTGTCTTCGACTTCCTCGATCGCTTCTATCGTGTAGCATTCCAGAAACTTGCGGCGGTGATCACCGTAAACGACGACAAGCTCGGGGTTTTCGCCGGATTTCCAGTTCGGGTCACCGCGTTCCAACACGCGCCGGAAAGAGGCCGGAATGGATACCCGCCCCTTTGCATCGACCTTGTTGGTGCTGTTGCCTCGGAACCTGCGGCTCACTGTCTTTCCTCGCGTGGCGCTGTCGCGCCTGTCTCAAATCCGCCCCTTGAAAATGGAAACGGCGGGTTGATCTGCTGCCACTGATCAACCCGCCGCCCTCGTCCCGCATCTGCGGGGAAGTCCGACTACGCGCGCCACCTGGGGGGATGTCTGCTCGCCCGCGCG
>JAGXFI010000060.1 GCA_024637305.1 Sulfitobacter sp.
AAACGTGTGACTGCCCTTGTCGAAGATCACGGCGACATGGGTCACGTCCCCGCCCGCGTTTCCTTCGACATAGCGTTGCAGCATGTTGCAAAATCCGGCGACCGCACCGATAGGCAGGCCGTCCGATTTGCGGGTCAGGGGCGGGAGGGCATGATAGGCGCGAAAGATGAACGCCGAACCGTCGATCAGATGCAGGTGATGGCCCTTGCCAAATGTGCCGGACATGAAAAAGCGCTCCCTTCAGGATTTGACCCTTACTGCCATGATGTCATGGACAGCGCCAGCCACCGCGCAGAGGGTTCAGACCTTGCCCTCGAAATCCTCATGAACGTATTTGCAATCGCAATAGCCGCATTCGACCCAGCCTTTGTCCGCGGGAATTTGCAGCCAGACGCGGGGATGTCCCAGCCCGCCACCGCCGCCATCGCAGGCCACGCGGTACGTGTTTACGATACGTGTCTCGGGCGCTGGTACGGTCATCGGTCTATCCTTGCTCGGTCGGCGTCACATAGCGCCGTTATGGCCAAAGCGCTACGTGGGGGCAAGAGGCCGCGCGCGGGAAGGGCGCAAACGATATCGCAGGCAAAGAGCGTCGAGATTGGTCGATGGGGCGTCCGGTCAACGCAGAAAGCTGCCGCAGCTGCTTCGGCACCAACCCGCGAAATGCATCACCAAACCGCCACGTGGGAAAATTAGGTTCACGCCGCCCCGTTCACCAGATAGAAGGCGCAGGTATGCCAATCCCGGAGCCGTCGCCAATGTCCACACCCAAGCCTGTCGTGCTATGCATTCTCGATGGTTGGGGGCTCAGCGCGGCGCGGCGCGGCAATGCGCCGTTGTTGGCGCGCACGCCCAATATGGACAGGATCATGACCGAGTGCCCGTCTGCGACCCTGATAACGCATGGCCCCGATGTGGGGCTGCCGCGGGGGCAGATGGGAAATTCCGAAGTCGGCCACACCAATATCGGCGCGGGCCGCGTTGTAGCGATGGATCTTGGACAGATTGATCTGGCGATCGAGAACGGCAGTTTCTTCAAAAATCCGCCGCTTCTGGACTTCATGGCGCGGCTGAAGGTTTCCGGCGGTACTGCGCATTTGCTGGGGTTGATCTCCGATGGGGGTGTGCACGGGCATCTCAACCATCTGATCGCAACGGTTCAGGTGCTCGCCGCTGCCGGTATTCCGGTGGTGATCCATGCGATTGCGGACGGCCGCGACGTGGCTCCGAAATCCGCGTTGGGCTATCTGGCGACACTGAATGCGGCATTGCCCCCCGGCGTCAGGATCGGGACACTGATGGGGCGTTATTTCGCCATGGACCGCGATAATCGCTGGGACCGTGTGGCACGGGCTTACGACGCGCTCATGTGCCGGCAGGGAGATGTCGCCTCCTCCGCGATGGAAGCGGTTGCAGACGCATATGCGCGTGGCGAAACGGATGA
Source organism: Sulfitobacter sp. (assembly GCA_024637305.1). Classification (GTDB taxonomy): domain Bacteria; phylum Pseudomonadota; class Alphaproteobacteria; order Rhodobacterales; family Rhodobacteraceae; genus Sulfitobacter. Next base: position 1,445 of record JAGXFI010000060.1, read on the forward strand.
GTTCATCGCGCCGACAATTCTGAAAGGGACGACTGCGCCGCATGACGGAGACAGTCTGTTCTGTCTGAATTTCCGGGCCGACCGCGCGCGCCAGATCATGGCGGCGCTGGGCGCGCCGGAGTTCGACGCGTTCGACCGTGGTGCGACGGTTGAATGGTCAGCAATGATGGGTATGGCGGAGTATTCCAGCCAGCATTCGGATTACATGACCACAATGTATCCCAAGCCGCAGATCGAAAATACGCTGGGTGCCTGGGTCGCAGCGGCGGGGTTGCGTCAGTTCCGCGTGGCGGAGACGGAAAAATATCCGCATGTGACCTTCTTTCTCAACGGAGGCGAAGAACGTCCCGAAAAAGGCGAGGACCGCGCGATGCCCCGGTCTCCGAATGTCGCCACCTACGACCAGCAGCCCGAGATGTCCTGCCCGGAGGTGACAGAGCGTCTGGTTGGCGCGATTAACGGTGGATACGATCTGATCGTGGTTAATTACGCCAATCCCGACATGGTCGGTCATACCGGCGATCTGGATGCAGCCATCGCCGCCTGCGAGGCCGTGGACGCAGGTCTGGGCCGTGCGCTTGCGGCGTTGGAGGCTGTCGGCGGATCGATGATCGTGACAGCGGATCATGGCAATTGCGAGGTAATGATCGACCCTGCAACAGGCGGTCCGCATACGGCGCATACGCTGAATCCCGTGCCGGTAGTGGTCGTTGGGGGGCCGCAAGGCGCGTCGCTGCGCAATGGTCGCCTTGCCGATCTTGCGCCGACGGTGCTGGCACTGATGGGGCTTCCGCTTCCGCCCGAGATGACGGGGCAATCGTTGCTGAAATGATCAGAACTCTCGCCCTTGTCTTGTCGCTGGTTGTCGCGACGCCCCTTGGTGCCCAGTCGGACGCCGCTGCACAGGCGCGCGGTGCGATTGCACAGCTTGAAGCTGCGTCAGTCAAGTTGAACGAGGCAGACGGCGCGCGTGATCGCGTCATGGCGCTGACTGAAACGATAAAGGCGTTTGAGACCGGCCTCGCCGCGATGCGCACCGGTCTGCGACAGGCGGCGATTCGCCAGAAACAGCTGTCGGGGGCGCTGCAGGCCCGTGAAACCGAAGTGGCACAGTTGCTTGCTGTACTACAAAGCATCGGGCAGGCGGACCGACCCACTGCCCTGCTGCATCCTGATGGACCGATGGGCACCGCCCGCGCCGGCATGCTGCTGGCCGATCTGACGCCGGCGCTCAATGCCCGTGCGGACAAGCTGCGCCGCGATCTGGAGGACGTATCCACCCTGCGCGCTCTGCAAACCGATGCCGCCGAAAGGCTGGCCGAAGGGCTCACCCAGATTCAGCAGGCCCGCGCGGCCCTCAATCAGGCGATGGCCAACCGCACCGATCTGCCGCAGCGCTTTACCGAAGACCCGGTCAGCACCGCGATATTGATCGAATCCTCCGAAACCCTGGATGGTTTCGCCAGCGGTCTGTCCCAGATCGTCGCGGACGAGAACCTGTCCGTCCAAGCCCCCACCAGCATCGATGCGCAGACGGGCACGCTGCCGCTGCCGGTGCAGGGTCTGATTTTGCGTGGCATGAACGAACCCGATGCGGCGGGCGTCGTGCGTCCCGGTGTGCTGATCGCAACCCGCCCGCGTGCAATTGTCACCTCCCCCGCCGCGGCGACAATCCGCTACAGTGGTCCCTTGCTGGATTTCGGGAACGTCATGATTCTGGAACCTCAGGCCGATACATTGTTTGTACTCGCAGGTCTCGATGTGGTTTACGGAGCAACAGGACAGGTCATCGAAGCAGGCACGCCCATCGGCCTGATGGGCAATCCGGGGGCAGCCAATGGCGGAGAATTGTCAACAGATAGTGATGACACTGGTACTGAGCGTTCAGAAACGCTCTATATGGAAGTAAGACAGGACAACATACCGCAGAACCCCATAGGCTGGTTCCGAACCGATAAGGAAGAGTAGCGAGATGAAGAAATTTGTCATGGCCGCCGTGGGCGGAACACTTGCAGGCGTGCTGGCAACGACCCAGATCGCCGGACCCCTGTTGGCGCAGGAAGCAGCAAAGACAAGCAACGTGTACGAGCAGCTCGACCTGTTCGGCGACATATTCGAACGGATCCGCTCGCAGTATGTCGAAGAGGTGGACAGCGAAAGGCTGATTGAGGCGGCCATAGACGGGATGCTGACATCGCTTGATCCGCATTCAAGCTATCTTTCGCCCAAGGATGCGCTGAAGATGCGCGAACAGACGCGCGGATCTTTTGGTGGCTTGGGAATCGAGGTCACGCAGGAAGAAGGTTTCGTCAAGGTCGTGTCGCCCATTGACGGCACACCCGCTGCCGAGGCCGGGATCGAAGCGGGAGATTTCATTACCCACGTCGATGGCGAGAGCCTTCTGGGCCTCGTTCTGGACGACGCGGTGGAATTGATGCGCGGCCCGATCGGGTCTGAAATCGTAATCACAGTGGTGCGCGAAGGCGAGCAGGAGCCGTTCGACGTCTCCATCATCCGCGACACGATTGAACTGACTGCCGTGCGCTCGCGCACCGAAGGCGACGCGATCGTACTTCGCCTGACCACCTTCAATGAACAGACCTATCCAAAAATGAAAGAGGCGATCGACAAACATGTCGAGGAGCTTGGCGGGATGGACAAGGTCAACGGCTTTGTCATCGACATGCGCAACAACCCGGGCGGTCTGTTGAATCAGGCGATTTCGGTGTCGGACGCGTTCCTCGAAGAAGGCGAGATCGTCAGCACACGTGGCCGCGACATCGCCGATGGCGATCGGTTCAACGCCAAGGCGGGTGACCTTGCGGAGGGTAAACCCATCGTCGTATTGATCAACGGTGGGTCCGCCTCCGCGTCCGAGATCGTGGCCGGTGCCTTGCAGGATCACCGTCGTGCGATCGTTGTGGGCACCAAGAGCTTTGGCAAGGGATCGGTCCAGACGGTCATGCCGCTGCGCAGCGAAGGGGCAATGCGCCTGACTACGGCGCGATATTATACGCCCTCTGGCCGGTCCATCCAGGCGCTGGGTGTGTCACCAGACATCATCGTCGCCCAGCCCCCTAGCCGCAGAGCCGACGAAATCGCGGAGGAGACGACACCGGCGCGCCCAACACGGTCGGAGGCTGACCTGCGCGGGCGTCTGAACAACGACAGCCTCAGCGAGGATGAGATCAAACTGATCGAGGAAGATCGCGCAAAGGTTGAGAAATCCGCAGCCCTGCGCGAAGAGGATTACCAACTGGCTTACGCCATCGATATCCTCACAGGTTTGGCGGCGCTGGTTCCGCAAGACTGATCCAAAGAACGTGACACATGAAAAGGCCCGCCATATCGGCGGGCCTTTTTCCAATAGTGGCACCCCCTAATTCAGGAGTTTTTGCCCAAAAAACCGCCGCTACATCGTTTCCAGACAATGCCTCCGGAACGCCCGTTTAAGCATGTCCAGTTCCGCGCGCAACAGATCCAACTCTGCGCGGATATCGCCGTCGAGAGCTTCTCCAGCGAGCATGGTCATGCTGCCAATCTGACTGGCATCCCTTTTGTCAGTGATGAGAATCGTCTGGACCCCGTCCGCGATGGCGTCCCGAGGGATCGGCACGCGCAAGACCCAGTGGCCGGCCGGTCCGTTTTCTGTCAGGGATACATCGTCTACAACTTTGCCCAGATACGTGGCCTCTACCTCTGGCCGCTCGGAACCGGAACCCGTTATGATGCCTTCCCAAACGCCCTGCATCATCTTGGTCTTGGTCAGTTCATAGCTGCTCATCGGGGTATCCTATAGTTGCGCGCGGGGGCGGCGGGAAAAAGTGATGTCGCGCAGAACCACCTGATTCATTTCGGGACCTTCGAAGATCAGATCGACCCAAGCACCCTCGAGGCGGCGCTCGTTGAGGTTCGAGTAGGCGAGGTCGAACTCGACCGAGATCGCCTTTTGCGCCAACGGAAGCTCGCGCACGATCTGTTCGGTATTGGGCCCGTGCTTGATGTTCAACCGCGCGAAAATTTCCAGCGGCTTCTCAAGTTCTATGATGAGATCCATCCGCAGAAGATGGTTGCGGCGCAGCCCTTCAACGCCCTCGGGCGGCAGGTCCAGCACCAAAGACAGGAATGACCCGTCAAAGCGGAAAACGTCCATCCGCATACCATATGGGGCGAGGTCTTCCACGCGGCGGTTGCGCAACTGGCGCAGCGTAAGCTCTGAGAACTGACAGTCGTGGAACAGCGTGACCTCGTTGCCCAGCATGGATTTCGTCTGGACAGAACTGATCCCCGGTCTCGCCAGCGGCCCGCGCCAAAGCTCCGGACGCCACGCCCAATCGGCGTTATGCGGCTTGGGAAAGCTGGTGGAACCGATCATCGGCAACGCAAGCCGCTCATCGGCAATATGGATCAGCTTGTCGAGGTGGGTCTTCAGCTGACGCGCCTGCTGACGTTGGCGGCGCAGACCTGGAAGATCGGCCGACACGGCCAGACGTGCAGCCCGCGCCCATTTCGCGATAGCGCGCAGGTTGAACGCCTTGTCCAGTAAATTACCGCCCATTGATGCCATCTGCCGCTGCCTTTGTGCCTGCCGCGCTCTTGTATCCAGCCAATGGTTTCATTTCGGCTAAACTGCGCTTTGGCGGGATTATGCCACTCAAGGCCCCTGTCTCGCAAGCTATAGCGCGTTTGTCGCGGCGATCGTGCGCCCGATCAGTTGCCGCACGATCGCGGCACCCTCGTCCGAGACGACGCGACCCCCGGTCGTACCGAAATACGCAATGCCCATCACCTGCCCACCGACCAGCGCCGCGCCGCGCCAGTGGGTCGTGTCCATTCCGTCGACCGGGGCCGGACCGGTAGCGCGGAAAATGAGCTGTCCGGGCGCTTCGTCGATCCGATCAGGCGTGCCAAGGGATTTCACCTCGGCGATCTGTGAAGCCGTGGGCAGGTTACCTGAAGCGGGCGGCAGTGTCAGGCTGATGGCGATGATACCCAGCGGCGCGCCTTTGGTGTTGTTCCCGCCGCCCAGCACATCACAGCGCGCCATCAGCGCAAAGGCAGATCGCAAGTTCGCAGGATCAATGCAGTACCCCGCCGGCGGGATCAGCCTGACGGTTCCGCCAGCCATTCGGGTTTGGGTCAGTGGCGGCTTGGCGGTGGTTCCCGGAAATCCGGCAACGCCGTCGCAGGCACCCGTCAGCCCGAAGGCTGCGAGCGCTGCGCAAAGCCGCCTAGAGGTCCATGTAATCATGCCGTTCGGCCTTGGCCCCCGGATGGGTCACGGCACCAAGGTACGTTGGCCCTACCAGCTGCGCGTATTTCCACAGCGCGCCTGCACCGTAGAGCGTTTCGCGCGGACCTTTCCAGTCGGCCCGGCGCGCAGCCAGTTCATCGTCTGTCAGATCGACGGTGATCGAGCCCTCTATCGCGTTCAGCGTGATCAAGTCACCGTTTTTCAGCAAGCCGATCGGCCCGCCAAGTGCGGCTTCGGGGCCGACGTGACCGACGCAGAAACCGCGTGTCGCGCCCGAAAAGCGTCCGTCGGTGATCAGCGCCACTTTCTTGCCCATGCCCTGACCGGACAGCGCCGCCGTCGTTGCCAGCATCTCGCGCATCCCCGGACCGCCTGCAGGGCCTTCGTTGCGGATAACGAAAACATCGCCTTCGGAATAGCTGCGGTTCTGCACGGCTTCGAAAGCGTCCTGCTCACACTCGAACACAAGCGCAGGGCCAGTGAACACGATGTCGTCGTCCGACATCCCGGCAATTTTCACGATGGCTCCTTCGGGGGCGAGGTTGCCCTTCAACCCGACAACGCCGCCTGTTTTCGAGATCGGATTGGCGACCGGATGGATCACCTTGCCGTCCGCTTCGCGTTGAACCTTGTCCAGTTCCTCGCCGATGGAATAGCCGCTGGCGGTCACGCAGTCGGTGTGGATCAGACCTGCCTTGCGCAACTCTTTCATCACGACCGGCACGCCACCCGCATCGTATAGATCCTTGGCGACATAGGCTCCGCCGGGCTTCATATCGACGAAATAGGGCGTATCGCGGAAAATATCGCACACGTCCTCGAGGAAAAAGTCGATTCCAGCCTCATGCGCCATCGCCGGAAGATGCAGACCGGCATTGGTCGACCCACCGGTGCAGGCGACAATGCGCGCTGCATTCTCGAACGCCTCGCGGGTGCAGATGTCACGGGCGCGGATGTTCTTTTCGATCAGGCTCATCACAGCGGCACCCGATGCGCGGCCATATTCGTCGCGGTCCTTGTAAGGGGCCGGCATGCCGGAAGAGTTGAACAGCGCCAGTCCGATGGCTTCGGACACGCATGCCATGGTGTTGGCGGTGAACTGCCCGCCGCAAGCGCCCGCAGACGGGCAGGCGACCCGTTCCAGCACGTCAAGCGCGGCCTCGGACATGGTGCCGTTCTGCCAGTTTCCGACCGCTTCGAACATGTCCTGCACCGTGAGGTCGCGGTTAGCAAACGCTGCCGGAACATCGGCTCCCGCCGGAGCCTTGCCCGGCAGGATGGAGCCGCCATAAAGGAACACGGACGGAACGTTCAACCGGATCATGGCCATCATCATACCGGGCAGGGACTTGTCGCACCCGGCAAGACCGACGATTGCATCATAGCAATGCCCGCGCATGGTCAGCTCGACCGTGTCGGCAATGGCTTCGCGCGACGCAAGCGAAGACCGCATGCCCTCGTGACCCATCGCAATGCCGTCCGTGACGGTGATAGTCGTGAACTCGCGCGGCGTGCCTTGTTGTTCCTTGACGCCGACCTTCACGGCCTGCGCCTGACGGCTCAGCGCGATATTGCACGGTGCCGCTTCGTTCCAGCAGGTTGCAACGCCGACGAGAGGCTGGTGGATTTCCTCTTCGGTCATGCCCATAGCGTAATAGTAGGACCGGTGCGGTGCGCGCGCGGGCCCTTCGGTCACATGACGGCTGGGCAATCTGGATTTGTCGAAACGGGCATTGTTGGACATGAAGCGTCTCCGGTAAATTCTGGCTAACCAACGGAATAGTCCCGCGCGCGCGATGCTGCAAGTCATTGCGATACGTTGTATCGGTCAGGTTTTGCGCTTAGATGACTGATCTTGTTTGCAGGGAAAGCCGATCAATGGAACGTAGTATTTTCGCCTTTATCTGGAAATACTCCCGAAAAGAGCAGTTCATCCTGCTGGCTTTCACGGTTTTGACCTTCCCTTTTCTCTACGCGACGCTGGAGCTGCCCAAGCGCATCATCAATGACGCCATCGGCGCAAAAGACAAGATGGTGCGGGTCCTAGACTTCGAGATGATGCAAACGCAGTTCCTGCTGCTGCTGTGCCTTGCCTATCTCGCTGCCGTCTTGACCCATGGGCTGCTCAAGATGCGGCTGAATACCATGAAAGGCGTGCTGTCCGAACGGATGCTGCGCCGCTTCCGCTATCAGCTGATCTCGCGGATGATGCGGTTTCCGCGCCGTTACTACCAGACCACTTCGCAAGGGGAGCTGGTCAGCATGGTCACCTCCGAGGCCGAGCCGATGGGGGGCCTCATGGGCGATGCGGTGGCGCAACCGGTTTTTCAGGCCGGGCAAATGGCGATCATCGTCATCTTTCTTTTCCTGCAATCATTCTGGTTCGGGCTGGCCGGTGTGGCGCTCATTCCCCTGCAAGCCTGGTTGATTCCACGGCTTCAACGCCAGATCAACGTGCTCAACAAAGCGCGCATTCAGGAGGTCCGCCACCTATCTTCCGAAATCGGAGAGACGGCAGCCGGTATCGTCGATCTGCGCACGAATGGCGGTTGGCGCTACAGGCTTTCAGTTTTCACGGACCGCTTGGGGCGGCTGTTCCAGATACGCTTTCAGATCTATCAAAAGAAATTCTTCATGAAGTTCATCAACAACTTCATAACCCAACTGACCCCGTTCTTTTTCTATCTTGTCGGTGGGTATCTTGCTATCCGGGGCGATATCACGGTCGGCGCGCTGGTTGCTGCGCTGGCGGCTTACAAAGACCTGTCGAATCCGTGGAAAGAGCTGCTGACCTACTACAACCAGACGCAGGATATGGCGTTGCGCTGGGATGTCGTGACGGAACGCTTCGCACCCTCCGATATGATCGATGAGACGTTGTTTGAAGGCACGCCCGATGAAATCCCGCACCTGATCGGACCGATTGCGTTGCAGAACGTGACTGTGCGCGATGATAGCGGGGTAAATATCCTTGATGATGTGACGATCGACATCCCGCGCGGTGCACAGGTGGCGATCAAGGCGAGCTCGCAGGCTGAGCGCACAGCCTTGGCCGAGCTTCTGACACGCGAAATCATACCCACCCGTGGCATCGTCACGATGGGTGGTCACGATCTGAGCGGTCTGCATCAGGCGGTGATCGCCGCGCGCATCGGCTATGCGCAGGCGCAGCCCTATGTGTTCAGCGGGACTTTGGGCGATAATCTGTTCATGCCGTTGCGCACCAGTCCCAGAGCCGTCGAATCGGTCCCGAACCCTAACGACATCGACGGGATGGAAGCGCGGCGCGCAGGCAACAGCGTCGACAGGCTCGGCCCGGACTGGCTGGACCCTGAGCTTGCCGGTCTTTCAACGCGCGAAGAGGTCACCGGCTGGTGGTTTGATCTGGTCAAGGCGATGGGCGTGGACGATGGGATTCTGCGCCGGATGGTGACGCTGCCAATGGATGTGTACAGCCGTGGAGCGCTTGCCTCCAGGATCGTCGCGTTGCGCGGCGAGGTCCGTGAGAGGCTGGAGGCCGAGGGCCTGGAAGATGCCATCCACCACTTTGACCCCGAGGCTTTCAACCCTGCGCTGCCCTTGGGCGGGAACCTTTTGTTTGCGGCACCCAAGCGTGCGATTACCCAGCAGGGGCTGGCGACCGAGGGCGCGTTTCTGGCGATGATCGGCGAACAGGGACTTGCAGAGCAGGGCATCGCGATCTCGCAGACGATTATCGAAACGTTGCACCAGACTTTCGGGATGGATGGCACAACGCACCCGCTGTTCACAGCGCTCGGCATCGACGAATCACTTTACGAGCGGTTGGTCGATGTGTCGGCGCGCAGGCGCGAAAAGGGTGACGGGGCTCTGTCTTCGGAGGAGTTTTCATTACTGCTGACGGTGCCTTTCGCCTTTACCGCCGAACAGATCGGCCCGGACTTTCCCGAGAGCTTCAAAGACGAAATCCTTGCGATCCGCCGCATCAACGGACCGCGTCTGCGCGAAGCGGCCAAGGATCTTTTCGTTCCGATTGCGCCCGACACCTACCTGCCGCGCCTCACGGTGCTTGAAAATCTCATTTATGGTCGCGTCTCGATGTTCGCCGGATTGCGAACCGAGCTGGTCATCGACGTTGTCTGCGACATTCTCAAGGCGCATAATCTGCACCGCGATGTGGCGACAAATTTCTTAGACACGCCAACCGGAATAGGCGGCACCAATTTACCCGCAACATTGCGCGAGCGCCTCGGCTTTAATCGGGCGGGGATCAAACGACCCGATGTGATGGTGCTGAACCAGTCACTGCCCAGCATCGGTGCGCAGGAACACGAAGCAGTACGCAACCGGTTGCGATCCCTGATGCCCGATACGACCCAGATTTTCATTGATGACACCTTCGACCATCCCGGTTCTTTCGATCTGTTTATCGAAATCAGTGACGGCAGGATCGACGGCGTAGAACAATCAGAAGACTACCGCGCCGCGAAGGACGGGTCCGGCGATTTGCGGCGCAAATTGCAAATTATCCAGCGGACCGAGCTTTTCCGCGATCTGGACCCCCGCAACCAACGCCTGCTGGCTTTTGCTGCGCGGTGGTACAACGTCCCTGCCGAAATGCGCATCTTCAGTACGGCGGAACCTGCGGATTCGGCCTATCTCTGTGTTTCCGGCAAGGCCGAGCTTAGCTACACCCAGCCGGAAGGCGATGAATACCACGTGTCCACCGTGGAGCCGGGTCGCCTGATCGGCGACCTCGCGCTGATTTTGGCAGAACCGCGCCAGCTCAACCTCACAACACTGGAAGAAAGCGTGTTCCTGCGCATCGGCGCGGATCAGTTCAACGCGGTGATAAAGAACGACAAGTCAGTTCTGCTGAGCCTTCTTCGCGCAGTCGCGCGGAACCTCAGCGGCGCATCCGAACACTTCATTCAGATACGCACCAGCCTGCCGCGCGAAGGTATCAGCACAATGCCGCAGGATGGCGGGTCATGAGACTGCTTCCGGTCTATCCAGCGCATCCGATCTTTTTCGAACCTGCAAAGCAGTCTTCCCAGCTTTGGCGGCTGGCCGTGGGGACCGGGCTGGCAATCACTCTTTATCTGACGCTCAATATTCTTTACGGCCAGTTCATCCGCGACGTGATCCAACACGACGTGCCAGATATCTTCGACCAGCTTGATCGCGGAGATACTCCGCTTGCGATGTATCTGCTGCTGGCATCCTTCGCACTGATGCTGTTCAGCACGGTGGTTGTCACAAGGATGCTCCACCACCGCTCCGCGCTGAGCTTGCTGGGGCCTTCTGACAGGTTCGGATCTCAGTTCGCGGTTGTCACTCTGGCATTGATCGCGCTCGGCATCGTTTTGACGGTGCTGCCGCCATGGGACATGGGCGGGGCGCTGGTCCCCAACATGAGTCCTGGGCAGTGGCTGCTGCTGCTGCCGCTTTCGTTGATCGTCGTGCTGATCCAGGTCAGTGGCGAAGAAGTTTTCTTTCGCGGCTACCTGCAACAACAACTGGCCGCACGATTCCAGAACCCGGTTGCCTGGATGGTCCTGCCTTCCGTCGTGTTCGGTGCGTTGCATTATGATCCTGCGACCGCCGGCGAACACGCGGCCATCATCGCGCTCTGGGCAGTTGTCTTTGGCATGCTGATGGCAGATCTGACGGCACGCGCCGGTTCTCTGGGGCCGGCAATCGCGGTGCATTTCTGTAACAACGTCTCGGCGATCGTCTTTATCTCGTTGCCCGACAACCTGTCGGGTCTTGCCTTGTATCTTGCGCCCTTCGGCATGGCTGATACTGAGGCGATGCGCGCCTGGCTTCCGGTGGACTTTGCGCTGATATTGGTCACTTGGCTGGCCGCACGGCTGGCTCTGCGGCGCTGATTGCAATTCGGTGCCGCCCCCCTTATTTGGGAATGCACCGATCAAGGAATGAAGGCACGGCGATGAACTGGATCACCAACTACGTCCGACCACGGATCAATTCGATCTTCTCGCGCCGCGAGACGCCGGACAATCTGTGGACCAAATGCGACGAGTGCGGCACGATGTTGTTTCACCGCGAGGTGGCCGACAACCTCAACGTCTGCACCAGCTGCGGCCATCACATGTCCATCTCACCGCGCAACCGGTTCAAGGCGCTGTTCGACGGCGGTGTCTTCACCGAGGTCAAGGTGCCGGCCCCCAAGTCCGACCCGCTGCACTTTCGCGATCAGAAGAAATATCCTGATCGCCTGAAGGCGGCGCAGAAAGAAACCGGCGAGGCCGAGGCGATGCTGGTCGTCGCGGGCGAGATGGGGCGCACGCCTATCGTTGCCGCGGCGCAGGACTTCAGCTTCATGGCCGGATCCATGGGCATGTATGTCGGCAACGCAATCATCGCAGCCGCCAAAGAGGCGATAAGGCTGAAGCGTCCCCTGATCCTTTTCTCTGCGGCAGGTGGCGCGCGTATGCAGGAAGGCATCCTGAGCCTGATGCAGATGCCGCGCACGACCGTTGCGATCCAGATGCTCAAGGAAGCAAATCTGCCCTACATTGTCGTGCTGACCCACCCCACGACAGGCGGTGTCACGGCCAGCTATGCGATGCTGGGGGATGTGCATATCGCTGAACCAAACGCGCTGATCTGCTTTGCCGGTCCCCGCGTGATCGAACAGACGATCCGCGAAAAGCTGCCCGAAGGCTTCCAGCGCGCCGAATATTTATTGGATCACGGGATGCTGGACCGCGTTATCGCGCGGCCTCAAATGCGTGACGAGCTGATCACGATCACCCGGATGCTGATGGGCATGCCGCCCGCCGTCCGCGGTGATCTGCCGCCGCCTGCCGATCTCGATCCCGCCGAGATCGAGCCAAAGCCGGAGCCTGTTGCAGAAAAATGAGGGACGCAACCTCGGACCTCATTCTTGAACGGATGATGGCGCTGCACCCCAAGATCATCGACCTGACGCTGGACCGCATGTGGCGGCTTCTGGAGGTATTGGGCAATCCGCAAAATGACTTGCCTCCGGTGATTCACGTCGCGGGGACCAATGGCAAAGGGTCTACCGTCGCCATGATCCGCGCAGGCCTGGAGGCGGCAGGCAAGACCGTTCACGTTTATACCTCGCCGCATCTTGCGCGGTTTCACGAACGTATCCGCATTGCCGGAAAGCTGATTGACGAAGACGCGCTGACCGTGATTCTGGACGAATGCTATTCGGCCAACGGCGGCGAAAACATCACCTATTTCGAGATCACGACCTGTGCCGCCATCCTCGCCTTTGCCCGAACGCCCGCAGACTTTACGCTGCTCGAGGTGGGCCTCGGAGGGCGTCTTGACGCGACAAATGTGGTGGATCGCCCGGCGGCTTGTGTCATCACACCTGTATCCATCGACCACCAGCAGTTCCTTGGCGACACTCTCGCCGCGATCGCGGGCGAGAAAGCCGGGATCATCAAGCGCCGCGTGCCCTGTATCGTCGGCCCGCAAGAACCGGAGGGGCTCGATGTCATCGAGACCGTGGCAGCGCGCCACATGGCTCCGTTGTTGGCGTATGGCCAGCATTGGCACGTGTCCCGCGAGGCCGGCAGGATGATCTATCAGGATGAAACCGGCTTGCTGGACCTGCCGTTGCCGAACCTTCTGGGCGCACATCAGGTGCAGAACGCCGGTACTGCACTTGCCGTCCTGCGTCACCTTGGCATGGAAGAAACTGCTTGCGAGGCCGCCGTGACCCGCGCCGAATGGCCCGCGCGTATGCAGCGCCTGCGCAGCGGTCCTTTGGTAGACGCGGCAGGGCAGGCGGAGCTGTGGCTCGACGGCGGCCACAACCCGGCAGCAGGCATCGCCATCGCCGCGCATTTGGCAGAAATCGTTCAACGTCCGACCTATCTGATCTGCGGCATGCTCAATACCAAGGACATTGGTGGCTATCTGCGCCCGCTGTCGACGGCGACAGCGCTATATGCCGTGTCTATTCCGGGCGAGGCAAACACCCTGCCGTCGCAAACCACAGCCGCCGCGGCGCGTGCCGCAGGCATCGAGGCGCACGAAGCGCCCGATGTTGCTGCAGCCCTTGCGGAAATAACCCGCCGTGACCCTACCGCGCGCGTGCTGATTTGCGGGTCGCTCTATCTTGCGGGAAACATTCTGAAAAACCACGGCTGAAATCGGTTGTGGACCGCTGCAACCGGGGTGCAGGGCAGTACTTAGCCACCCCAGCCTTTCGCTTGCATCTCGCGCAAGCGCGAGGCGGTCCGGTCGAATTCAAAGCTGCCTTCGCCTTCGAGGTACAGCATTTCCGGCACAGCGGCCGCCGACGCGATCAACCTTACTTTTGCTTCATAAAGCGCGTCTATCAAGGTCACGAACCGCTTGGCCTCGTTGAAGTTTGACCGGCTCATCGTCGGGATGTCATCCAGCATCAGCACTCTGACCGCATCCGCGATCATCAGATAATCCGCAGGGCCTAAGGGTTGTCCACACAATTCGTGGAACGACGCGCGTCCGACACCATTGCGAAACGCCGGGATGACCACATCACGCCCCTTGACGCGCAACACCAACGGCTCTGCCTTGCCGCCGGCCAGATCTTGCCAAACCTCGTTCATGGCCTGACGGCTCTCGGCGTTTGTCGGGCTGAAAAAGACGGCATTTCCCGCCAGCCGGTCCTGCCGGTAATCCGTCGGGCTTGCCAGTTCCACCACCTCCATCCGGTCCTTGATCAGCGTGATGAAGGGCACGAAAATGTCGCGGTTCAATCCATTCTTGTACAGATCGTCCGGCACGCGGTTCGACGTTGTGATGACAACGACTCCTGCCGCGAACAACGCCTGAAACAGGCGGCCAACGATCATCGCATCGGTGATGTCGGTGATCTGCATTTCGTCGAACGCCAGTAACCGGACGCTGTCGGCGACATCTGCGGCGACCGGCGCAATCGCGTCGTCCACACCGGTCTTGCGCACCTCGTGCATCTTGGCGTGGATTTCCTGCATGAACGCATGAAAATGCACGCGCCGGGCGGGAATATCGCCCAGACTGTTGACGAAAAGATCCATCAACATGGATTTGCCGCGCCCGACCCCACCCCAGAGGTACAGGCCCTTGGGTGGCTCGGGAGGCTTGCGGAAAAGGCGGCTCTTCATCGGCTTTGACAGCGCATCGCGGATGCGATCAAACTGCGCCAGAACCGCCTCTTGGGCGGGGTCGGACGTCAGGCTGCCGTCAGCGATCTTCTGGTCATAAATGGCACGCAAGCTGTTCATAACGCACCACTAGCGCCGTCGCGACCCATTGAAAAGCGATCCTGACAGGCATTCGCCGCCCGATACGATCCGGCACAGGCGCGACCCGCCGCGGCCATCGCTCAAACCGCCTGAAAACGGTCCAGAATGAACCGACTGGTCATCAGGTCCAGATGTGCGCCGCCCCCGTTCTTGCAGATGGTGATGTCCGTTTCGCTCTGCCGGACGAACCGTTCGAGATCATAGTAATCCGCAATGATGTCCTCGCGTTTCAGCGCGCCGGATTCCAGCGGGATCTTGATCTCTCCGATATGGCCGACGGTCGTGTCAAAGCTGTCCACGAACAACTGCGCACGTTTGAGCGCCACGTCGTCCACCTCGCGCATGTCCGGCCTGTAGGCCCCGATGAGATCCAGATGCTGGCCGGGGCGCAACCAATCGCCCCGGATCACAGGTTCCGTCGACATGGTGGCGGTCCCGATAATGTCTGCCATACCGACGGCCGTTTCCAGATCATGCGCGTGGCGGGTTCCGGGGTGGTCCTCCACAAAGCGCTTGGCGGTGTCCGCTGTGCGGCTCCAGACGGTGAACTGGGCCAATGGAAACGCAGCCTTGTAGGCGTCATACATCGACGCCGCGACGTTGCCACCGCCGACAAGCAATATTTCTCGGGAATCGACCCGCGCCAGCCGCCGCGCGGCCAACAGGCTGTCGCCAGCGGTTTTCCACTTGGTCACCAGATGGAAGTCGATGATCGCTTCAAGCGTGCCGTCCGCATCGCTGTAAAGGTTTACGCCACCGTTGATCGCAGGTACGCCGCTGGCCTTGTTGCGTGGAAAGATCGTTGCGGATTTTACAGCGATCCCCATGCCGTCGATCCATGCGGCGCGACTGAGAAGCGTGTCAGGGTCACGGTATAGAAACGTATCGCCGATTTCCGCCTTGGGCAGACTGTGCCCTTTCGCCAATGCGTCGGTAAGCGCCAGCCAGTCCAGAACGGCCTCGCCTTCACTGAAATTGATGAATGGAATGTCGGTCATGTCGCTTCTTCCTCTGTAAGCAGTCCTGTTTCGACCAGTCGCGCGGCCCAACCTTCCGGCCCTTCGAATAGATGAGTAAGCCAACCACGTTGTTTGGCCGCGTCTATGTTTTCGGCGCGGTCGTCGGTAAAGATCAGATCGGTACCGGCAAGGCCGCAGCTTTCTTCCAGCATCCGGTAGATATGCGGCTCGGGCTTGACCTGTTTCATATGGCCCGAGATGAAATCACGATCAAACCTGCGCAGGAAGGGATAAACTTGCGCCGCCAACTCATAGGTTTCGATCCCGAAATTGGTGAGCGAGAAAACCGGGATATCCTTTGCCTGCAAACTCTGCATCAACCTGACGGAGCGGTCGATCTGCGGCGTCGCGATATCCAGCCAGCGATCATGCCAAAGCGCGATCTCGTTCCCCCAATGGGGTGTCGCATCGGCCACGCGCATGACCTCGTCCCGAAAGTTACCGCCGCGGTCGACGCGGTCGTTCATTCGGTGCAGATCAATTTCCGCAAACAATGCGCGCCGCCGATCTTCGCCTATGACGGAATCGTAAAATCGCTCGGGGAGCCATTCGATCAGGACGTTGCCTATGTCGAACACGACGGCCTTGGGTTTCAATGTGACCTCCTTTAAGCGGTGTCGGAATTTTCAAAAATTCCGCGTCGAATTCTTTGAAAGAATTCGGCTACACCCTTGATGCTGCGCGCAATTCACGTTCCAGCGCTTCCAGAAAGCGGGAGCGGTCTGCCTTTGTAAAGCTCTTGCCACCGCCTTGCCGGAACGGATCTGCGGCGCGCAAATCCGTCATTAGGTCGCGCGTGGCCAGGACGTTGCCGATATTTGCTGCCGTCAGCGCCTCGCCGTTGTGTTTCAACACCCGTGCGCCGGCTTCGACACATTTGGCGGCCAGCGGAATGTCTCCGGTCACGACCACATCGCCCGTGCCGCACCGGTCGGCAATCCACATATCGGCCACGTCGGGTCCATCCGCCACGATGATGGTGTCAACCAGCGGATTCTGCGAGGGGCGCAGCCCGCCGTTGGAGACCACATACATCCGCACCTTGTGCCGGGTCGCCACACGCTCTGCCTCCTGCTTCACAGGACAGGCATCCGCGTCAATATAGAGGACTGTCATGTCCGCCCCACCTTGAATTCTTTGGGGATCGGCATGCGATTGAAGGCATCGAGCCCCGCAATCTTGTACGCCTCGGCCAAGGTCGGATAGTTGAAGGTGTTCTGTACGAAGTAATCAACCGTGCCTTTCAGGTTCAGCACCGCCTGCGCGATATGGATAAGTTCCGTCGCGCCCTCGCCGACGATTTGCACGCCTAGAACGCGGCGGGTCTTGAGGCTGACCAGCATCTTCAGCATCCCGTGCTCCAGTCCCATGATATGCCCGCGTGATGTCTCACGAAACCGCGCGACGCCGATCTCGTAGGGAATGCCACGTTTCTGCATTTCCTCCTCCGACATCCCGCAGGTCGAGATTTCGGGGACGGAGTAGATGCCATAGGGAAACCACGGGCTTTCCGGGAGGGTTGTTACGTCGAGAGCGTGGCAAGCAGCGATGCGCCCCTGCTGGAGCGACGTGGACGCGAGCGACGGATGCCCGATCACATCGCCTGCTGCGTAGATATGGGGCACATCGGTCTGATATGTCTTGCGGCTGACGCAAAGCCGCCCCCGGTGGTCTGTCTCAAGCCCCGCGTTGCCCAGATCTAGCCGATCCGTCGCCCCCATGCGCCCGGCGACAAACAACAGCATCTCGGCGCGCACGTGGCGTCCGTTGGCAAGGCTTACTTCGACATGGCTACCGGCATCTTCAATTTTCTCGATCTCCGAGCCAAGCCGCAGATCCACCCCGTTTTCCTGTATCTGGTGGGTGAAATCACGAATGATCGCACTGTCGATGAAATCAAGAAAGGTCTTGCGCGGCTCGATCAGTGTCACACGCACGTCAAGTGCCGAAAACATCGTGGCATATTCCACACCAATCACGCCGGCACCAACAACAGCAAGCGAGCGGGGTATTTCCGTCATGTCGAGAAATTCGTCACTGTCCAGCACCGTAGTCCCGTTGAAGGGCACGTAATCCGGCCGGTAAGTCCTTGTGCCCGTGGCGATCAGAAAACGGTCGCCGGACACTGTGGTTGTCTCGCCTGCTTCGGTGGCGACCTCGACCGTCGTCTGATCAACAAACCGCGCAATGCCGTTCAACGTGTCGACGTGATTGCGATTGAATTGATGCTCCAGCAGGTCGACCTCATGTTCGAGGGTCTTGTGCATCCGCATCTTCAGATCTTCCGCGCCGATCTCTTGCCTGGCCCGGTAAGCACGTCCGTAAAAGCTTCTTTCGCGCCATCCGGTAAGGTTCAGCACCGTTTCGCGCAGTGTTTTGGATGGTATCGTACCGGTATGCACAGACACCCCGCCAAGCCGATCCCGGCGGTCAATCACCAACACCCGCCGCCGCAGCTTGCCTGCCTGAATGGCGGCAGAGCGGCCCGCTGGGCCGGAACCGATGATAATGAGATCGTAATGGAGCATTGCGCTAATCCGAATAAAGGGCTTCGGCGTGGAAGGCTACATGGTCTTCCATGAAGGTAGAGATAAAGAAATAGCTGTGATCATACCCTTTTTGCATGCGGAAGGTCGCAGGCTGGCGTCGCGCCGCAATAGCTGCTGCAAGGGCTTCAGGCTTCAGTAGATCGAGAAACTGATCCTCTGTTCCCTGATCGATGAGGATCGGTCCGTCGAACCCCTTTTCTTGCATAAGCAGCGTCGCATCATGTGCGCGCCAGTTATCTTCATTGTTCCCCAAATATCCCAAGAACTGCTTTCGCCCCCAATCGCTCGCTGTCGGATTGGCAATGGGCGCGAAGGCTGACACCGAGCGAAAGCGCCCCGGCAGCGTCATCGCCAGCGTCAGCGCCCCGTGTCCACCCATGGAGTGACCGCTGATTGCCTGCCGAGACATATCAAGTGGGAAGTTTTCCGCCAGAAACTCCGGCAGCTCGTGGGCGATGTAGTCGTACATCTGATAATGTTCTCTCCAGGGCTCTTGCGTCGCATTGACATAAAAACCAGCCCCCTTGCCGAAGTCATACGCTTCGTCGTCGGCGACATCGTCGCCCCGTGGGGAGGTGTCGGGGTATACGAGCGCGATACCTTGTTCGGCGGCCCAAGCCTGCGCGCCGGCCTTGGTCATTGCGTTTTCATGCGTGCAGGTCAGACCGGACAGGAACCACAAGACCGGCACCGGGCCGTCTTTGGCTTCTTCAGGCAGAAATACCGAGAAGGTCATGTCGCAGGAACAGGCGGCGGAGGCATGGCTGAGGACAATTTGCTTGCCGCCGAAACTGGCGTTTTCAGAAAGGGTTTTCATGGCGCGTTCCTTTTGGCTGATGTCTCACAAGGGCTATCGGGCCAACGCGCATGCGGCAAGAGCGCGCGGGATATTTGAAGAACAATGAAATATCAGATACCCGTGATCCATCCGATGACAAGGCTGACGGTGACGATGCTGATCGCCGTGGAAACAAGGATGGCAGCCGACACACGTTGTGGTGCGACGCCGTAGTGCTGTGCCAGAATATAGATGTTCCCGGCGACCGGCAGGGCCGCAGCAGCGATGATCACGCCTGCTTTGTAAGGGTCAACGTGGAACAGGACCAGCGCGCCGAACGCGACGAAGGCGGGGTGCAGCACCAGTTTGCAAAAGCTCAGCCAGCCGGCGATGCTGAGACGTTCGGAGCTTTTGGTGGCCAGGGACGCGCCAATCGCAAACAGCGCGCCGGGGGTCGCGGCCCCGCCGAGGATGGCAAGAAAATCGTTCAGCGGATCGGGAATCGGGATGGTCAGGCCCGACCACAGCAGGCCCAAGGTGATTGCAACGATCATCGGATTCTTGATGAGGCCCAGACCGACTGTACGGAAAATGCGCAGACTGACTTGTCCGTCGCGCGAGCCGGTGATCAGGATCACGATGAGCGAGGAAAATACGATCAGATCGACCGCCAGGGCCATCATGACCGGTCCGATCGCCTGCGGGCCCAGCAGCAAAGTCAACATCGGTACGCCAAGAAAGCCGGTGTTGCCAATCGCGGCGCACTGCGCTTCGATCGCAGCGGTCGGCACCGAGAGGCCGCGCAGAAAACCTACCAGCGTAGCGATGCCATAGACAAACGCCGTTCCCCACAAATAGGCGGCGACCAGTCGGGTATCCCAGACCTCGGCCAGCGTCAGGTTCGCGGAAAAGCGAAACAGCATGGCGGAAAGGGCGAAGTAGAACACGAACTTCGTGAGGTATGCCGTCGCTTCTTCGGTAAAGAAACGGGTGCGGCCGGCCCAGTACCCAAGGCCGATCAGTGCGAAAAAGGGGAGCGTTTTGAGGAAGATCGCGAGCATGACGAAGGCGTAACCGCGCAGGCCTCCCTGTGCAAGCTATCCCGTGCCGATGATGATCCCCGCAGCCAGCACCAGCGCCCCGCCGACAACCACTTGAAGCGCAGCGCGGAAGAACGGCGTTTCCATATAGCGGTTCTGGATCCACGCGATTGCCCAAAGCTCCACGAAAACGACGATGATCGCGGTGATCGTCGCGGTCCAAAAGTCGGGAATGAGATAGGGCAGGGCATGACCAAGCCCCCCCAGCGTCGTCATGATGCCGGAGGCAAAACCGCGTTTCCATGGCGATCCTCGACCGGAGAGTTCTCCATCATCTGATGCGGCTTCTGTGAAGCCCATGGAAATGCCTGCCCCCACCGAGGCCGCCAACCCGACAAGAAATGTCGTCCAAGTATCTTGCGTCGCAAAAGCGGTGGCAAAGATTGGCGCGAGCGTCGAGACAGAGCCGTCCATGAGGCCCGCCAGCCCGGGCTGAATCCATGTCAAAAGGAATTGCCGTTTTGCACGCGCGTCTTCAGACTCTGTCGCGTCGGAATCGAGGTGAGCTGCTGTCAGGTCGGAGGCTGTATTCTGGTGCCCCGCTTCCGCCGCCGCAAGGTCACCCAGCAGTTTGCGCGTGGGCGCGTCAGACGTGAGTGCAGCTGCTTTGAGGTAGAATCGTTCTGCATCTTGTTCCATCGCCGTGGCCTCGGCGCGGATGCGTTCAAGGCCAAGGTTCTCAACCAGCCAGACAGGGCGGCGAGCATAGTATCCCGAGACGTGTTCACGCCGGATCAGGGGGATCACGTCGCCAAACCGGCTGCGGTGCAGGTCGATGAGGCGCTGGCGGTGCCTGTCCTCTTCGGCGGCCATTCCGTCGAAAACTGCAGCGCTGTCGGGAAAGTCGCCGCGCAGCCGTTCAGCATAGCCACGGTAGATTTGCGCATCGTCTTCCTCGGAGGAGATAGCGAGCGCGAGAATCTCCTGTTCGGAGAGGTCGCGAAAACGTTTGCGGTTAAGCGAATAGCGCATGGAAGCCTCGTTATCTTGTTAGAACGTTTCTAAAGTAGCCAGTTGCCCACTGCAATCAAGATTGAACCTTTGCTTCGATTAAGGGTTGGAACTGAACCGGTCGGTTTATAAGGTCATAGTCATCCATCGGAGTGCCAGATGTATCTCAGAGACGATTCCATCCATGAGGGACGTAAATTTACTCAGGTCCTTGAGGGCGCACGCGACGTTTTCATGTCCGATGGTTTCGAAGGGGCCAGTGTTGACCAAATCGCGCGGACAGCCGGCGTGTCCAAGGCGACGCTGTATAAATACTTTCCCGACAAACGTATCCTCTTCATGGAAGTCGCGAGGCGCGAATGCCAACGTCAATCGAACGAGGCGCTCGACAAGATCGACATGAGCGCACCGCCAAAGCAGGTGCTGGGGCAGGCTGGGCGGCATTTTCTGGAGTTCATCACCAGCACGCTGGGTCAGCAGGTCTTTCGCGTCTGCCTGGCAGAAGCGGACCGGTTTCCACAGTTGGGCCAGCAATTCTACAATTCCGGACCCGCTGTGATGTGCGCGAAAATGGCAGCCTATTTCGAAGCTGCCGAAGCGCGCGGCGAGTTGCGGATTCCGGACAAACCTCTGGCTGCAGCGCAATTCGGCGAGCTGTGCAAGGCGGACGTCTGGATGCGACTTATTTTTGGGGTGTCCAAATCGGTCTCCCAAGACGATATAGACCGCGTCGTCGACAGTGCTGTCGAGACATTCCTGGCGAGGTACGGAACATGAAATATGCAATGCTTGTCGTGCTGTTGCTGTCTGCCTGTGGCGGCACAATCGAGCAATCGGCACCCCAGTCGGGAACCTGTGGGGCAGATGCCTATCAGGATTTGATTGGAAAGGACGCCGCAGCCGCAATCGCACTGCCGGAACCCAAGCGCGCCTACCGACAGGACGAAGCCGTAACGATGGATTTCAACCCCGCCCGGATCAATATCCAGCTCGACAATACCGATACAATTTTCGCGATCACCTGCGGTTAGCCTTTGGGGCGGTTGTCCAAGATACGGACGGCCTTGCCTTCTGAACGGGCGACGCCGCCTGATTTCGCGACGTCCACCGCAGCGCTGATGCCGACTGTCTGCTTGATATGTGCAGACAGCGTTTTGGCCGCCTGTGCGCAGGCCTCATCGCTCATACCCGGTTGGGCCTCTTCGCACAGGATGCGCATCTGATCCATCCTGCCGGGGCGGGACAGCTCGATCTGGAAATGCGGGGCCAGCCCCGGCACTTTCATCAATGCTTCCTCGATCTGGGTCGGGAATACGTTGACGCCACGCAGGATGATCATGTCGTCGCTGCGGCCGGTGATTTTCTCCATCCGCCGCATGCTGCGTGCCGTGCCGGGCAACAGCCGGGTCAGGTCGCGCGTCCGGTAGCGGATGACCGGGAACGCCTCTTTGGTCAGCGACGTGAATACCAGCTCGCCCTGTTCGCCCTCGCCCACGGGTTCGCCGGTTTCAGGGTTGATGACCTCTGGATAGAAATGGTCCTCCCAGATGTGCAGACCGTCCTTTGTCTCCACACACTCCATCGACACGCCCGGCCCCATGACTTCGCTGAGGCCATAGATATCGACGGCGTGCATGTCGAATGCCTGCTCGATTTCAAGGCGCATGGCGTTGGTCCATGGCTCGGCACCAAAAATACCGACCTCCAGAGAACTGGCGCGCGGATTGAAGCCCTGCCGCGCGAATTCGTCGAGGATCGACAGCGCATAGGACGGCGTGACGGTGATCCCCTTGGGTTTGAAATCTTCGATCAGGCGCACCTGTCGGGGGGTCATGCCGCCCGAAATCGGATAGGTTGTCAGGCCAAGCGCGTCCGCCCCCAGATGGATGCCAAGGCCCCCGGTGAACAGACCGTAGCCATAGGCGTTGTGAAGCATATCACCGGTGCGAAGGCCGGCGGCCCGCAGGGACCGCGCAACGACCGTTCCCCAATGTTCGAGGTCCTTTTGCGTATATCCGACCACTGTCGGCTGACCCGTCGTGCCCGACGACGCATGGATGCGCGCCACCTGTTCGCGAGGGACGGCGAACATTCCAAAAGGATAGTTATCGCGCAGGTCCGTCTTGACCGTGAGCGGGAACCGCGCCAGATCGGACAGGTCTTTCAGGTCATCCGGATGGACCCCAGCGGCATCAAAGCTGTCGCGATAGAACGGCACGTTTTCATAGGCATGCCGCAGCGACCACTTCAAACGTTCCAGTTGAAGTGCCGCAATTTCATCGCGCGATGCGATCTCGATAGGATCGAGGTTCTTTCGATCCGGGGTGAGGTCCTTCATGGCGTTGGCTCCTCTTCTGGAAAGTTCTGGCCCTTGATGGTGCGGCACAATCCGCGAAACAAGGCTATGCTCCGCCCGTCCGCGCCCGTTACGCGCACGTCATAGACCCCCGAACGGCCAGAACGCGATACTTCGGTCGCGGTGGCGGTCATGCGTTCTCCCAGCTGGGCGGGTGCGAGATACGTAATCTGATTTTGCTGCGCGACCGTGGCCTGATTATAGCTGTTGCACGCAAAGGCAAAAGCGCTGTCTGCCAGCGCGAAGATGAAACCGCCGTGGCAGATCCGGTGCCCATTCAGCATGTGCGGGGCGACTTCCATCGACATCTTGGCCCCACCGGGGGAGATGCTGTCCAGCGTCATGCCCATTCCGGGCGATGCGACATCCTGCGCCAACATGGCGGCGGCGGATTTTTCGGCGCGTTGTTGAGGAGTCATCTGATACCTACGCGTTTCACAATTCTCCGACTCATAACGCCCCTTGTAACGCTTTCAAGAGTTTTCGTGATCCGGTACTTGATTTGACCGTCCGTTGGGGCAACTGTCAAACATATGAGCTTCGATACCCCGCCTTCATCATCCACCCAAGAGCGCCTGCCAGAGCAGGTCGCGTTCCACCGGACGGAACTGGCGGTGATCCTGTCGCTTTACGGGCGTATGGTCGCCGCGGGTGAATGGCGCGACTATGGCATTTCCTGCCTGCGCGAAGTGGCGGTGTTTTCTGTTTTCCGCCGGACAGCCGAAATGCCTCTTTACCGGATTGAAAAGCGGCCCAAGCTGCGCGGACGGCAGGGCATGTATGCTGTCGTGGGGACCGGCGGCCAGATCCTGCGGCGCGGCCATGACCTCAAATCGGTTGTCCGCGTGTTGGAGCGGAAACTGATCCGCGCCGTCGACTAGCTTCAAGCATCCGGCAGTCTACGATGCGCGGTGACGGGTCCGTCCGATGCCGCAATCCGCACAAGCCCCTCCGCCAGCGGTTCGAACGCAGTGGACATCGAATTGGCATTGGCGTGCAGGATCGTTTCCGAATCCCAGACAATCGCCACATGGGATTGCCAGAACAACAGATCGTTGCGGCGATATTCCGCGCCATGTTCCAGCAAAATGCCCGCAGCGGTCGCTTGCATATCGCTGTCTCCGGGGCAAGGAATCCCGCATGCAAGGCACGCAGCCTGAACCAGTCCGGAACAGTCGATCCCGAGCCGGCTGTTGCCGCCCCACAGATAGGGGGTGCCAAGGTACAATGCGGCGACGGCGGCAGGGTCGGTTTCCAGCATGCCTACCGGTTTTATGTGTTGCGATGGGACAAACCCATGGGCGGTCTGAGAAAATGCGCCCTCGGTGGCCGTGACGCTCAGAAGGCTGCCATGGCTCAAGGCCAAGAGGTCAGGAGATTTCAGATCAGCCCGCGCATAGACGTGGCTGGCGGCAACGGCGACACGGTGGGTCGGCTCGGTCGCGGTCCCAAGCGTGCCGGGCCGGACATATCCGCAATAACCGTCTGCGGTGGCCTGCACATAAGCCCAGCCACCCCGCTTGGCGTGCAATGTGACATGCGCGCCAAGCAAAAGCTGCCGGTCGCGCGGTCCATCGGGGTGGCGCAGCAGATCGGCGACAGGCACGATCACCTGCGCGGCAGTAATCTCATCCATCAACACCGGATTAGGGCAGAGCCGGGGATCGCTCATTTGCCAAGGATACCGTCAAGCGCTGCGAACAACGCCCGCGTGCCTTGACCGACGCCGCCTTTGGGTCGGGCGGGTGCAGCGCTGGGCTGCCAGCCGTAGATATCAAAATGCGCGTAGGGCGATTCGGTGACGAAACGGCGCAGGAAAAGCGCGGCGGTGATGCACCCGGCGAAGCCGCCTTTGGGCGCGTTATCCAGATCCGCGATGCCGGGTTCGATCATCTCTTCGTAGGGGGTGTGAAACGGCATGCGCCACACCGGGTCCGC
>JAGXFI010000061.1 GCA_024637305.1 Sulfitobacter sp.
CCATCTACGTCAGACCTATACCGCGTTCAAGCGCGCCATCAAAAGACCTAAAGCGAAGATATGCGAGATGTTGCTGCTCATCGACAATTACGACAGTTTTACCTACAATCTGGTTCATTATCTCGGCAGCCTTGGCGCTGACGTAACAATTTACCGAAATGACGCAATTACCGTTGCCGACGCCATGGCGCTGCGGCCTGAAGGGGTCGTGCTGTCACCGGGTCCGTGTGACCCCGATCAGGCGGGCATCTGCCTTGCGCTGACACTGGCAGCAGCCGAGGCGCATCTGCCATTGCTGGGGGTGTGCCTGGGGCATCAGACACTTGGTCAGGCCTTTGGCGGCCATGTCGTGCAGGCACGTCAAATCGTGCATGGCAAGATGGGTCAGGTACGCCACTCCGGCGCTGGCCTCTTCAAAGGTCTGCCCAGCCCTTTCGCCGCGACACGTTATCATTCGCTCGTGGTCGACCGTGACAGCCTCCCCGACGCCCTGACGATCACCGCAGAGCTGGAGGATGGCACGATCATGGGCCTGCAACACCGCGACCTGCCACTTCACGGGGTGCAGTTTCATCCCGAATCCATCCGGTCCGAGCACGGTCACGCATTGTTATCTAATTTCCTGGACATAACGAAGGTTCCCGCATGAGCGACACCCTCAAACCCCTGCTGAACGCCGCAGCGAACGGTCCGTTGACCCGCGAACAGGCACGTGCGGCGTTCGATATCCTGTTCGAAGGCGAAGCGACGCCCAGCCAGATCGGCGGCCTTTTGATGGCGCTGCGCACGCGTGGCGAAACCGTCGATGAATACGCCGCCGCCGCCGCCGCGATGCGTGCCAAATGCAACAAGGTCCGCGCACCCGAGGGGGCGATGGATATTGTCGGAACCGGAGGTGATGGCAAGGGCACGCTGAATATTTCCACCGCTACGGCCTTTGTCGTGGCGGGCGCAGGCGTGATCGTGGCCAAGCATGGCAACCGCAACCTGTCCTCGAAATCCGGTGCTGCGGATGCCTTGGGGCAGATGGGAATAAAGGTCATGGTCGGCGCGCCGGTTGTCGAAAGGGCGCTGCGCGAGGCCGGGATCGGGTTCATGATGGCACCGATGCACCATCCCGCGATTGCCCATGTCATGCCGACGCGGTCAGAGCTGGGAACGCGGACGATTTTCAACATTCTGGGACCATTGACCAATCCTGCGGGAGTCAAACGCCAACTGACGGGCGCGTTTTCGCGCGATCTCATTCGCCCCATGGCCGAAACGCTGCGCGCGCTTGGGTCCGAACAGGCGTGGCTCGTACATGGCTCGGACGGCACGGACGAGCTGACGATCACCGGCGTCAGCTGGGTGTCCGCGCTCGCGCCTGACGGTACGATCAGCGATTTTGAACTGCACCCCGAAGAAGCCGGACTGCCGGTGCATCCGTTTGAAGAGATTCTGGGCGGCACGCCTGAAGAGAACACGGTTCACTTCAACGCCCTTCTCGACGGTGCCCAATCCGCCTACCGGGACGCGGTGCTGCTGAATTCAGCGGCCGCGCTGGTTGTGGCGGACGCAGCTTCTGACCTGAAGGCAGGCGTTGAAATGGCCCGCGCCAGCATCGATTCCGGGGCCGCACGCGCCAAGATCACCGCCGTGGCTCAGATCACGCAAGCGGCCTGATGCAATTCGATCTTAGCCGTCTGGGCGCGTGGCGCGACCTTCCGTTCTTCGACACGGATCTGCCGGCGATCGAACAGAGGCTGGAACCGGACTTCCTGCCACCAAGGCAATGCGTATTCGCCGCGCTTGAAAGAACACAGCCTGATGACGTCCGTGTGGTGATACTGGGCCAGGATCCTTACCCGACGCGCGGTCACGCACATGGGTTCGCTTTCTCCGCAGAACGTGAAACGATTCCCTTGCCGCGCTCGCTCAGCAACATTTTCAAAGAGATGCAGGATGATCTTCAAGCGCACCCTCCCAATGCCGACCTTCGGTTTTGGGCCGATCAGGGGGTGCTGTTGCTCAACACGGCGCTGACAGTGCCTGTGGGTACGCCAAACGGCCATTCCGGTCTTGGCTGGGGCCGCCTTGGCGCGCAGGTGTTGGCGCGCCTGTCGGAACTGCCACGCGCCTATCTGTTGTGGGGGCGTCATGCACAGATGGCAGCCAAGGACGTGGATACGCCGCGCAATCTCAAGATCGAGACCGCGCACCCGTCCCCCCTGTCCGCGCGGCGCGGGTTTTTCGGGTCGCGCCCGTTCAGCCGCGTTAATGCGTGGTTGCACGCACAAGGACAGCCCGCCATAAACTGGACCGACCCTCCGGAGGTGCCATGACACAGACCATCCTCGACAAGATCAAGGCTTACAAGCTCGAAGAGATTGCCGCCGACAAGGCCAAACGCCCCCTTGCCGACGTCGAATCGGCAGCCCAGTCCGCCCCACCCGTACGCCCCTTTGCCGAAGCGCTGCACGAGGCGTCCCGCGAAGGCTATGGCCTGATCGCAGAAATCAAGAAGGCGAGCCCGTCCAAGGGACTGATCCGGGACGACTTCGACCCCTCTGCACTGGCGATGGCCTATGCGGATGGTGGGGCCACCTGTTTGTCCGTGTTGACGGACACGCCCAGCTTTCAAGGTGCCAAGAAGTTTCTGGTCGACGCCCGCGCCGCCTGCGACTTGCCGGTCCTGCGCAAGGACTTCATGTACGATACCTATCAGGTCGCCGAAGCCCGTAGCCTTGGCGCGGATTGCATCCTGATTATCATGGCGTCGGTTTCGGATGCCCAGGCGCTGGAACTTGAGGATGCGGCGGCCCATTGGGATATGGATGCGCTGATCGAGGTGCATAACGCCGAAGAGCTTGAGCGCGCCAGCCAAATGAAAAGCCGCCTCATCGGGATAAACAACCGTAATCTCAATACGTTCGAGACGTCTCTTGATGTGACACGCAGCCTGTCCAAACAAGTCCCGGCAGATCGAACCATCGTCTGCGAAAGCGGACTTTCCACGCCGAAGGATCTGGCGGATATGGCGATGTATGGTGCCCGTGCCTTCCTGATCGGCGAAAGCCTGATGCGGCAGGAGGATGTCGCCCAGGCGACCCGCGATCTGCTGGCCAATCCGCTGCGGCCGGGGGGAATGTAATGGCGCTTTCGCATTTTGATGGCGACGGTAACGCCCATATGGTCGATGTCTCTGACAAGGATGTCACCGCCCGCATCGCAACGGCAGAAAGCTTTATCACGATGCGGATGGAAACCCTTGATATCATTACAGAACGACGCGCCAAGAAAGGCGATGTTCTGGGCGTGGCACGGCTGGCCGGGATCATGGCTGCGAAGCGAACGCCGGACCTCATTCCGTTATGCCACCCCTTGCCGGTAACGAATGTTACCGTCGATCTGACGCCTGACACCGGACTACCCGGTGTCCGCATCACCGCCACGGTCAAGACCACGGGCCAGACCGGGGTCGAGATGGAGGCATTGACCGCCGCGTCTGTCGCTGCGTTGACCGTCTATGACATGTGCAAGGCTGTGGACAAGGCGATGGAAATCGGTGGCGTCCGCGTCACGCTCAAGGACGGCGGTAAGTCCGGCCGGTACCAAGCCGGATGATCTCGGTAGAGCAAGCGCAGGCAAAGCTTGCCGCATTGGTCGCGCCGCTCGATACCGAGCATGTGCCGCTGCGCGATGCCGCCGGTCGCATATTGGCACAAGACGTGCGCGCGACCAGAACACAACCGCCGTTCGCCGCGTCCTCGATGGACGGATACGCAATGCGCCGCGCCGAGGTGGAACCGGACGCAATGTTCAAAGTGATCGGGGAATCCGCCGCAGGACACCGGTTCGACGGCAGCCTGCGCGCCGGTCAGGCGGTGCGCATTTTCACCGGCGCACCCGTGCCTGAAGGTGCCGATTTCGTTGTCATGCAAGAGGATGTGACCCGCCGGGGCGATCTTATCACGCTCGGCCACAAGATCGGTGACAACGACAATATTCGCCCTGCGGGGGGCGATTTTACGGAAGGGCAAACCGTAAAAGCACCCCTGCGCCTGCGTCCTGCCGATATTGCCCTGTTGGCCGCGATGAATATCGCGCAAGTACCCGTCATCCGCAAACCCCTCATCGCGATCCTCGCAACCGGTGACGAACTGGTGCAACCGGGTGAAATCCCCGGGCCGGACCAGATCATTGCCTCCAACAGCTATGGGATTGCTGCACAGATCGAAGCGTTGGGCGCGACCGCAAGGATGCTGCCCATTGCGGCCGACAGTTCGGCTGCGCTGCGTCAGGCTTTCATGTTGGCACGGGGGGCCGATTTGATCGTGACCATAGGCGGCGCGTCGGTCGGCGACCATGACCTTGTCGCCCCCGTCGCCGCGGAACTGGGAATGGAGCAGGCCTTCTACAAGGTCGCGATGCGCCCCGGCAAACCATTGATGGCGGGCACCCTGCGCGGAACGGCAATGGTCGGGCTGCCCGGTAATCCGGTTTCTGCAATGGTTTGCGGCGTCGTTTTTGTGGCACCGATGGTGCGGCTCATGCTGGGACTGCCAGATGAAACACCGCGACGCCGCAGGGCCCCGCTCGCTATCGCGCTGCCCTCGAACGGGCCGCGGGCGCATTTCATGCGCGCCTATATCGAAGATGACGCGGTCAGGCCCGACATCCGTCAGGACAGCAGCCTGTTGACCGTGCTTGCGGCGGCCGATGCGCTTCTGCACCGCCCCCCGCACGATCCTGCAAAGAACCCCGGCGACCTCGTGGAATTAATCGAAATTTAACCGGTTTCAGGCCAAGTTACCAAAAGGTTGACACAAAACGAGAACAACCCTAGAACAAATGCAACACACCGCAAAACGGGGGACAGGCATGCTTACGAAGAAACAGCTCGATCTTTTGGCGTTCATACACAAAAGGGTGCAGCGCGACGGGGTCTCTCCCAGCTTTGATGAAATGAAGGAAGCGCTTGATTTGCGGTCTAAATCGGGCATCCACCGGCTGATCACGGCGCTGGAGGAACGCGGTTTCATTCGCAGGATGGCGCACCGCGCCCGCGCGCTCGAGATCGTGAAACTTCCCGAAAGCCTAGGCGGGGACGCTACGGTCGGATTCACCCCACGTATCATCGATGGCGACCGTCCGGACGTGCCCCAACCTAAAGGCGCGCGCGAGATTACGACAGCCCATGCAATCGAATTGCCCGTGATGGGCAAGATCGCTGCCGGCGTTCCGATTGAGGCGATCAACCAGCACTCCCATTCCGTAGCTGTTCCGAGCGGCATGATTTCCGGCTCAGGCGAACACTATGCTCTTGAGGTCAAAGGCGATTCGATGATCGACGCCGGAATCAACGATGGCGACGTCGTGGTGATCCGCGAAACTTCTGTTGCGGATGACGGTGATATCGTCGTGGCATTAGTGGATGATCAGGAAGCAACCTTGAAGCGCTTCAAGCGCCGTGGCACCTCCATCGCGCTCGAAGCGGCGAACCCCGCCTACGAAACCCGCGTCTTACCGGCTGACAAGGTCAAGGTTCAAGGACGCCTGGTCGGACTGATCCGCTCTTACTGAGGCTACTTGGGCCATTGCGTCCAAAGGCGGTCCCCCACAGCGGAACGTGCGGTGACCGTTTTCCACCCTTCGGGTTTGCGAAGCAACGCCACCGAACCCGTGCCGCGCAAGCGCTCCGGCCCGAAATAGTCGCACCCCGCGCCCTTGTCCCCATTCCATGTGACGGAACTGACGACGATCTGACCCGCACCGCAGCCGCTGAACTCTGCGGCGGCGCGTTTTCCGGACAGATGGATGATTTCAACCTCTCCAGCTTTCCAGCGGGTCGCGGCTGTGGCCTGCTCCGCCCCATCACCGTCGTTTTCCAGCCAGTTCTTTGCGACAAACCCTGCACCGCGAGGTTTGCTTAGCGCGCGACCATCGGGCGTCATCACGCCGACCAACGCGCCGGTATCGGCGATCAACAGCGCTGGCCGTTCCGCCGTGTACCACAGCGCGAAGGCCAGCGCCATCGACGCCAAGCCGGCGAAACGCGCACGCCCCTGCCAAAGCAGCACAAACAGAAATCCGAGCGACAAAAGCGGCAGCACCCATGGCCCCGGCCCCGGCACGAACCCGCGCGCGCCGTCAAGGTTTGCAACCGTGTCCGCTACCCACAGGATCCACCGCAGGCCAAGGCCCATGGCCCATAGCCCCAGCGCTTCGAGACCGAACGGGGCGAGCACGAGCGCCGCAACAGCCGCCGGAATGACCAACACACCCATCAGCGGCACCGACGACAGATTTGCGATCAGACCGTAATGCGCGATGGCATTGAAATGCGCGGCGGCAATCGGCGCGGTCGCAAAGCCTGCAACGCCAGAGCTGAGAATGACCGCTATCACGGGTTTCGCCCACGACGGTCCCCCCCTCCAGCCGCTATCGCGAATCCAGCCGAAAATCGCGACCAGCGCTGTTGTCGCCGCGAATGACATCTGGAATCCCGGCCCCATCAACGCTTCGGGGCGCATCACCAGAACGATGATCGCGGCCATTGCGACGCCGCGCAGGCTGAGCGCGCGGCGGTTAACCATCAGCGCGCACAAGGCCACCGCGACCATTATGATGAAGGCACGCTGCGTGGCCACGTTGCCGCCCGAAAGCGCGAGATACCCCGCAGCCGCTATCAACGCCCCGCCTGCCGCCATGCTCCGCGCCGGCCAGCGCAGCGAGACAGCAGGAATCAGCGCAAAGACGATACGAAGCGCGGCAAAGACGACGCCGGTCAGCAGACCCATGTGCAATCCTGAAATGGCCAGCAGATGCGCAAGGTTGCTGATCCGCAGATCGAGCAGCGCGTCCTGGCTGATGGCGCTTCGGTCTCCGGTGGTAAGCGCCGCTGCAAACCCGCCCAAATCTCCCGGCAGCACCTCTTGGATTCGTGCGGACGCAGCCATGCGGATACGAAAGACGGCCATCGAGAATTGTCCGCGTTCGGCGTGGGACACGCCAAGCATCGGCACGCGGGAATAGCCGACGGCCCCAAGGCGCGCGAACCACGCGTGCCGTTGAAAATCAAAGCCGCCCGGCTCGACCGGCCCCGAGGGCGGCGACAGATGCGCCGTTGTCATGATCCGCAGACCGGGGGACAGGACGATGTCGGCGCTTCGGTCGCCATGCAGCGACAGGCGCACGCGATGGGGCGTGTTGCGAGGCGCGATCTTGCCCAGGACCACCTGATCAAGCGTCAGCCGCAGGGCATCCGATTGGCTGCGGTCGATGGCGACGATGCGGCCCTCGACCGGACCATAATAGCGCCAGCCCAGGACCGGCCCCGTCACGGAATGTGCACGAATGCCCGCCAGGACGAAGCCCATTGCGATCAGGCACCCGGCCACCGCGAACGGTGAGACGGTCTCGGGCAATCTGCGCGCCAAAAGGGCAAGACCCAGCACCGCCATCACGACTCCCGTCAAATATGCGCGCGAGGGTTCCCATGTGAGGCTGAAAAATATCCCTACACCGACAGCAAGGCACACCGGTACCCAGCCAAACATCGACCCCCGTTGCAGCAGCATCATCTGAATGAACGCGAGGCGCAGCCCCATGCTTGCCCCCGTTGGCTGCACTGGATAAACAGAAGCAACCCTAGTCCTAGCTGGTTACCAATGCGTTAACATGCTTCCCACCCTTGGCCGCATCGGTGGCCGCCCCAAAAGCCCACCGAAAGGTTGAATGCTCTCATGAACACCCCCGTCGTCACCCGATTTGCCCCTTCGCCCACGGGCTTCCTGCATATCGGCGGGGCGCGCACGGCCCTGTTCAACTGGCTCTATGCACGCGGACGCGGCGGCAAGTTTCTGTTGCGGATAGAGGATACCGATCGCGCGCGCTCCACGCCCGATGCGACGCTGGCGATCCTTCAGGGCATGGCGTGGCTTGGCCTCGACCATGACGGCGACATCGTCAGTCAGTTCGAGAACGCCCCGCGTCATGCGCAGGTCGCGCAGGAGCTTCTGGCGAAAGGGGCTGCGTACAAATGCTTTGCCACGCAAGAAGAGATCGAAGCCTATCGCGAAGCTGCCCGCACCGAGGGACGCAGCACGCTCTACCGGTCGCCATGGCGCGATGCGGACCCAGCATCGCACCCGGATGCGCCATATGTCATTCGTATCAAGGCACCGCTTGAGGGCGAGACCGTTATTCGTGATGCCGTGCAAGGGGATGTAACCATCAACAACGATCAGCTCGACGATATGGTGCTGCTGCGGTCCGACGGCACGCCCGTATATATGTTGGCGGTGGTGGTGGACGATCACGATATGGGCGTCACGCATGTGATACGCGGCGATGACCATCTCAACAATGCGGCACGTCAGATGATGATCTATCACGGGATGGATTGGGACGTACCGGTCTGGGCGCATATTCCGCTGATCCACGGTGACGACGGCAAGAAACTGTCCAAACGCCACGGCGCATTGGGCGCTCAGGAATATCAGATCCTGGGCTATCCGGCAGCTGGAATGCGCAACTATCTGGCGCGTCTGGGATGGAGCCATGGGGACGACGAGTTCTTCACCGATGCACAAGCGCTGGACTGGTTCGATCTGGACGGTATCCGCCGCAGTCCCGCGCAATTCGACCTCAAGAAACTCGCCAATATCTGCGGTCAACATATCGCGGTTGCGGATGATGCCGCGCTGCGGCAGGAAATCGAACGCTATCTGGCCGCTGCCGGTCTGCCTGCCCTGACGGAAACGCAGGCATCCGGGTTGGAGCGTGCGATGTACTGCTTCAAGGAGCGCGCGAAAACCCTGCCCGAACTTCTTGATAAGGGTCACTTTATCCTCACATCGCGCCCGATAGCGGCTGATGAGAAATCGGCGGTGCATCTGGACGCGGAAGGGCGCGGCCACCTCGTGGAATTGACGCCGCAGCTGCAAACTGCTAGCTGGAAGCGTGAGACATTGGAAGACATCCTCAACGGCTATTGCGCAGTAAGGGACGTCAAATTCGGAAAACTTGCTGGCCCTCTGAGGGCAGCTCTTGCGGGACGGTCCGCGACCCCATCGGTCTTTGACATGATGCTGGTGCTGGGACGCGATGAAACCGTTGCCCGTTTGACGGATGCGAGCCACGAGCGGCGTTAACGCGCCCGCAACGTTCGCAGGATAAGAACCACGGCGACCCCTGAGGGATCGCACCAGACGACGGGGCAAAGCACCCGCACGCCATCGACAGGAGGGGCACGATGACCGACAAGAAAAAATCCGCAACGCTGACCATCGGGGACGACAGCTATGAACTGCCGATCCTCAGCCCGACCGTTGGTCCCGACGTGATCGACATCCGCAAACTCTATGCCCAGGCGGGCGTATTCACCTACGACCCCGGCTATACCTCTACGGCAGCCTGCGACAGCACGATCACCTTCATCGACGGCGATAAAGGGAAGTTGCT
The DNA here is from genome assembly GCA_024637305.1 of Sulfitobacter sp. GTDB lineage: Bacteria > Pseudomonadota > Alphaproteobacteria > Rhodobacterales > Rhodobacteraceae > Sulfitobacter. The sequence continues at coordinate 9,448 of JAGXFI010000061.1, forward strand.
GCACCGTGGCTATCCGATCGACCAGTTGGCCGAGAAATCACATTACCTCGAAGTATGCTATTTGCTGCTTTATGGTGAACTCCCCTCTCCGGCGGAGCTTGAAGATTTTGAATCGCGCGTGACAAATCACACGATGTTGCACGAACAGATGATGTATTTCTTCCGTGGCTTCCGCCGCGACGCGCATCCGATGGCCGTCATGGTCGGCGTAGTGGGTGCGATGTCTGCATTCTATCACGACAGCACGGACATCACTGACGAGTGGCAGCGCGAAGTGGCGTCGATCCGGCTGATCGCCAAGATGCCGACAATCGCCGCCATGGCCTATAAATATACAGTTGGGCAGCCCTTCGTATATCCGCGCAATGATCTGGACTACGCGTCCAACTTCCTGCGCATGTGTTTTGCCGTTCCGGCAGAGGATTACGTGGTAAATCCGATTCTCGCCCGCGCGATGGACCGGATCTTTACGCTGCACGCGGACCATGAGCAGAATGCGTCAACCTCGACCGTGCGTCTGGCATCGTCCTCGGGCGCAAACCCTTTCGCCTGCATCGCCGCCGGCATTGCATGCCTCTGGGGTCCTGCGCATGGCGGAGCAAACCAGGCCTGTCTGGAAATGCTCAAGGAAATCGGCACGCCGGACAAGATTCCCGAATATATCGCGCGCGCCAAGGATAAGGATGATCCGTTCCGCCTGATGGGCTTTGGCCACCGTGTCTACAAGAACTTCGATCCACGCGCGACGGTGATGAAACAGTCCGCAGACGAGGTTCTCGAACTCTTGGGGATTGAAAACAACCCAGTCCTTCAAGTTGCCAAGGAACTGGAAAAACAGGCCCTGGAAGACCCGTATTTCTCGGAGAAAAAGCTGTTCCCGAACGTCGATTTCTATTCCGGAATCATTCTGGAGGCGATGGGCTTCCCCACGTCGATGTTTACCCCCATCTTTGCATTGTCACGCACGGTTGGCTGGATTTCGCAATGGAAAGAGATGATTGCGGATCCACAGAACAAGATCGGACGCCCGCGTCAGCTCTATCTCGGTGAGACGTCCAGAGACTATGTTGATATCGAGAAACGCTGAGACGTGATTGACGAAATGCAAAGCCCCGGTCATGTGCCGGGGCTTTGCATTTGCAGTACCTCCGGACGACGCTGTCCCGATCGATGTCTTCGTCGGCCTAGCCTTGAAAAAATGGCGGGTTCGTGGCAGGTGTTCACTCAGTAAGGATTGGTTGTCACTTGATGGAGAAACCTCCGAATCATTCGAATCGCCCGCACCTCTTCGGTTGATCTCGAAATAATCACAGTAAAAACAGCATATTGTTGCGGACCACATTTCGCGCGTTTGCAACAGCGAAGCCCGAAACAAGGCATTTGTGTGGCATTGTTTCGGCAGGCCACACAATCCAAGCGTTCGCTTGACCGGGCTCTCGATAACTCGCTAGATTCTTTGAAAAGAAGCTACGGCTGCGCAGTTGTTCGATCCGGACGCTGCAGCCTGAAACCCGCCAAGAGGAGAAACAGAGCCGATGGCTTCCCGCGAAATGCAGACTAGCTATGAATGGAAGCAGGCGCTTAGCCTGATGTCCGCAACTGATCCGTACCAAACGGGACTCCAAGGGGCGCTGGTCCCCGATAGCCAGCACGAATATGACCATATTGCCGTGGTCTATGACAAGGGCGATACCCCGCCGGAGATCACGATCAAACAGATCTCCGGCATGGTGCATCAGGTCCTGGCGGACGGCATCGCCGTTGCAATCGTTGCCCGCGCTGAAGGGCGCGCGCCGACGGCTGCGGATGTATTGCTGGTCGAACGCTACATCTAGAGGCCATCAACGCCCCTCGAACCGCGCGGGGCGTTTTTCCATGAATGCAATGACGCCTTCCTTGAAATCGCGGGACTTTCCGCATTTCCCCTGTTCTCTGGCTTCGAGCGAAAGCTGCTCTTCCAGAGTATTGTTCCAGCTCTCGCGGATCACGTTCTTGGCGGCGGCATACGCCACTGTCGGTCCGGCCGCCAGTTGGGCCACCTTGCCGCGCCAATGGGCATCAAAATCCGCGTCGGCAACCGCTTCCCAGATCATTCCCCAGTCATCAGCTTGCCGCGCGCTGATCTTGTCAGCAAAAAGCGCGGCCCCCATCGCCTTTGCCATGCCCATCTGGCGGGGCAGCATATATGTGCCCCCAGCGTCCGGGATCAGTCCGATCTTGGTGAATGCCTGAAGAAAATAAGCGCTCTCGGTGGCAAAGACGACATCCGCAGCAAGCGCAAGGTTCGCACCAGCACCCGCCGCAGGCCCGTTAACGGCCGCAATGGTCGGAACAGGGCAATCATAGATTGCGCGCAACATCGGGCCATATTCATCGCGCAATGTCCGCTCGAGATCGACGCTGGCACCGGATGCCCGGTCGCCAAGGTCCTGCCCTGAACAAAACGCGCGCCCTGCCCCCGTTATCACGACGACCCGCGCCTCCTTACCGCCCTGAGTCACTGCATGGGCCACCTCGGCCCGCATTTGTGTGGTCAAGGCGTTCATCTTGTCGGGGCGGTTCAGCGTCACGATGGCGACACCATCCGCCAGATCGTATATCAGGGTTTGATAATCCATGAGGTTGTGCTTTCTTCGGTTCCGTCCATTCGCGCTAATCCTAACAGCGCAAGCGGAACCTGCCAGTGAAACCGGACGTCATTCCTTGAGCAACTCGCGCAGCCGCTCTGCTTCGGTCTCGCTCAGCTCAGTCTCCAGTGGTGCCGCAGACATACTGCGCCTGCGGATGTACATCACCCCCGCACCGCCCGCGATCAGCAACATGATCGGCCCCGCCGCCCAAAGCAGCCAGTTAACGCCGTTCACGCCGGGCCGGAGGAGGACGTATTCGCCATAACGTTCAACGATATAGTTGACCGCCTGACTGTCGCTGTCCCCCGCCACCAGCCGTTCCCGCAGCAGGATGCGCAAGTCCCGCGCGAGACTGGCATTGCTTTCGTCGATACTTTCATTGCGGCAAACAAGACATCGGAGCCCCTTTGACAGGTCGCGGGCACGCTCCTCAAGGGCCGGGTCGTCCAGTACTTCGTCCGGCTGCACCGCGAGGGCGGCAGTCGTCATGCTGCCTATGACCGCAAGGATGATCGCCAGCCGCCTCATTCCGCAGGCACTGCCCGCGTCTTGCGCGCACCGGCGGCAACCCGGAAACGTCTGTCCGACAAGCTGAGTGTGCCGCCGAGCGCCATCAAGGCGCAGCCGATCCAGATCCATACAGTCAATGGTTTGATGTAGGTCCGCACCGCCCAGCCACCCGAAGTTTGCTGATCGCCGATTACCAGGTAAAGGTCCCGCAGAAACGATTGATCAATCGCAGCCTCGGTCGTCGGCATCTGCGCCACCGGATACATCCGCTTTTCCGGCGTCAGGGTGACTAGGAAATTGCCATCCCTGCTGACGTCGAGCACCGCCTGGGTGGAAAGGTAATTCGGCCCACGCAGTTCCTCGACGGAACGCAGCGTGATCTGATAGCCGCCAACCTCGAAAGGAACATCGACCTGCGCTACGGTTATGTCTTCGACGGTCCAGGCCGTAAGCCCCGCAATGCCCATCATGGTCACGCCTAGCCCCGCATGCGCGACCGATTTCCCCCAATCCGCGCGCGGTAGCCGGAAAAGGCGGCGCAAGCGGCCCTGGCCACGGCCCGTGCGCGTTGCCAGATCTACCGCCGTTCCCATTACAAGCCATGCGGCCAGGAACATGCCGACCGGCCCGATCAGGCTGCGCCCGGTCTGCATCGCCCAGACCAGGCCACCGATTGCCAGTGCGGCGACGAAAACGTACCGCAGCCGCCACGCCGTACGGCCCAGCTGCGCGCGTTTCCACGGCAGCATGGCACCTACCGGCAGTACCAACCCAAGCAGAACCATGAAGGGGGTAAAGGCCGCGTTAAAGAACGGCGGTCCGACACTCAGCTTGCGACCGGCGAACATTTCGGCCAGCAGGGGCCACATGGTACCTACGAAAACGACGAAACACGCCACCGCGAGCAGGATATTGTTGACCACCAGCGCGGATTCGCGGCTGGCGATGCCGAACACGCCCTTGGCTTCCATCGTCCCCGCCCGCACCGCAAACAAGATCAGCGCGCCGCCCGTGAAGAAGGCGAGAATCATCAGAATGAAAACACCACGCTCCGGATCGTTGGCAAAGGCATGCACAGAGGTCAGCAAGCCTGAGCGCACGATGAACGTTCCGATCAACGAAAAGCCAAAGGCAAGTATAGCCAACAGGATCGTCCAGCTTTTGAGGCTTTCGCGCTTTTCCACCACGATGGCGGAATGCAAAAGCGCCGTCGCCAGCAACCACGGCATGAAGCTTGCGTTTTCGACCGGATCCCAGAACCAGAAACCACCCCAGCCCAGTTCGTAATAAGCCCACCAGGATCCAAGCGCGATACCGATGGTCAAAAATACCCATGCCGCCAGTGTCCAGGGCCTGACCCAACGACCCCAGGCCGCATCAACGCGCCCCTCGATCAGCGCTGCTACCGCAAAGCTGAACGCCATGCTGAGCCCGACATAGCCGAGGTATAGAAACGGCGGGTGGAAAGCCAATCCGGGATCCTGCAACAGCGGGTTCAGATCCTGTCCGTCAAAGGGAGGGACCGCCATGCGGGCAAAAGGGTTGGACGTGAATATAATGAACGCAAGAAAGGCGACCCCGATAGCCGCCTGAACGCTTAGGACCCGTGCGCGCAGTGTATCGGGAAGATTGCCTCCGAACCACGCAGCCATCGCGCCGAACAGCGCGACGATCAGCGCCCAAAGCAGCATTGACCCTTCGTGATTTCCCCAGGTTCCGCTGATCTTGTAAATCATGGGCTTTGCAGAATGGCTGTTGGCCACGACGATCTGAAGGCTGAAATCCGAGGTGATGAAGGCCCACGTTAGCGCGGCGAAAGCGCTTGCTAACAGGGCAAATTGCGCCCCTGCCGCAGGCTCCGCTACGGCCATCCAACCGCGCCAACCGAATGCTGCTCCCACCATCGGCAGCACCATCTGCACCAGTGCCACGCCCAACGCCAGGATCATGGCGAAATGTCCAAGTTCTGTAATCATGGCGTGACTATAGCGCTGAGTGCTTCCGCTTCCAATGCGCAAATGGAGAGGCCAAGTGCCGCAGGGCTATTTCAGGGACGCTTTCCAGTCTTCCAGCGCCGCGTTGCCCTCTGGACGGATCGCCGAAGTTTCCAAACGAACATCCGTCCGGGTTGCGGCAACCTCGACACTGTCCTCACGCAACTCTCGGATAGCCTCTATGTTCTCGACCACTTTCGGCACCTGTGAGAGTGTGCGGGTGATCGACCGTTGAAAATCCTGCGCCTTCACCTGGTGGCGCGCGCCGAAATAAAACGACACAATCACGCCGAGCAGCCACCAAAGCGGTTCCGGCACCAGCGCGATCCCCTGCATACGCTCGGAAAACCAAAGCGGAGCCACCATCGCCGACACGAACAATCCCAATGTCCCCAAAGCGAGCGCCGGACGCGGCAGACGGTTCACACCATCAATGAATCGGTCAAACCATCCCTGCCGCGGTGTCTGGAATTCCGCGCCGTACTGTGCCATCGCCTCGGTCTGTAATACAGCACTGCGCGCGGCACCGGCCTCGGCATTCTCGCGAAACACTTCAACCGTGTCGCGCACTACATTGCGGCCATTCCCGAAAATGAGCCCAAGAAAACGATCAATCAGCCCCATTTTGCTATCCTTTCTTTGAATTGCGACGATGTCAGATGGTATTTTGGCGCGATGAACTCTTCGGCTCTGTGGATCCAGCCGCCTTTGCCGCCTGCACGGCTTCGGGCATATTTGCGGCTGGCGGCACGTCCATCGGCAAGGCGGAAGTAATAATTGCGCCGTGCGATCCCGTAGGCGTCGACGATATGGTCCGGTGCCGCTTTGAATGCGGCCAGAGCCGCGCCAAGCGTCTTTGGTCCAAGCGCACCGTCGACAACGGTGGGAAAACCCATCTGGTCCAGCAACCGTTGCAATATCTTTACCGCGTTGCTGCCAGCATTGACGTACATGTCGAAAACTGTCGGCTGCAATGGCGTGGGAAGGCTGGCGATACGCGGTGCCTCAAAGTAGTGCTTGATAAAGATATCCACCGCCTTGGCGCGGGTCAAATTCCGCACGTCTGCCACATTGATGGTGCCGTCACCATTCAAATCCAGCTTGAGCCTGCGCATGGTATGGATCGTTACGCCGAAATTCGTAGCCCCACCCGGATCATCGGGGTCGTTCACGAACCCGCCCTCGCGATGGACGATTTCTTCGGCAATCTGCCTGACCGTTTTCATGTGCGTCCTTTCCCGTTTCTGCCAGGAAAGGTCTCGCAAATTGGTTAACTGCGCCCTGCTTCAGCGCACGTTGCTAACCTTCGGGAGCCTGATAGACACCTTGCTCTTTCAACGCGTCAACAACCTCTTTGGGCATGTAGGTCTCGTCATGTTTTGCAAGAATTTCAGTCGCTTCAAAGATGCCATTGACGTAACTTCCTGTACCGACCATGCCCTGATTCTCTTCAAAAAGATCTGGTAGAACACCCCTGAAAACCACCGGTACAACGCCACCTCCATCGGTTACCGAAAACCGAATCTGTTCTCCGTCTCCCCGAACAAGCGAACCTTCTTCAACCAGACCGCCGATCCGGAAAACCTCTGACGGCCCCGGCGGTTCCGCCAACACCTGCGTTGGCGCACGGAAGAAATTGATGCCGTCACGCATGCCGTATCCGATAAGAGCCGTTGCAGCGATCAACGCCACTGTGGCGAGGGCAATCAACTGAATCCGGCGTTGTTTTTTCAGGGTTTTCATTTCACCTCACGGGAACAGCGGGGCCATCATCAGGCCCTCGGTCTCTGGGATATCTAACATCAGATTTGCGTTTTGCAACGCCTGGCCCGACGACCCCTTTGTCAGATTATCCAAAGCGGCGATGACGATTGCGCGCCCTTCGATGCGGTCCTGCACGACCCCGAGATGGCAGAAGTTGGAGCCTCGGACATGCCGCGTGCTGGGCGCTTCGCCCATCGGCAGCACCTCGATAAACGTCTCGTCGGAATAGGCCTTTTCAAACGTCTCATGAATGGCTCGCGCGTCACCTTTGACATAGACCGTCGCCAGAATGCCACGATTGGCTGGAATCAGATGCGGCGTGAATTGCACCTTTACGGGACGTCCTGCGATTGCAGAAAATTCCTGATCGAACTCCCCCAGATGGCGATGCGTCCCGCCCACGGAATAAGCGTGATAGCCTTCAGACAATTCCGCATGCAGCAAGTTTTCCTTGAGCGATCTGCCAGCGCCAGACACCGCGCATTTGAGATCCAGAATGATTTCATCCAGATCAATAATTCCCGCCGCGATCAGGGGCCGCAAGGCGAACTGCCCTGTGGCCGCGTTGCACCCGGTTCCTGCGACCAGCCGCGCCGCCTTGATGTCGTCGCGGTAAAATTCCGTCAGCCCGTAAACAGCTTCTTTCTGCTGTTCCAAAGCAGCATGCCGGTTGCCGTACCACCGCTCATATTCCGCCGGATCGCGCAGCCGGAAATCCGCCGACAAATCGACAATCTTGAGATCCGCTGGCAGCTTCGCAATGACCTCCTGGCTGGTCTTGTGCGGCAATGCGCAAAAGCACAGGTCGATATCTGCAAAGTCGATATCTTCCAGCGCGACGAGGTCCGGCAGGTCCAGATGACGCAGATGTGGAAACACCTGCCCCATACTTTGACCGGCTTTTGAGTTTCCACCCAACGCCTTGATTTTCATGGACGAATGCCCGGAAATTAACCGGATCAGCTCTGCTCCGGTATAGCCTGAGGCTCCGATGATGGCGATATTGTGGGTCATGTCAGCGACTCTCGTTCTTTGATTTCAATACACCGGCTCAGGCGGCCTCGAAAGTGATCTGGCGTCGCAAGAACTGAACCGCGCGGTCACTTACCCGTTTGGGATTGCCCGTCGTCAGATAGGCTGAAACGCCAGTTCCCAACATCCCCGGATGCCGATCCAGATAATTCGCCAGACTGTCCGCGACCAGCCCTGCCTGCGAATAGACAGCCACATCTGCGCCCAGTGCGTCCTGAAACGCCGCTTGCATCAACGGATAGTGCGTACATCCCAAGATCGCCGCTTGCGGTTGCGGCATCTTGCGCTTGAGCGCGTCAACATGGCTGCGCACCAACGCTTCGGCAAGGATCATGTCACCTTCTTCAATGGCATCCACGACCCCGCCGCACGCCTGCGCCTCGACGTCGACACCAACAGCTCGGAACGCCAGTTCGCGCTGGAATGCACGACTTGATACGGTTGCAGGCGTTGCAAACAGCGCGACGTGCTGCACGCCCACCTCGCGCGGGGGGGAATTATCGCCCCATTGCCGCTCTGTCAGAGCTTCGATCAGGGGAACGAAGACGCCCAGAACGCGCTTGCCTTCGGGTACCCACGATTCCTGCATCCGCCGCAACGCGGCAGCTGACGCGGTATTGCAGGCCAGAATCACCAGATCACATCCCGCATCGAACAACCGCTGCACCGCTGCGCAAGTCAGCGCGTAAATGTCATCCGCAGTGCGCACGCCGTATGGCGCATGTGCGCTATCGGCGAGGTAGATGAATTCCACGTCCGGCAGACGTTTCTTTACCGCTTCCAGCACGGTCAGCCCGCCCAGGCCACTGTCGAAAATACCAACTGCCATTATGTTTCGCTGTCACCTCGGGGGCGCGATGCCGTTCCTCGAATTCGAACCCCAACTCGCTCGTGCAAGCAGGCTTCGGAGACAACTCATACGTCGCTTTGCGCAGGAAATCCATCATCCCTTTTGCGTCATGCGACAGCGGGTCAAGCACATCGCGACCCAGCGGTTTGCCAATGGCCACACGCACGGGCGTATCGACCCGCTTGCGAAACTCCTTGATCAGCAAACCCATCCGCAGCGTGGAATGCATATGGCTCGCAATCTGGAAAAGCCGGCTGGTGTGCCCGTCGAAATAAATCGGAACAACGGTCGCATTCGACTTGGCGATCATCCGCGCAGTAAAGCTGCGCCAGCCGGGGTCGAGCGGTCGCGAGAAGGGCTTGGCCGCCGTGCTGACCGTCCCTCCCGGAAATATACCGATGGCACCACCTTGCCCCAGATAATCGAGCGCGGTCTTGCGTGTCGCGATATTGAGCGCAAGCGCGTCCTTCGACGTGTCGAAACTGATCGGCAGCAGATGGCGTTGCAAATCAGGCGCGCGGTTGAACACAGCATTCGCCATAATTTTGAAATCGCCCCGCGCCGCCGACAGGATATGCCCCAGCATCAGCCCGTCCAAAATCCCGTATGGATGATTCGCGATGGCGATAACCGGTCCTTCGCGCGGAATATTTTCAATGGCCCCGCTCACCACATCCAGGCCGAGCCCGTAGCGCGCGACCATGACGTCGAAAAAGCAACGCCCGTCGTCGAGCTCACTTTCGTAACCACGCGCACGCTTCATAAGGTGCCACCGGCCGGTGGTATTTTCCATCACGCGGATCAATGCGCGCCCGCTTCTGGTTTCCGCGGACCACGCATAACTGATATCGCGCGCAGCGTTCGGCAAGAGATTCCCCATCAACGGCTCCGGCTTCGGGAAGTGTTTCGGACGTTATAGAATCCATTTGCAAAAGTTACATGACTATCTATTCGGCCGCCTTCGCGGAAGATGTCCCGCCTGTCCTGATCGCGCTCAACAGTTCTTCGCGCCTCTTGGCAGCTTTGCCTTCGTTGGCCTGCTTTACCAACCCGAAACCCTTGATCTGCAAGGGGAGCTCTGCCAGGGCAACGATCGCGTCGCGGGTCTGATCCGTCAATTGGGGCAGGACCGTCTTCATGTCCGCCTCGTATTGGGTAATCAAGGCGCGCTCCATCTTGCGTTCTGCCGAATAGCCGAACACATCCAGCGGCGTGCCGCGCAACCCCTTGAGTCGGGCCAGCAAACGCAACGGCGTTTCGATCCAGGGACCAAATTCACGCTTCATCGGGCGACCGTCTGCTCCAGTCTTGGACAGGATCGGCGGAGCCATGTGGAACGTCATCTTGAAGTCACCATCAAATTCTGCCGATGCCTTGTCGCGGCTGGTCAATAGCAGCCGGGCGACCTCGTATTCGTCCTTGTAAGACAGTACCTTGTGGTACCCGAGTGCGACCGCTTCGCGGACCTTGGGATCATCTATGCCATCCAGCATCTTGGTGTACCGTTTCGCCAACCGCTTGCCTTGATATGCTTTCAGGTGATCCGCGCGGAATGCAATCCGGTCGTCCACTGTCTTTGGCAGCGCGACCACATTCGGGCGCAGCACAGCCGCCGCATCATCAGGATACAAAGCCGCCCAGCGCCCCAGATCGAAAGCCTTGAGGTTACGGTCAACCGCAGCACCGTTCAGGCGGATAGATTCCTGCAGCGCGTCGAGCGACAGCGGAATCAGTCCCTTTTGCCAGGCCGCTCCAAAAACCATCATGTTCGAATAGATGGAATCGCCCAATGTCGCCTTGGCCAGATCGGACGCATCAAACAGGGCGACCTTGTCCCCAAGCCGTGCCTGCAATGCCAATTCCAGCCTGTCATAAGGCAGCTGGAATTCCGTATCGCGGGTGAAATCGCCGGTGATGATCTGGTGCGAATTGACGACCGCGCCGGTGGCACCCGTCCGGGTCAGACCCAGCGTCTTCTTGTCGGCCGAAACAACCAGATCGCCCCCGATTATCGCATCCGCCTCGCCGGTCGCCACACGGATCGCACTGATGTCCTCGGGGCGCTCCGCCAGACGGCAGTGGATATGCACCGCCCCGCCCTTTTGCGCGAGGCCCGCCATCTCCATCATGCCCGCCCCCTTGCCATCAATCTGGGCGGCCTGCGCCAGCAGCGCACCAATGGTGACGACGCCTGTGCCACCGACACCAGTGATAACGACATTATAGGTGCCGTTGATCGTCGGCAGTTGCGGCGTAGGCAGATCGGGGATTTTAACTTCCGCTGTCGGTTCCTTGCGGATCTTCGCACCCTCAAGCGTCACGAAAGACGGACAGAACCCCTTCAAACAACTGAAGTCCTTGTTGCATGAGGACTGGTCAATCGCCCGCTTGCGACCTAGCTCGGTTTCGGCAGGCACGATGGACACACAGTTTGACTGTACGCCGCAGTCCCCGCAGCCTTCGCAGACATCCGTGTTTATGAATACCCGCTTGTCGGGATCGGGGAACAGACCACGCTTGCGGCGGCGACGCTTTTCAGCGGCGCAAGTCTGGATATAGACGATCGCGCTGACACCAGAGATCTTTGCAAATTTCTCTTGAACAGTTTGCAAATTGGCCCGCTCGTGAAGGTCGACGCCCGGGAACGCTTTGAGATCAACGTCTTCCTTCTCGTCATAGACCACGGCGAGGTTCTTGACCCCCATCGCCTTCAGCTCCGCAACAATGCGCGGTGCGTCCAGATCGCCTTCGTTGTGCTGACCGCCCGTCATCGCCACGGCGTCATTGTAGAGAATCTTGTAGGTGATCGTCGTCCCCGCAGCCACAGCCGCGCGGATTGCCTGAATGCCAGAGTGGTTATAGGTGCCGTCACCGATATTCTGAAAGACGTGTCCGCGCTTGGAAAACGGCGCTTCGCCGATCCAGTTGGCCCCCTCGCCGCCCATGTGGGTAAAACCCGTGGTCTCACGGTCCATCCATTGCACCATATAATGGCAACCGATCCCGGCATACGCACGCGACCCTTCGGGCAGCTTGGTCGATGAATTATGCGGACAGCCCGAGCAGAAATACGGCAAACGCGCAGCGATTTCCTCGGCGTTGTCGGACCGCCGCGCCTCTGCAAGAGCTGCCAGCCCCGCGCGGATACCATCGGTCTCGCGGCCTTCTTCTTGCAAGATGGCACCCAGTTTCTCGGCGATCCATACAGGATCAAGCGCGCCCCGCGTCGGGAACAGTTCTTCGCCATGCTCCATCCCCGCGCCGCCACCCTTGTGCCAGCCGTAGACGCGCCGGTGCGTGTCGGAAAACAGCGCTTCCTTGATCTGCACTTCGATCAACTTGCGCTTTTCCTCGACCACCACCACCAGATCGAGGCCCTCCGCCCATTCGTGGAAACCCTTCATGTCCAGCGGGAACGTCTGGCCGATCTTGTAGGTGGTAATGCCCAGGCGTTCCGCTTCTTTCTCGTCAATATTCAACAATGACAGCGCATGGATAAGGTCGAGCCAGTTCTTGCCAGCGGCAACAAAGCCGATCTTGGCTCCGCGTTTGCCCCACATGCGTTTGTCCATCTTGTTGGCATGGGAAAACGCCTCGGCGGCATAACGTTTATAGTCGATCATCCGCGCTTCTTGCAGGTGCGGTGTATCGACCAAGCGGATATTCAAGCCACCCTGCGGCAACTCGAAATCGGGCAAAACCAGCTGCATGCGGTGCGGATCGCCATCGACGACGCTGGTGGCCTCTACGGTGTCCTTCATCGTTTTCAGCCCGACCCAAAGGCCGGAAAATCGCGAAAGTGCCAGACCGTAGATGCCGTAATCCAGAATCTCCTGCACACCGGCAGGGGATACGATGGGCATATACGCATCGACCATCGCGAATTCAGACTGATGCAACACAGTAGAGGATTCGCCCGTATGATCGTCCCCCATCGCCATCAGCACACCACCATTCACGGACGTGCCTGCCATGTTCGCATGGCGCATGACGTCGCCAGAACGGTCGACCCCCGGACCTTTGCCATACCAAAGGCCAAAGACGCCGTCATATTTGCCCTCACCGCGCAACTCGGCTTGCTGTGCGCCCCACAGGGCTGTGGCAGCAAGATCTTCGTTCAAACCCGGCTGAAAAGTCACCTGCGCCTCGCCCAGCGGCTTGGCGGCGCGGGCCATTTGCAAATCAACGGCCCCCAAAGGCGACCCGCGATATCCCGTGACCAAACCCGCCGTGTTCAGACCGGCGGCCTTGTCGCGGGCGGATTGCATTATCATCAATCGCACAAGCGCCTGCGTACCGTTCAGCAGGACAGGCGACTTGGTTAGATCATAGCGGTCATTCAGGGATATCTTCTGCGTCGTCATGGCGTTCCTCCTCCGGGCGTCAATACGTGCAAGACGTCATGATAGGTCATGATTGCTGACCTGTATAGCCCCAATTCTCATGCGTCCATCTGTCGGTTCTCCCGTGTCTTTTCACAACAGATCAGGTAGAGACCTAGTGTCAATTGAAAGATGATCACGATGGATTGGGACAAGCTCAGGATATTTCACGCCGTTGCCGACGCGGGGTCGCTGACCCATGCGGGTGACAAGCTGAACCTATCACAGTCAGCCGTCAGTCGCCAAATCCGCGGTCTGGAAGAGCAGTTGAACACCAACCTGTTCCACCGGCATGCGCGCGGGTTGATCCTGACCGAACAGGGTGAACTGCTGTTTGACGCGACCACTGCCATGACCAAACGGCTCGATACCGCCGCTGCGCGAATCCGCGATAGCGAAGAAGAGGTGTTTGGCGAGTTGCGTGTAACAACGACGACCGGCTTCGGCACCCTCTGGCTGGCCCCCCGCCTGTCCAAGCTTTACGAAAAATATCCCGATCTCAAGGTCAACCTTATGCTGGAGGAACGTGTGCTCGATCTGCCGATGCGCGAAGCGGACGTGGCCATCCGGCTCAAGGAGCCGTCACAGGCCGATCTGATACGCAAGCGCCTGATGACTGTGAGGATGGGCCTTTATGCCAGCCCCGACTACCTCAAAGCCGAAGGCACCCCGGAAAAGATCGAGGACATCTCCGACCACCGGCTCATCTGCCAGAGCACCGAAAGCGATCAGGTCGGTGCCGGCCTGCAGCTGGTGCAGAAATTATTGACGCACGATGTTAGATCCACATTGACCGTCAACAACTATTTCGGCGTCCTGCAGGCCGTCTTGCATAACCTCGGCATCGGCGTTCTGCCTGATTACCTCATTCAGGATTTTCCCGAACTGGTGCAGGTCCTGCCCGACGTCATGTCGGCCGAGGTGCCGGTGTTTCTGGCCTATCCCGAGGAACTGCGGCAATCCAAGCGTGTTGCCGTGTTCCGCGACTTCGTTCAGGACGAAATCATCACCTACCGCAAACAACTGCGGGCGAAAGAAGCCGCCAAAGGCTGAGCCATGCGCGGCACGCATATCAGGGTTGCTCTACGAATTCATAATCTGCCTTGATTGCAGGCAAACCGGCCCCTAATTGAGGCATACAGAGATTGTTGGCTTCACGCCGCGCTCTGTACCTCCCTGTTGGACTTGGCCGGGCCTTTGTGCCCGGTCTTTTTTTGTCTAATGCAGGGAGATCACAGCGCTGAGGTCTCTCTTCCCCCTTCCCACCGTGCGCTCAGCCGCGTATGACCGCCGCCAACGACACCGGCACGACTTGGGGGCACATCCGACATGGCAGAGCCAGAACTCACCGCAGAGATCATCAAGGCCCACGGGCTGAGCGACGATGAATACGCCAAGATACTCGACATAATTGGCCGTGTGCCCACGTTCACTGAGCTGGGTATCTTTTCGGCGATGTGGAACGAGCACTGCTCGTATAAATCCTCCAAGAAATGGTTGCGCACCCTTCCCACGACCGGACCACAGGTCATCTGCGGACCGGGCGAGAATGCCGGCGTCGTGGATATCGGCGATGGACAAGCCGTGGTGTTCAAGATGGAATCGCATAATCATCCATCCTACATTGAACCCTATCAAGGGGCCGCGACGGGCGTTGGTGGTATCCTGCGAGATGTTTTCACAATGGGCGCGCGTCCTATCGCCGCAATGAATTCGCTGAGTTTCGGCGCACCCGATCACCGCAAGACGCGCCAGCTGGTGCATGGCGTCGTTGCGGGCGTCGGCGGTTACGGCAATTGCTTCGGCGTGCCGACGGTCGGCGGAGAAGTGCGATTCGACCCGGCCTATAACGGCAACTGCCTGGTCAATGCCTTCGCTGCCGGACTGGCGGACGCGAACAAGATTTTCTATTCCGCCGCATCCGGTGTCGGCATGCCCGTCGTTTACCTGGGGGCCAAGACCGGCCGCGACGGTGTCGGTGGTGCAACGATGGCATCGGCTGAATTCGACGATTCGATCGAGGAAAAGCGCCCCACTGTGCAGGTCGGTGACCCCTTCACGGAAAAACGTCTGATGGAAGCGACCCTTGAGCTTATGGCGACTGGTGCGGTGATTTCCATTCAGGACATGGGGGCCGCTGGCCTAACCTGCTCTGCCGTGGAAATGGGCGACAAGGGTGATCTGGGCGTCATGCTGGACCTCGAAAAAGTGCCGACGCGCGAAGTGAACATGACTGCATACGAGATGATGCTTTCCGAATCTCAGGAACGCATGCTGATGGTCCTGCGCCCGGAACTCGAATCACAAGCGAAAGCCGTGTTCGACAAATGGGACCTGGACTTTGCCATCGTGGGTGAAACAATCGCGGAAGACCGCTTTGTGATCCGCCTCAACGGCGAGATCAAAGCTGATCTGCCGCTCAAGGCGCTGTCGGGTACTGCACCCGAATATGACCGACCCTGGATAGAGACACCAGCTGCAATACCCTTGACCGACTCTCCTGAAGTGGACCCGGTCGACGGTCTCCGCGCGTTGCTTTCCAGCCCGAACTACGCCTCGAAATCATGGGTTTACGAACAATACGACACGATGGTCATGGCAGATACTGTTCGTACACCCGGTTTTGGTGCCGGGATCGTCCGGGTGCATGGCACCGGCAAATCGCTTGCCTTCACTTCCGACGTCACACCGCGCTATGTGTTCGCGAACCCGTTCGAGGGCGGCAAACAGGCCGTGGCAGAGGCGTACCGGAACCTCATCGCAGTCGGTGCCACGCCCCTTGCGACAACCGACAACCTCAACTTCGGCAACCCCGAAAAGCCGCAGATCATGGGGCAGCTCGTCGGAGCGATAAAAGGCATTGGCGAAGCGGTTTCGGCACTCGACATGCCTATCGTGTCGGGCAACGTGTCTTTGTATAATGAAACCGATGGGGCCGCGATCCTGCCGACTCCGACCATCGGTGCGGTGGGCCTCATCGCGCAGCAATCCGACATCATCGGTTTTGACGTGCGCGATGGTCATGAACTGCTTTTGCTGGGCGAGACAAAAGGTCACCTCGGCCAATCCGCCCTGCTGGTCGAGGTCTTTCAGCGCCGCGACGGCGACGCCCCACATATCGATCTGGCTGCCGAAGCTCTTCACGGTAAATTCATCCGCGCCAACCGCACCCATATCGCAGCTTGCACCGATCTTGGTGATGGCGGTCTCGCGCTGGCTGCGTTCGAAATGGCCGAACACGCAGGCATCGGCCTGAGCATCGACATTGAGGACACCGCGCAGCTCTTTGGCGAAGATCAGGCGCGCTATCTTATCGCCGCACCGGAGCACGCGGCGCAGGCACTTCTTGCAGCGGCCAAAGACGCAGGGGTTCCTCTCACGAAAATCGGTGTTTTCGGCAATGACAAACTCAGTTTCGGAGATCACAGCGTCCCGTTGTCTGAACTCATAACGCTCTATCGCGGGAGCTTCGCCAAGATTTTCGCCTGACGCAGCAGCGAGTCTTTCGCCTTGCACCGCAACTGCAGACTCAGTCCGTTTTACTTATTGTCCATGATCCGCATCAGCCGGTCTTTTTCGCCGGTATCCTCGGTGCGCGAAATTGCAGTGGCCAGCTCCTGCAGCGACGCGATGGAATGGCCGGCCCGAAAGCTGTCTACATGCGGCAGCATCGCACGGATACCTGCGGCTTTGGGCGCGAAACCGTCCCATCGCAGCAGCGGGTTGAGCCAGATCAGCCGTCGCGCCGTCAGATGCAGACGCTGCATCTGACGCGCCAGCACATCGGGTGCGTCGCGGTCCAGCCCATCCGTGATCAGCAACACCGTCGCCCCCTGCCCCATGACCCGCCGCGACCAATCCCGGTTGAACGCCTCGATGCACTGGCCGATCCGCGTGCCGCCTTCCCAATCCTGAGCCTCCGCACCGGCAGCAGCCAGCGCCGCATCTACGTCGCGCGTCGCAAGATGGCGCGTTATGTTGGTCAGCCGCGTCCCAAAGGTAAACGCGTGCACCTGCGCCCAACCCGCCCCCTTCTGGTTGGCTACCGCGTGCAGGAAATGCAGGATCACGCGGCTGTATTGGCTCATCGAGCCGGAAATATCGCACAGCACCACAAGGTTCGGCCAACGGGGGCGCGGCTTTTTCAATGCCAGCCGGTCCATTTCGCCGCCTCGCCGCAGGGCCGCGCGCAAGGACCGAGCAGCGTCGATCCGTCCCTGCCCAAAGCTTGGCGCACTGCGCCGTGAAGGCAGCGGCTTGATCGGCAGCTTCAACGTCGCCAACACCCGTTTTGCTTCTGCCATCTCTGCCAGATTCATCTGTTCGAAATCGAGAGTGCGCAGACGTTCCTGCGCCGACATCGTCAAACTCGCGTCCACTTCGATCAGCGCATCCTCATCGGAACGTTCGCCCTCTTCTTCGGGCATCGGTGCCTCCGCACCGTCCAGCAACGCCTCAGCCGCACGTTTTTCTGCCGCCTGTGCGGGCCGACCCTCCTGAACGCCGCGGATCGCCGGCAGCATCGCGGCCATCATATGTTCCAAATAGCGCGGATCACGCCAATAAAGCCGGAATATCTGCGCGAAAACGCGGGCATGTTCCGGCCGGTTCACAAAACAGGCATGCAGCGTCCAATAAAAATCCCGCCGCTGCGTGAAACCGACAGCTTCGACCGCCCTGATCGCATCAAGCACACGCCCCGGCCCGATCGGCAGTCCGGCGCGACGCAATGCCCGTGCGAAATGGGTGATGTTGCCCACCAGCCGTGGGGTGTCCGGCAGGTCGAGCGGCACGTATTCAGGCAAGGTCCAGCATGGACGAAACCGCCCTCCAAAGGCCACTTCCGGCGAGAAAAAGCATCAGGCAGGCTCCAATGTGGCGCGGGCCTGATCAAGGATCCGCTTGGCCTCCGACCCGTGCAGCTTGGCGATATCATCCTGATATTTCAGGATCGCGCCCAAGGTGTCAGCGATGACTTCAGGGCTGAGCGTGACGACATCAAGCGCCAGCAGACATTTGGCCCAGTCGATGGTTTCCGCAACGCCCGGCTTTTTGAACAGATCCTCTGTCCGCAAGGCCTGGACAAAGGCCACAACCTCGCGACTTAGGTTGGCGGCCGCTTCAGGCGCACGCGCGGCTAGGATTTCCATCTCGCGATCGAAATCCGGATAGTCGACCCAGTGATACAAGCAGCGACGCTTGAGCGCGTCGTGGACTTCGCGTGTGCGATTCGACGTGAGGATTACGATAGGAGGTTCGGGTGCCTTGATCGTACCCAATTCGGGGATCGTAACCTGAAAATCGCTTAGTGCTTCCAGCAAGAATGCTTCGAACGGGGCGTCGGTGCGGTCCAGTTCGTCAATCAGCAGGATCGGAGCACCGCGTTCGTCCGGACGCATCGCCTCCAGCAAGGGGCGTTCGATCAGGAATTCCTCGCTGAAAAGTTCTGTATTCAGCGCCGCGCGGTCCGCCGCCCCGGTGGCCTCTGCCGTCCGGATCGCAACCATCTGCGCGGGAAAGTTCCATTCATAGACGGCAGTAGACGCATCCAGCCCTTCATAGCATTGCAAGCGGATCAGCCGCCGATCCAGCCCCGTGGCCAGCGCCTTGGCAATCTCGGTCTTGCCCACACCCGCCTCGCCTTCGAGAAACAGCGGACGGCCAAGTTTCAGGCTGAGAAAAACGACCGTCCCGAGCGCACGCCCACAGACATAGCCTTGCCCCGTCAGCATCTCTTGCACAGCGTCGATTGATGAAATGTCTGTCATGGTGCCTCCGCTCTCCGCGTCAGAAGTGCATCCCACAGCAGCGCGGTCAAGGGACGGCGTGCGCGAAAGCCACGGCTAACAGCCATGCATGGGTGGAATATTGACGTGATTCAGGCAAAATGCGAAGGTCTTAACCAGACAAAAAGAGGTTGCGGGGCAGCGTGCACCCGAACCCGAATCGAGGCGGTGAAGAGTGGAATTGCAATGAGCGCGGGCACCGATCCCATGCGCATGACGGCAGTTACCTGTGTCAAGAACGAGGGGCCGTTCCTGCTGGAGTGGATCGCCTACCATCAGTTATTGGGGATAACTGACTTCCTGTTCTATTCGAATGACTGCACGGACGGCACGGATACCCTTTTGCAAGAGCTCGCCAACCTGGGCCACGTCGCGCATCTTTCTAACCCTGCCGAAGGGCGAAACTACCAGATGGAGGCGTTGAAAGACGCCAAGTCTCAAACCGTCGTACAGCAGGCGCATTGGGTCTGGATCGCGGATGTCGATGAATTCGTGAACATCCATGTAGGCGACCATAGTTTTGCCGCCTTAATCGAGGCGTGCGGCAACCCGCAATCGATCAGCCTGAATTTCCAGTTCTTCGCCAACAACGGTGTGGAGCATTTCGAGGATCGTCCCGTCATCGAACAGTTCACGCGCTGCCACAATCCTGATTTGTGGTGCGGAGAGACGGCAATAGAGGTCAAGACCTTGACCCGCAATGATTTCCCTTTGCAATATTATGGTGCGCACCGTCCATTTTTCAAACCGAAGATGAAAAAGCGCGCACAACCCGAATGGACAGACGGATCCGGCCGCCCCGTCCCGCATCGGTTTCTTGTTGCCGCCAACCCGCGCCGGATCCGGCGCTTTCCGGCCAAGGGCGCGCGCGCCCATGCAACGCTGAACCACTATGCGCTGCGCAGCCTCGACAGCTATCTGGTCAAGAACGACCGCGGCGACGTCAACCGCGAAAACCGTGCGTTTGATGACACCTATTGGCGTGAACGCAATGATCCCGCGTGGGAGGATCTCAGCATCCAGCGCCATCTTCCTGCCTTGCTGGGTCAAATCGCAGCACTGAAGGCACAGGGCAACGTAGCTGCATTGCACGACGCTTGCGTTGCCGCGCACGTCGCGCGCCGGGACGCGCTGCTGAAGACAGACGCGTACCGCAACATGCGCGATCAACTGAGTACCGCGTCCACCCTGCCCCCTCAGGAAGAAGCCATGCTGCACGATCTTGGGCTGTTGGAGCGCGCGCAGTGACCTTGGCGGTCGTAAATCTGGGTCTGCCCAAGACCGGGACCACGACATTGGCCCGCGCGCTGAAAGTCGCGGGTTTCAAGGTTGCCGATCACCGTATCCGCCCAAAACAGACCGACAATACTGACCTGCACGACAAATTTGTCGCCAACCTGCTTTATCACGGCTATTTCGAGACCGGCGATCCCGGTGCCTATTTCGCCGAATTCAACGCCCTGACGGAGTTGAGTCTGCTTCGCAATGGCAAGACGCTGTGGCCGCAGATGGATTTCGCCCTGATCGACGCGATCCGTAAACACCACCCGACGGTACGGTTTCTTGCAACACGCCGCGCCAGCTGGGACGTTTCGCAATCCATGCTCGCGTGGTCCGATCTGGGCCTCGACCGCCTACCGGCAAGCGACATTCCCGGTTTGCCCGAAGGTTTCGGCGAGACCTCCAAGGAAAGGATGCAATGGATTGACGGCCACTATGCACATCTTGCCGCGATTTTCGCAGGCGATCCCGCGTTTCTTGAAGTCGACGTCACGGCAACGACTGCGCAAAACGCTATTGCCACCCACATCGCGACCGACCTTCCCTGGTGGGGGCGTGCCAATACCAACCACCGTACGGCGGGTTGATGCGGATACATCTCCATATCGGGCTGGAACAGGTCGGCGCAGGCCGCCTGCAGGATGTTCTGGCCGCCAAGCGCGACCAGATGATCGGCAAAGCCGTGCTCTATGCGCGCACCCCCGGCAACAAGAACCATACGCGGCTCTTCTTGGCCGTCACCGACCCGGACCACATTGATCCGCTCAGGTTCAACCGTGGCTATATCACACCGGAAAAACAGCGCGTCTTGCATGACACACTGGCCTCGGACCTCGCCCGCGAGATCGCCCAACACGCGCCCGATACGCTGATACTTTCGTGCGAACAGCTTGGCACCGGGTTACGCAGCGCCACAGAGCTTGCGCGCCTCAAGGCGTTGCTGACGCCCCTGTCGGATGACATCCGTATCGTTGCGCATATCGACGAGCCTGCCGCACTCCTTTGCAGATACTATGCAGAGCAGGTTCTCGAAGGACGCGGTATCACGCTCGATGCGGAACTTGGGTTGATCCCGGCAACTAGCTGGTGGGATGCCGCCTTGGCCGCAACGCCTGAAATCATGCCCGCGCAAGGCATCTTCGCGCAAACACAGGGGCCGGCGTTCTGGCTCGATTATCCCGCTTTGCTGGCGCATTGGGAATCTGCATTCGGCGCAGGTTGCGTGACCCTGCGCAGTTATGACGCGTCGCTCTTCGCTTCTGCGGAAATTACGCAAGAAATCCGCGCGATGTTCGACATAGATGGGTCGATCGGCAAGGCCGAAGCGGTGACCATTTCCGAACAGCCCTCAGCTGCCGCACTCGCTCGGGGGCGGCAGCTCAACGCGCTGATCCTTCAGGTTCTGGCGATCGGGAAACGCATTCTGCCGCGTCAGCTTTGGCGCAGTCTGGTACAAGAGGTCGCGATTGACGGACCACCAATGGATCCCGCCAGCCTGCATGCGATTTCCAAACGCCTCGAGGCTGGTAACAAGAGGTTGCTGGAAACCCAGATGGCCCTTGATCCCGAAACCTTCAAACGCCCGCGTGCCAAGGGAAATTGGCAAGAGGCCGATCCGCTGTTCGGCTTTCGCGCCTCGCAATATCTACTCGGTTTCATGTGGCGCATCGACAAGGCGACCCGCCAGAAAAGCCACGCAAAAGCGCAAGGTTTGGCGCGGATGAACGGTGAAACACCGATTGATGCACCGGTCGACAATGGACTGACCGACATTGCCCGCGCCCTGATGCCACCTCTCGCGGTTCAGAATTTCGAGAAACTGCGCAATTCTACCTTCGCGCCGCACAACCGTCTGGGGGCGGTGAACGAGGAGGAGCTGGCGGCGGCCTATACCCCGGTAGAGCCGCGGCGGCTTTCCGGCGGCAGTACCGGCAATGTCATTGTCGGCTGCATGAAAAACGAAGCGCCCTATATCGTTGAATGGGTCGCCTACCACCGCGCGATCGGCGTCGATAATTTTCTCATCTATACGAACGGCTGCGAAGACGGCACAGCAGAGATCCTGGACCGGCTGCAGGAAATGGGGATTGTCCAGCATCGCAACAACGATAACTGGAAAGGCAACTCGCCCCAACAATACGCGCTGAACCAATCGCTAAAGGAGCCACTGATTCGCAACGCCGAATGGATCATCCACATTGATGTCGACGAATTCATGAATGTCCGCACCGGCAACGGAACGGTGCAGGATTTCCTGGCCGCCGTGCCGGACGCCACCAATGTCGCCATGACATGGCGCATGTTCGGGCATAATGACGTGACCAAGCTGTCCGATCAGTTCGTCATCGACCAATTTGACGCCTGCGCCCCCAAATACTGTCCGAAACCCCATACGGCCTGGGGGTTCAAAACCATGTTCAAGAACATTGGTGCCTATGAAAAAATCAGCTGTCACAGGCCCAACAAACTGGTCGATGCCTTTGCAGACCGTGTCAAATGGGTGAACGGGTCAGGTCGGGACATGACCCGCGAAGCTGCCAGGAATGGTTGGCGCAATTCCAAGAAATCAATTGGCTATGATCTGCTGCAGCTCAATCATTATGCGCTACGGTCCGCCGAATCTTTCCTGATAAAGCGCCAGCGGGGCCGCGCGCTGCACGTCGATCGGTCCATCGGGATCAACTACTGGATCCGCATGGATTGGTCGGACTTTCGCGATATCACGATAAAACGCAACATTCCCCGCCTGCGCGCCGAATATGACCGGCTATTGCAGGATGACACCTTGCGTGCTTGGCACGACAAAGGCGTCGCATGGCACCGCGCCAAAGCGGACGAGCTTCACCAGAACTCCGAATTCCGAGACCTGTACAATCAGGCGCTCAAGGTGAAACTGACCGAAACGGAGCGGGTAGCCTATGCCCTCGCCCTCGACATGGAGAGTTGAAATGGACACCGAGACAAAGGAACCCAAGGGAAAAGAACGCTCGCCATTCGTGATGTCGAGGGGTCTGAGATTTCCGAAGGACCGCAATTTCATAACCGGTAAGCTGCGCGGCGCGTTGCGCGAAAACCGCTATGAAGGCAAAGAATCGGATGCCGTCCTGCGCGTCGTCCGGGATGGCGACACGGTGATCGAACTTGGAGCAGGCATCGGCTACATGTCCACCTACATCGCCAAGAACCGCGCGGTCGAGGCCATTCATGCCTTCGAGGCAAATCCGCATCTGATCCCTTACATCCAATCGGTCTATGCCGCCAACGAAGTGGAAAACGCCCACATCACGAACGCCATTCTAGGCAAGCGCAAGGGAGCTTCGGATTTCGATGTGCGCAGCAATCTGCTCGCCTCGTCGCTGTCTCCGCTCGACGGCGATACGACACCCGAAATCGTTCAGGTCGACGTTCTCAACGGCAAGCAGGTGTTCAAGGAAACAGGGGCCAACGTCCTGATCTGCGACATCGAAGGGGCCGAGGCTGATCTGATACCCGAGCTGGACCTCGCATCGTTGCGGGCCGCAGTAGTGGAATTGCATCCCCAATGGATCGGACCTGCTGGGGTCAACAAGGTGTTCCGCGCCTTCATGGATGCCGGCCTCGCCTATTACGCCCGCGGTTCCACCCAGAAGGTCGTGTCCTTCCGGCGTAGTTGGTAGTCGCCTTGCGTCATCTTGCCATCCTCTGCGTCCGCAACGAAGCGGCCTTCCTGCTGGAGTGGCTGGCGCATCACCTCGCCTGCGGATTCAACGATTTCCTCGTTTTCTCGAACGATTGCGATGACGGCACGGACAAGATGCTGGACCGGCTTGCCGAGATGGGCCTGCTTGTGCATTTGCGTAATGACGGTCCCTATGACAGAGGCGGCATCCAGTTCACCGCCCTCAAACAGGCGGCAGGATTACCGCAGCTTGCCGAGGCGGATTGGATTCTTCCGATTGATATCGACGAATTCGTGAACATCCACGCCGGAGACCATACGCTAGCCGCCCTTCACGCGGCGATCCCGGATGCCACCGCGATCACACTGACGTGGCGGCTCTTTGGTGCAGGCGGTCAAATCCGCTACAGCGACGCGCCCGTAACCGACACATTTACGAAATGCGCCCCCAAGATCATGCACTGGCCGTGGCGGGCGGCAATGTTCAAGACACTCTATCGGAGCGATGGCACTTACGCCAAACCCGGCGTCCATCGTCCACGCAGCCCTGACACATCCCGACTGGATACCGCGAAATGGTATGACGGAAACGGCGATCCCCTGCCCGATCTGTTCAAGACAAAACGCCTGTTTTCGAATTTTGGCCGCGATAATTACGGTCTTGTGCAGCTCAATCATTACCCCTTGGGCGCTTTGGAAAGTTATGTTCTCAAGGCCGACCGTGGCCGCGCCGTTCATAGCGACCACCTGTTAGGCATGGACTACTGGGTGGAGCGCAATTTCAACACCGACACAGACATATCAATCAGGACCCTCAAGGCGGACCGTGACGCACAGCTTGCCGCCCTGATGTCCGACCCCACTTTGGCGGAGCTGCACCAACAGTCGGTGACTTGGCGCAAAGCCCGCTTCAACGCATTGATGCAGCTCGAACCTTTTCGTGCGCTCTTTGGTCGGTTACTGATGTCACCGACATCGACGCCAGTGCCGTTGAAGGCCGCCCAATTCATGACGCGCTATGCCAATCTTGGGCGCAAGACCGCCGAAAAGTAACGCGAATTCCCTAATTCCGCCGCAATGCATGGTTATCAATCAGATCAAATCGTACCATCAGACGTGCGGTATTTTGATCTTGAGGATACGTCATGGCAGACAGCAACCACGATCTGGATCGGTCGCTGGCCAATCTGGGCAAGCGCGACTGGCTCACCGCCGTGAGTCACATCTGTGAGGCCCGTGGCAGCTTCGAAAAACTGGGCAAACGCCACTATTCCGCGCTTCTCGAGCGGAGCGAGACACTGCTGGTCACCTTTGAGACGTTGCAAGGTATCCGCGCCCTTTCAGCCGAGGCGCAGCCGTTGGGTTGGGACATGGTCAAAACGCATGACTGGTCGCATCTTTGCATCGCCTCCGATGGCGACACCTGGTTTCGCGATCCGGCGATTTACGGCTATTTCGACCGGCTGATTGATGACGGCTTTTTCGACGGGTTCGATCAGGTCATCTTTTACGGTGCCGGTCCCTGCGGCTATGCCGCTGCGGCCTATTCCGTAGCGGCCCCCGGTGCGGCCGTTCTGGCCGTCCAACCCCAAGCTACACTGGACCCGCGCGTGACTGAATGGGATGACCGCTTTGCAGAGTTGCGCCGCGTCGATTTCACCGAACGCTTCGGCTATGCCCCCGACATGATCGACGCGGCCGAACGCGCCTACGTCCTATACGATCCGGCAGAGCAGCTGGATGCGATGCACGCGGCACTCTTCACTCGACCGAATGTGACAAAGTTCCGCCTGCGCTACATGGGCGACGCGATCCAGACCGATCTTCTTGAGATGGATATCTGGGAAAGCTTGCTGCTCGCTGTGCGGGACAACCAGCTGGACGTCCTGTTCTTTGCAAAATGCCTGCGCATGCGCCGCATCCACCCGCCGTATCTGCGCAATCTCTTGGCCGTTCTGGACAACCAGAACCGCCCCGTATTGGCCAAAGCGCTCGCGCAGAACGTGACCTCGCGCATGCATGCGCCAAGGTTCGCTCGGCGGCTGGCACAGATCGAGGCGTCAGAACACGCCTAGCGTCAGACGCGCGGCTATGCTAGCTGCGCGGCCATGACACAGACGCTGACACTCCGCCGGCCTGACGACTGGCACTTGCATCTGCGCGACGGCGATATGCTCCGCGCGGTCCTGCCCCATTCCGCCGCTCATTTCGCGCGCGCGATCATCATGCCAAACCTCGTGCCGCCCGTGGTCACCGGTGCGCAGGCAGCCGCCTATCGCGACCGCATCCTCGCAGCGCTTCCCATTGGCGCAGATTTCACGCCACTGATGACGCTCTATCTGACCGAGGATACGGACCCCGATGATGTCGCAGCGGCCCATGCCTCCGGCCTCATTCGCGCAGTCAAACTCTACCCTGCCGGTGCCACGACCAATTCCGCCAGCGGTGTCTCCGACTTTTCCCGCGTCGCCCCGATGTTGGAGCGTATGGCCGACATCGGCCTGCCGCTTTGCACCCATGGCGAGGTCACCGATCCCGCCGTCGACATCTTCGACCGCGAGGCGGTTTTCATCGACCGGGTCCTTGACCCTATTCGTCGTGACTATCCCGGCCTGCGCGTTATCCTCGAACATATTACAACCGAGGATGCTGCCGATTACGTGCGCAGCGCGCCCGAAAACCTCGCGGCCACGATCACGACGCATCATCTTGTCATCAACCGCAACCACATCCTCGCGGGGGGGATCCGGCCGCATTATTACTGCCTGCCCGTCGCCAAACGGGAAACCCACCGCCTTGCCTTGCGGCGGGCGGCGACATCAGGCGACCCACGCTTTTTCCTTGGGACCGACAGCGCGCCGCATACAGATGCGAACAAGCTGCTGCCTTGTGGTTGCGCCGGTTGCTTTACGGCCCCAAATACGCTGTCGATCCTCGCCGAAGTCTTTGAACAAGACGCGGCCCTTGACCGGCTTGAGGCGTTCACCTCTCTCAACGGCCCCGCGTTTTACGGCCTGCCACCGAACGACACCACGATCACGCTGGTGCGCACGCCGCCAAGCTATCCGATGCACATCCCCACACCCGATGGTCCCGTCACCGTTTTCGACCCCGATATGGCGCTGAACTGGTCGGTCTCCTGACACTCACCGCCTGAATTACACCCTTTCGCCGCTCGCCAGCAGGAACCACGCCGATGATGATCCCCACAAGCCACCCCGATGCTTCAGAAATGGCCCGTCTTACGGCCCGTATGCTGTTGGAAATCGGCGCGGTACATTTTAACGCGGACGAGCCTTTTACCCTCGCCTCCGGCTTGCCCAGCCCGACCTATATCGACTGCCGCAAACTCATTTCCTATCCGCGCATCCGCGCCACGCTGATGGATTTCCTGACCGTCACGGTTATGCGCAACGCCGGCTTCGAGGCTTTCGACAACATTGCTGGCGGAGAGACGGCCGGCATTCCCTTTGCCGCGATGGTCGCTGAACGAATGGCGCTCCCGATGACATATGTGCGCAAGAAACCCAAAGGTTACGGCCGCAATGCTCGCATCGAAGGCGTCATGAAAGAGGGCGAGCGGGTTCTGCTGGTCGAAGATCTGACCACCGACGGTGGCTCGAAACTGTCTTTCGTCGATGCGATTCGCGACACCGGCGCAACCTGCGGGCATACTGCCGTCATTTTCTATTACGGCATCTTTCCAGAAACGGAAAAGACACTTGGGGATCATGGCATTGCCCTGCATTCCTTGTGTACGTGGTGGGATGTTCTCGCCGAAGCTAAGGCGCAAAAAGCGTTTGGCGCGGCAACGCTGACCGAGGTGGAAAGCTTCCTGAATGCCCCAACGGAATGGCAGGAGGCCCGGCAAGGTTAAGCTGACCAGGCAGCAAGATGTTGACCTGAACCGCGTGTGCGACGCATTATGTAGTATGCGCAAACCTATCCACAGCCTGTCCACAGCAACATACAATTTGCCTAGCACGGTCGCGCTGGCTATCACGGCGGCGGGACGACAAAGGGTGGGACAATGAACGAAATATCGTCACTGAACGCGAACCAGATCGCCGTGCAGGCACCCAACACGATGCCGCACTCCATCGAGGCTGAACAACAGCTTCTGGGGGCAATTCTGACCAACAACGATGTCTATGACCGTGTCGCGGCGATCATCGCCCCACGCCATTTCTATGATCCGGTGCATTCCCGCATTTATGAAATCGCCGCCGCGCGGATCGCCAAGAACAACCTGGCGTCTCCGGTAACGCTCAAGGCGTTTATGGAAGATGACGAAGGCCTGAAGGAGTTGGGCGGTCCGGCCTATCTTGCCCGTCTTGCCGGTGCCGCAATAAGCGCCTTTGCCGTGCGCGATTATGCGCAGATGATCTACGATCTCGCCGTTCGCCGAGATCTGATAGCCCTTGGGCGCGACATCGCAGCCAAGGCCGCGACCGTCGATGTCGCGTCGGAACCACGCGAACAGATCGTTGAGGCCGAACAGGCGCTCTACAAACTTGCCGAGCAAGGCCAAACCGAAAGCGGATTTCAGAGCTTTCTCAAGGCTGTAACGGACGCGGTCAATGTCGCGAATGCCGCCTACCAGCGGGATGGCGGCCTGTCCGGCGTCTCGACCGGTCTCATAGACATGGACAAGAAACTGGGCGGGCTTCATCGTTCCGACCTCCTGATCCTTGCGGGCCGCCCATCAATGGGCAAGACCTCTCTCGCCACGAATATCGCCTTCAATGTTGCCAAGGCGTACAAGCGCGGCACCCTCCCGGACGGCTCCGAAGGGGCCGTAGACGGCGGTGTCGTGGGCTTTTATTCTCTGGAGATGAGCGCCGAACAGCTTGCCGCGCGCATCCTGTCGGAAGCTGCGGAGATCCCGAGCCAGCAGATCCGTTCCGGCGACATGACAGAGGTCGAATTTCGTCGCTTCGTCGATGCAGCCAAGGCGCTCGAAGCCTGCCCGCTTTATATCGACGATACGCCCGCCCTGCCGATCAGCCAGCTTGCCGCGCGCGCACGAAGGCTGAAGCGGACGCATGGTCTGGACGTCTTGATTGTGGACTACCTGCAACTGGTGCGAGGCACCGGCAAGAACGAGAACCGCGTGAACGAGATTTCCGAGATCACGATGGGGCTCAAGGCCATCGCCAAGGAACTCGACATCCCCGTCATCGCCCTGTCGCAGCTAAGCCGTCAGGTCGAAAACCGAGAAGACAAGCGCCCGCAGCTGTCAGATCTGCGCGAATCCGGTTCTATCGAGCAGGACGCGGACGTCGTGATGTTCGTGTTCCGCGAGGAATATTACAAGGAACGCGAGAAACCAGGCGATCACGAGCTGGAAAAGATGGCCATGTGGCAAGAAGAGATGGAGCGCCTGCACGGCCGCGCCGAAGTCGTGATCGGCAAACAGCGTCACGGCCCGATTGGCACGGTCGACCTGAGTTTCGAGGGTCGCTTCACCCGCTTTGGCAACCTCGTGAAGCCATGGCAGCAAAACGCGGACGATCAGGAGTTCTGATCTCAACGCCACACAAGCGAGCCGATCTGTATCAAACCGATAAAGGCGTCAGCCCGCCGCCGCGCGCGCGATTTCGTCGGGCGACAATCCGTATTTCTCGGCGAACCTGCGACGCGCAGAAATGAGACGCGGATCATCCGGGCGCATACCCAAGGTTCGAATGAATTCGATCCTTTGCTGGGATTTCAGCGTCTCCCGGTCGATGTCCGTTCCAAAGAAGCGGTCGATCACTTCACCTCCCGGACTGACGTGAAACCACTTTGAAAAGTCGCGGAAATGGTGCTGGTTGTGCAAAACGGTCACATGCCGCTCCACTGCCGTCTTGGGCACCGTCAGATGCGCCGTCATGTGAAACCACTCATATCCCAGAAAGGTCAGGACACCGCCAATCGGAACGATAGCTAACGCGATCCAGAAAGCCGTCTCGACACCGAAAGCGGCCAACAGACCCCAAAGCAGGCCAAAATTGCCCAAAAGCATCGGGACCGCGACCCAGACCGGCACGAAGAACAGCGCGTGGTTCACAGGAAAGTCGTGATGACCGTAATGCGCACGGTAAAGCAGGTCGAACTGCCATTGGCAGCGCGGCGGCCGAAGATGAAAGACAAACCGGTGCAGATTGTATTCATTGAGCATTTGCGCCGCGATACCCAGCGGCACGAGAATCCAGACCCAAAGCGGCCCCGACAGCGCCAAAATCAGAACGCTGCCCGCGCAACACGCCGCCATCACTGGGACAGCGGCGTGCGAAAACATAATCCTGAGACGCGAAATGGCGTTACTCCCCTGCTTGCAACACCTCATACCGCAACCCTTTGGCGGTGCCCTCGGGGAAGCCTTCCCAATAGGTGTGATCCTCTTTGGCCGTGCCGTCTTCGTTCATTGACCAGACGCCGTCGTTTGACGATTCAATCAAATCAAGGAATACGCCCTTTTCATCCTCACCTTTCAGCTCGCGATCCAGCCAGACGGTCACGAAATGCTGCGCGATGTTGTTCATGCGTGTCGTGTCCCAAACCGCATCGGTGTAATGCGCGGAAATGTTGAAGCCTTTATCCTCATTGAAATAATAGCTTTCAGCCGGTGCAGGCATCGGGGCTCCTGAATTGTGGCCCCCGTTTTCGTATGTAAGCAAGGCACGGTCCACACCCGTAGCCCCTTGCCAGATCGCCCGGACGCCATTCTCGTAAAGAGAAATGTCATCTTGTGAGCCGGCGATGAACAGCATCGGGATCTGGATGCCCGACAGACCTTCCGCGTCCCAAAAGCCGGTATTCATGCCCCAGGGTCCGAACGCAACCGCTGTCTTGATCCGCGGATCAGGCAATCTGTCATGGGTTTCCGATCCGGTCTGGTGAATGCCAAGCGTGCCATGAGGCGCGCCCCACCCATACCCGACAGACGCCTCGGTGACCCCGCCGCCCGCCGTTATGATCGCGCCATATCCGCCCATCGAATAGCCGATGAGGCCGGTGTTCTGCGCATCATACAGTCCCGCCATGCCAGAGCTTTCATCACCGCTCATCTGTGCCATTTGCTCGAGCACGAACAGCTGGTCAAGCGAACGGTTCACCAGCGTCGAGCCGAACGCAGCCTGCGTTCGGTAAGTCGAATCGGTGTGGTCGATAGAGGCCACGACATAGCCCTTGGACGCAATATTCTCGGCCAGATGCGACATCAGGAACCGGTTTCCGGGGTATCCGTGGCTGATCAACACCAAAGGATAAGGCTCGGCTACTTCAGCAGGTGCGGCATCGCGCATCGCGCGACCCTGCAGCGTCACTTCGGTCGTCCCGTCGCGCAGATAGGCGCGAACCGATGTGTCCCCCGACGCGCCTTCGGCCGCCGGATACCAGACCTCGACGGTAAGCGGACGGTCATAGCGCGGCAGCGGATCAGGTTTGTCCGCCGCAGGGTCAATGGCCAATATGTTGACCTGATCCTTGTTGACCATTTCAAACTGCCGCACGCCGATGGGCAATGCGCCATAGGCTGAAAGTTCGGGTGCGCCGGGTAGCTGACCGTCGATTCTGTTCTCTGCAAGCAGCGGTGTCGCGGCCGTGGCGGCAACAATTGCTGCCTTCATGGCAATCTGTCTCATGGTGGCTCTCCCTGTTATTATCTGATGCAACCTTAAGGCACATAAGCGATAACGCATCAACCGCTTGACGAGGCCGCTCCGTCTCTGCAAACCGCTGCACATGAGCACCGCGACCCTGACAATTGATCTCTCCGCAATCGCTGCCAACTGGCGCGCCCTCGACAAGCTTTCGGAGGCCGAAACCGGGGCCGTCGTCAAGGCGGACGCCTATGGGCTTGGCCTTGACAAGGTCGCCACCACGCTGGCCACGACGGGTGCCCGCCAGTTTTTCGTCGCCGTCGCCGAAGAAGGGCTGGCCTTGCGGCGCGTCCTGGGACCGGGGCCGGCGATATACGTTTTTTCGGGTCATATGCCGGGGGATGCGGAACTGATCCGAAGCGCCGATCTGGTTCCGATGATCAATTCCGTCGATCAGATGCTGCTGCATGTCGAGCAATTGCCGGGCCATCCTTTCGGCCTGCAACTGGATACCGGCATGAACCGGCTGGGGATGGAGCCTGCCGAATGGTCGGCACTTCGCGACATCGCCTTGGCCCAGAATCCGCGTCTGATCCTCTCTCACCTCGCCTGTGCGGACGATCCGGCACATCCGATGAACGCCCATCAACTGGCTGAATTCCACGCCATGACCGACGGGTTGGACACCCCGCGTTCATTCGCGGCGACGGGCGGCACGCTGCTGGGGGACGCCTATCATTTCGACATGACCCGTCCGGGCATCGGCCTTTATGGCGGCCTGCCTTTCATCGACGCGGTTCCGGTGGTGACACTTGACGTGCCGGTCATTCAGGTCCGTGACCTCGTTGCCGGTGAGCCAGTCGGCTATGGCAACACATGGACGGCACAGCGACCGTCACGAATTGCGACCATCGCCGCCGGTTACGCAGACGGATTGATCCGCGCGATGGGGCCCAAGGCATCGCTGACGGCCGAAGGGCGCCGGTGTCCTGTCGTCGGGCGCGTATCAATGGATCTCGTGACAGTGGATGTCACCGAACTGGGCTACGACCCGCTGTCGCTGCAATTGCTCGGCCTGCACCAGTCGGTCGATACCGTAGCGGAGTTTGCCGACACCATCGGGTATGAGATACTCACGTCGCTGGGCGGGCGCTATAGCCGGGTTTGGCTGACATGAACCTTGGGCTCAAGCTCCTCGCGGCGCTCGGACGGGCAGTTTTGCGGGGGCTTCGAGCCATCGGTTCCGTGACGCTCTTTGCGCTGGAAACCGCGCGTCATATCGTGACACCGCCATTCTATCCCCGCGCCTTTCGCAGCGCTCTGATGCAGATCGGCTGGCTGTCGCTGCCCGTGATCGGACTTACCGCGCTTTTTACCGGCGGCGCGCTGGTGCTTCAGATTTACGCAGGTGGCGCACGGTTCGACGCACAGGCCGTGGTGCCGCAAATCGTCGCCATCGGCATGGTGCGCGAACTCGGGCCGGTCCTCGTCGGTCTCATGGTGGCGGCGCGGGTCACCACCTCCATCGCCGCCGAGATCGCAACGATGAAAGTGACCGAACAGATCGACGCGTTGATAACCCTTTCGACCGATCCGATGAAATACCTCACCGCCCCGCGGGTCCTTGCAGGAACCCTGACTGTGCCAGTCCTTGTCGCGGTGGGCGATACCATCGGCATCATGGGTGGCTACGGCGTAGCCACCGGCACGCTGGGTTTCAACGCGGCTTCCTATCTGCGCGATACCGTTCATTTTATCGAGCCTCTGGATATCGCCACATCGCTCACCAAGGGGGCTGCCTTTGGATATATCGCAACAATGATGGGCTGCTATTACGGCCTGCGCGCGAGCCGCGGTGCCATGGGTGTGGGCCTTGCGACCAAAGGGGCCGTAGAATACGCCGCCGTCCTTATCCTTGCCGCGAACTTCGCGCTGACAAGCGTGTTCTTCGCCCAATGATTGTTCTCGACACACTCCGCAAATCCTTTGGTTCACGCCCGGTGCTGCGGGGCGTAAGCCTTCGGGTGCCAAAGGGCCACTCCATGGTGGTCATTGGCCCCTCAGGCGCGGGGAAATCGATCATGCTCAAATGCGCCATCGGGCTCACCCAACCCGATAGTGGTACCGTCACGCTGGCGAATACACGTATCACCCCGGCCAGCCGCGCGCGCCTGATGCCGCAAACCGGTGTGCTTTTTCAGGGTGCGGCATTGTTTGACAGCCTGCCGATCTGGGAAAACGTCGCATTCACCCTTCTCCGACAGATGTCGCGCGCGCGCGCCCGCGCGGCTGCAATAGAAAAGCTTGCCCGCGTCGGACTCAGCGCCGATGTCGCCGACCGTCTGCCCTCCGAATTGTCGGGTGGCATGCGAAAGCGCGCCGGTCTTGCCCGCGCCATTGCCAATGAACCCCAGTTGATGTTTTTCGATGAACCAACGACAGGTCTCGACCCCGTCATGGCAGGCAAGATCAACCGTCTTATCCGCGAGGTCGTGACCGAACTGGGGGCTACGGCCCTGACCATTACCCACGACATCACGACCGTTCAAACCGTTGCCGATGATGTGGCGTTTCTGTGCGAAGGCAAAGTTCGCTGGACGGGCGAAGCCGCAACCCTGAACGAAACCGAGGACCCCAAGCTTCGGGCGTTCCTCGCTGGCAGATCGGAAGACGAATGACGCATCGACTGGACGGGCGCGGAATCCCGCCGCAAGGCACCGACATGCCCGGGGCAGCGTCGATGCCTGACAAAAGGTCTGCTGCATGATCCGCTATGCCAATCTTGCGTTGCTGATCCTTTATCCTGTGGCGTGGTATGCCCCGCTGGTGCGCGCAGGGCTGCTGCCGCTGTTCTCCCTCAGCGAAATTTCCGTCCTGACGGGTCTGCAATCGCTGTGGGCTTCTGACATTTTCCTCGCCCTGATCGTCACCGCATTCGCGCTTTTTGCCCCGTACCTGAAAACCATAGGTCTGGGCTTGCTGCATTTTGGTTTTCTCAGCCCCCGCGCCCTGCCCGCCCTGCATCTCTTGGGCAAGCTGGCGATGGCGGATATTTTCCTGATCGCGCTCTACATTACGCTATCGAGGGGAATCGGCGTGGGCCGCATCGAAACCGCCTGGGGTCTTTACCTCTTTTCGGGCTGTATCCTTGCGTCGCTCTGGATCAGCTGGCGGACGGAGCGGGCGCTGGCATCAGACCCGTTGACGTTCGGCCCGCATCACTAGAAAAGCGCACATGGCCAAAGCAACCACCACCTTCAGCTGTACCAAATGCGCCGCGACCTACCCGAAATGGTCGGGTCGTTGCGACAATTGCGGCGAATGGAATTCCATCATCGAGGACAAGGGCCTAAGCGCAGGTCCACCATCCAAATCCCTGGGCAACAAGCGCGGCAACGCGATGACGCTGTCGGATCTGTCCAGCCATGAAGATCCGCCGCCACGAACCGAATCCGGTCTGGCGGAGCTCGACCGTGTTCTGGGCGGAGGTCTCGTTCCCGCGTCGGCGATCCTTGTGGGCGGCGACCCCGGCATCGGAAAATCGACGCTGCTGCTGCAAGCCGCCGGTGCATTTGCGAACCGTGGTCTCAGCACAGTCTACATCTCGGGCGAAGAAGCCTCGGCGCAGGTCCGCATGCGCGCACAGCGCCTTGGTCTGTCGGACGCGCCCGTGCGCCTTGCCGCAGAAACCAACCTGCGCGACATCCTGACAACGCTCGAGGCGGAGCGCCCGCAACTGGCGATCATCGATTCGATCCAGACGATGTGGGCCGACAACGTCGACAGCGCACCAGGATCGGTCAGCCAAGTCCGCGCCGCAGCCCATGAGCTGACCAGTTTCGCCAAACGCCGGGGCACCTCCGTCATTCTTGTGGGCCATGTCACCAAGGACGGCCAGATCGCGGGCCCCCGCGTCGTTGAACATATGGTCGACACCGTTCTCTATTTCGAGGGAGAGCGTGGCCACCAGTTCCGAATTCTGCGGTCAGTCAAGAACCGTTTCGGCCCCGCCGACGAGATCGGCGTTTTCGAAATGACGGGACGTGGTCTTGCCGAAGTGTCGAACCCCTCGGCGCTGTTCTTGTCGGAACGGGGCGAACCCTCTGCGGGGTCGGTCGTCTTTGCCGGCGTCGAAGGCACGCGCCCGGTGCTGGTCGAGCTTCAGGCGCTCGTCGCCCCTTCGCCGCACAGCCAGCCGCGCCGCGCGGTCGTCGGCTGGGATAGCAGCCGCCTTGCCATGATCCTCGCCGTGCTTGAGGCGCGTTGCGGGATCCCGTTTGCGGGGCTAGATGTCTATCTGAACGTAGCCGGCGGCATGAAGATTTCCGAACCCGCCGCCGATCTTGCCGTCGCCGCCGCGCTGCTGAGCGCGCGCGAAGACGTAGCCCTTCCGGCGGAAACCGTGGTTTTTGGGGAACTCAGCCTGTCGGGTGCGCTGCGTCCCGCCACCCAGACTGAAAATAGGTTGAAAGAAGCTCAGAAACTTGGTTTTACCTCCGCAATCGCTCCGAAAGGCGGCAAGCCTGTGGGTGTGGACGGTATCACGCTCAGACCGATGGGTGATCTGACCGGATTTGTGGGCGAAATTTTCGGGGCGGGTTGAACCGCACCTCTATCGGGACAGACCGGCACTGCCGGCGCAGAAAGGCAAGACTGCATGGAAGGTTTCACCCTTATCGACGGCGTTGTCGCGCTCGTCATCGTGATGTCTGCGCTGTTGGCTTACGGTCGAGGACTGGTTCGCGAACTGATGGCCATCGTCGGCTGGGTCGCCGCCGCCGTTCTCGCCTATCTGCTCGCCCCTCAGGTAGAGCCGCTGGTCCGCGAATTGCCTGTGGTCGGTGAATTCCTTGCCGACAGTTGCGAGCTTTCGATCATCGGGGCGTTCACACTTGTCCTCGCGGTGACGCTCATCATCGTTTCGCTTTTCACACCGTTGTTTTCATCATTGGTGCAACGTTCCGTTCTTGGCGGAATCGATCAGGGGCTCGGGTTCGTCTTTGGGGTTGCGCGCGGGATTCTGTTGGTTGCCATTGCGTTTTTCGTCTATTCGACGGTCATTTCCAGCCAGAGCTTTACCATCGTGGACGAAAGCCGTTCCGCTCTGGTCTTTGGCCGATTTTCCGAAAGAATTCAGAATCAGGATCCTGATCAGGCACTTGGCTGGATCACGGGCCGTTACGAAGATCTGGTTGCCAGCTGCGGACAATGACGAAGCACCGCCGTGATTCGCTTGCGGTCTTGCGGCATCGCTACAGCCACCCGAACGACCTCCAAACGTTAACAAGACCTTACTGCACGTCTCCGCAACTGGCGTAATCGCCAGCCTGCCGCATGACTGGTGCGTGAACGCGCCCAGTGGCTTGGTTTGGCCAGCTTTGTGACGAAAAAGCGGCATAATCGTGCAGCAATCCTAGTGTCAGATCAAACACAAACCGACAGAGGATTTCACCATGTTTCTCAACCACACCAAAGACTTCACCCCGTTTTTCTCCGCAGCTGATGTACCTGCCTGCACATTGGCAACCGACACGATGCTTGAGACGCCGCAGGGATGGCGCAGCGCCGCCACATTCGTCGCTGGCGACAGGGTTTCAACGCTCGACGGCGGCTTTGCCACAATCACGCGCCTGACGCATACGTTGAAGACACAGGCCATGATGCTGGTGCCGCATGGCGCGCTCGACAACTGTACCGATATGCTTCTGCCCGCAGATCAATCTGTAGCGCTGCGCAGCAATCTGCACGAATCGCCCTATGTTCTGGCCCGGATCGGCGCGATGACAGGCTATCGCGGCATCCGTCCAACCTTCGAAGCGTCAAGCAGCGGTACGGTTACGCTGGGGTTTGCCGAAGAAGAAATTGTCTATGCGCAGACCGGTGCCCTGATCCATGCGCCCGCCACGTCAGGCGAAAGCTTTTTCAAGCACCTCAGCTATGGCGAGACGCGCGCAACACTGATCATGATGAACAATGGCTTCTGCGCCCCCGACATCGCCGCATGAATACCGGCAGGGCGCGGGCACAATCCCGCGCCGCCCCGTTACGGAATTGTGAAGACAGGGTGACACCGGCGCACCGAGCCCCTACATAGGGGTCAAGCCCCATTATCGGATTCGGAGCCTCACCGTTGTCCAAGATCATGCCCCCTGCAAACCCGTTCGACACCTCATACCTGCGCGATGCGGGCGACGAGGATAAACTCAAGGAAGAATGCGGGGTCTTCGGCATCGTCGGCGTGACCGATGCATCCAACTTCGTGGCCTTGGGTCTGCACGCCCTGCAACATCGCGGACAAGAGGCGGGCGGTATCGTCAGCTATTGTCCGGAGGTCGGCTTCCAGTCCGCCCGCCGCTTCGGCTATGTGCGTGACAACTTCACCTCGCAGTCCGTCATGGAAACGCTGCCCGGATCGCTTGCCATCGGCCATGTGCGGTATTCGACCGCCGGTTCCAAAGGACAGACAGCGATTCGTGACGTCCAGCCGTTTTTTGGCGAATTCGCCATGGGCGGCGCGGCAATCGCGCATAACGGCAATATCACCAACGCCATCTCCCTGCGCCGCGAATTGATCGAACGCGGCTCGATCTTTCAAAGTTCAAGCGACAGCGAATGTATCATCCACCTGATGGCACGGTCCTTGCAACGCAACATTCCCCAACGCATGGAAGACGCGCTGCGCCGGGTCGAGGGCGCTTTCTCGATCGTTGCCATGACCCGCACCAAGCTGATTGGTGTCCGCGACCCGCTTGGTGTGCGCCCGCTGGTGCTGGGCCAGTTGGGCGACGGTTGGGTGCTTTCTTCAGAAACCTGTGCGCTCGACATCATCGGGGCCGAGTTTATCCGCGAGATCGAACCGGGCGAGATGGTCGTCATCAACGAACGAGGCGTCGAATCGCATTTCCCTTTCCGCCGCGTACCATCGCGCTTTTGCATCTTTGAACATGTCTATTTCAGCCGCCCGGACAGCATTCTCGGGGGCCGCTCCGTCTATGAAACCCGCGAGGCCATCGGCCGCGAATTGGCCAAGGAAGCGGCGGTAGACGCCGACCTCGTCTGCCCGGTGCCGGATTCGGGAACCCCTGCCGCCATCGGATTTTCGCTTCAGTCCGGCATACCTTACGCGATGGGTATCATCCGCAACCAATACATGGGCCGCACCTTCATTGAGCCGACAGAACAGATCCGCAACATGGGTGTGCGCCTGAAACTCAACGTCAATCGTGCGCTGGTGCGCGGCAAACGGATCATCCTTGTGGACGACAGCGTCGTGCGCGGCACCACCTCGCGCAAGATCAAGGAAATGATTCTCGACGCCGGAGCCGCCGAAGTCCACTTCCGGATCGCGTCACCACCGACCGCATGGCCCTGTTTTTATGGCGTCGACACTCCACAACGCGAAAAGCTGTTGGCCGCGACCATGTCCGAGGACGAGATGCGCGAACATCTCGGCGTAGACAGCCTCAAGTTCATCTCGCTTGACGGTCTCTACCGCGCCGTTGGCGAGGCGGCAGGCCGCAACGCCAAATGCCCACAGTATTGCGACGCCTGTTTTTCCGGCGAATACCCCGTCATCCCCGCCGATCAGGTCGATCAGGGATTCGAGATGAAGCCAGCAGCGGAGTAGCGCTCGGACTTCTCCTGACCGGTCCTGTTAGCGCTGGGCGTTACGATGCAATTTCCTGCTGTGGCGGCGATCGATTACCTTGCGCGGATGACCGATCGCTATCACCGGCCTTCCTGACGGCGGCTTTTTGCCAGTCCGTCCGGACGAACCAGACACCCCCTTTCGCTAGCACAGCATCCGGCGTAGCTGCACCGCAGCATTTATACTGGACCATGCTCCAGACAGCAGGAAGGATTACCCATGTCGTCTTCTGATGACACGACGCCCCGGCACGTGGCAGATATTGCCACAACGCAGACCAAATTGGACCGGACAGCGCTTATCGGCATCTTCGGATCGGCGAATGCACCGGGTGCCCTGATCCGCTTGCCAAATGGCAAAATCGCCCGCGTGACGGTCGGCACCACCGTCGAGGGCAGCGAAGTACGCGCCATCGACGACAGCCGCATAATGTTGTCCAGGTCGGGTCGCGATACGGTGTTGAGCCTGCCCAAAGGCTGACCCCTTGACGCGGTAGGTCCGGCGGTGCAAAGCGACATCCATGACACGTACAGCCCTCATAACCGGTGCATCGCGCGGCCTCGGATCCGCCCTGGCCGAAGCGCTCGCTCCGACGCATCACATCATCGCCGTCGCGCGCACCGTTGGTGCGCTCGAGGAACTTGACGACCGGATAAAAGCCAAGGGCGGAGCCGCGACACTCGCTCCGATGGATGTCACGCAGCCCGAGGCGATGGCGACCCTGTGTCGGGGCATTTTCGACCGTTGGGGATCGCTTGACCTGTGGATCCATACCGCGATCCATGCGGCCCCGCAGGCTCCGGCAGATCATATCGACGCCAAAGACATGGCCAAATCCATCGCCTGCAATCTGACGGCGACGGCCACCCTCATCTCTTATGTCTCTCCCTTGTTGGGCCAGACTGGACAGGCTGTGTTTCTGGACGATCCGCGCGGCGGAACGAGGTTTTTCGGCGCTTACGGTGCCACCAAAAGCGCGCAAATAGCGATGGCGCGCAGCTGGCAGGCCGAAACCGCACGGATCGGGCCGAAAGTTCACATCGCGGAACCTGCGCCGATGCCCACTGCAACCCGTGCGCGCTTTTTCCCCGGTGAAGACCGCAGCGTATTGGCGGACCCCCATGACCAGGCCGCTGCGATATTGGCGCAACTGTCACTGGTATAAGCCGCAAATTTCATGTGCTACCCCGCGCGTCTCTTGCCGCTGGCCCTCCCGCTCTATTATCAAGGCCAAAAGGGGATATCATGCGCATTCTGATTACCAATGACGACGGCATCAATGCTCCGGGGTTGTCTGTCCTGCACGATATCGCCATGCGCCTTGCGGGCGATGTCGGCGAAGTCTGGACAGTCGCCCCGGCGTTTGAACAATCCGGCGTGGCGCATTGCATCAGCTATACCAGACCGATGATGATCAGCCAGCTTGGCCCCCGCCGCTTTGCCGCCGAAGGCTCGCCCGCCGATTGCGTTCTGGCGGCGCTCCACGATCCCATGGTCGGACGCCCGCCGGATCTGGTGCTGTCGGGGGTGAACCGCGGCAACAACTCGGCTGAAAACACGCTTTATTCCGGCACGATCGGCGGCGCGATGGAGGCGGCACTGCAAGGCATTCCCGCAATCGCCCTGTCGCAATACTATGGCCCTGCGAACCGCGATCTGGACGATCCCTTCGAGGCGGCAGCAGCGCATGGCGCACAGCTTATCAAGAGGATTTTCGCCGCTACGCCTGAGGGCGAAATGGATTACGGCCTGTTCTACAATGTCAACTTCCCGCCTGTGCCAGCATCTGGCGTCAAGGGGGTCCGCCTTGCGCCCCAGGGCCGGCGGCCGGGGGTCAATTTTTCGACCGAAGCGCATATCGCGCCGAACGGGCGGCGGTTTTTGTGGATCAAGGGCGGAGACCAGCAAGTACCGACAGCCCCCCATGCGGATGCGGCGCTGAATCTCGAGGGCTATATTTCCGTCACGCCGATGCGCGCAGACCTTACGGACCATGACGCGCTGCGCACACTGCAAGGCATCGACACATGAGCGCAGCCGAGATCAACGAAGCAGAACGCAAGATGCAGTTCCTCTATGCCCTGCGGTCCAAGGGCGTAACGGACCAGCGCGTCCTATCCGCGATGGAGAGCGTCGACCGTGGTCCTTTTATTCGCGGGCTGTTCTCGGAACGTGCTTACGAAGACATGCCGTTGCCCATCGCCTGCGGCCAGACCATCAGCCAGCCGTCTGTCGTCGGCCTGATGACGCAGGCGTTGCAGATCAGCCCGCGTGACAAGGTGCTTGAGATCGGCACAGGCTCCGGCTATCAGGCCGCGATCCTCAGTAGACTGGCGCGGCGCGTCTACACTATCGACCGGCACCGCCGCCTCGTGCAGGAAGCGCGTCAGGTGTTCGACGATCTGGACCTGACCAATATCACCGCGATCACCGGCGACGGCAGCTTCGGGCTTGCCGACCAGGCACCGTTCGACCGCATTATCGTGACAGCCGCCGCTGAAGACCCCCCCGGCCCGCTGATTGCTCAGCTCAAGGAGGGCGGCATCATGGTGGTCCCGGTCGGGCAGTCCGACGCCGTGCAGCACCTTATCCGCGTGCGCAAGATGCCAGGTGGCGCGCTGGAATATGACGAATTGCGCGCAGTGCGTTTTGTTCCCCTTCTGGAAGGGTTGGGCAAGGACACGTAAATGGGTTAACATGCCCGCGAAACCCCGATTGAACAGGGGGAGTTGGCAAATTGATGAGGACGAGCAGATGAGTTTTCCCCCAAAGCGCCGCGCCCTGCGGCTGAGCCTTATCACCGGCAGCGCGCTCGTCATGCTTGCCGCTTGTGACCAGCCGATCGATTTTGATCTGCGCGGTCTGAACGGCGGCTTCTCGACGGCGGATGCTGCGACGGGAGCGCTGGCGGCGCGTCCAGTGCCCGATAATCGCGGCGTTATTTCATACCCGAATTATCAGGTCGCCGTAGCGCGGCGCGGCGATACGCTTTCAGATGTCGCGGCCCGCGTAGGCATCAACGCCGATCAACTTGCGCGCTATAACGGGATAGAACCGGGCGTTCCACTGCGCGCGGACGAGATCATCGCCCTGCCCTCACGGGTGGCTGAACCGTCGCCAGCAACGGGAGCTATCACAACCGGCCCGATCCAGCCGGTGGACATCGCCTCCGTAGCAGGCGGTGCCATCGACCGCTCACCCGCGACACCCGGTGTGCAAACCGCAACGCTGGCTCCTACCGGGCAGCCTCAGGCTCAGGCTCAGGTCGGCAAGGAACCCATCCGCCACCAGGTCGAACGCGGCGAGAGCGCCTTTACCATCGCGCGCCTTTATAACGTCCCGGTAAAGTCGCTGGCTGAATGGAACGGTCTGGGTGCCGATTTCGCGATCCGCGAGGGGCAGTTCCTGCTCATCCCCGTCCCGCAGCAGAACCCGCCCGCACGCGTCGTTCCGCAACCTGCCCCGACGCTGCCCGGTGCAGGATCACCCACGCCGACGCCCCCCTCGGCCGCGAAACCGCTGCCTGCGGACGCCTCGGCCCAGCCGATCGCAAAGCCCCAGACACCGGCAAAGCCGGTCGCCGACGTTGGCAAGACCACGCAGCCGGCCGCCAACGCCAGAATGGTGATGCCGGTTAACGGCAGTATCATCCGAGAATACTCGAAAGGCCGCAACGAAGGCATCAACATCAAAGGGGCAGCCGGCGCGCCGGTCAAAGCCGCCGATACCGGCACCGTCGCCGCGATCACCAAAAGCGCCGATGGCATTCCGATCATCGTCGTGCGGCATCCTGAAAATGTGCTGACCGTCTATGCCAATGTCGCGGATGTTACGGTTGCCAAAGGCGACGCCGTCACACGGGGCCAGCAAATTGCGAAACTGCGCAGCGGCGATGATGCCTATGTCCATTTCGAAGTCCGCAAAGGCTTTGACAGCGTGGATCCGGCACCTTTCCTGAACTAGGCGCAAGCACGCGATCTACCGCTTTGAGTTGGGTAGATCGCAAAAAACCTGTGAAATGCCCTGTTTTGACCCAACGTGGAGCATCGTCGCCATAAAGCGTGCCGCGTTTCTGAACCAGAAACAGTCCAGTGATTATTGGCCTGCTGAACTGGGACGATGCCGGAACATTTTGGCTATACCAACGCGATCTTCGGCACTCAGTCGACGGTCAACGGTGGTGCTATACCGGTCCGGATATTTATGTTGTCGTGGATGAAAACACCGGCGCTTCGGTCTTCAACGGCGTTGGCACACGCGGAAATCCAGCGGATTTTATCAAACCTGAAGAATTACGGCACCAAGCCAGCCCCATGCATCCGCAGTTTCGAAGCGACGTGCCTACGCGTTGCCAAAGGGCATGCCTTTGCGCCCAGCAAGGTCCGTAAAATACTGCCACGCCACGCGCCCTGAACGCGCACCGCGTGTGGCTTGCCATTCGATGGCCTCTGCGCGCAGGGTCTCATCGTCGATCGCGACCCCGTAGGCGTCGCAATAACCGCGTATCATCGCCAGATACTGGTCCTGGTCGCACGGGTGAAAGCCCAGCCACAGACCGAACCGGTCCGAAAGTGACACCTTTTCTTCGACCGCTTCGGACGGATTGATCGCCGATCCACGCTCGTTCTCGATCATGTCACGCGGCATCAGATGGCGACGGTTGGACGTTGCATACAGCACGACATTCTCGGGCCGCCCCTCGATCCCGCCATCCAGCACTGCTTTGAGCGATTTGTAATGCGCGTCGTCATGACCAAAGCTCAGGTCGTCACAAAACAGGATGAAACGGTGCGGCACATTCCGCAACATTGCGAGCAACCGACCAACAGAGGGCAGATCCTCGCGCTGCAACTCGACCAATCTCAGGCCGCGATGCTTTGCCTGAACAAACCCGTGCACTGCCTTGACCAAGCTCGATTTTCCCATCCCTCTGGCACCCCAGAGCAGCGCATTATTTGCAGGCAGGCCGGCACCAAATTGAAGCGTGTTCTGCACCAATGTATCGCGCGCCCGGTCAACCCCGACAAGCAAACCCAGATCAACGCGGGCAATCTTTTCCGCAGGCACAAGCCGGTCAGGATCGGGGTGCCAAACATACGCGCTCGACGCATCGAAATCAGGGGCCGCCAGCGGTGCCGGGGCTAACCGCTCAAGCGCGGCTGCAATTCGTTCCAACGCCGCCTCGGTCATTTGTCCTCGATGTCGTCAGATGTCGCAGGGGGCTCTTCGTCGTCGTAGAACCCGTCGGCACGCAACTGTGCTTCGCGCTTGGCATCCACACGCGCTACGAGAAAGATCGACACCTCGTAAAGCCCGTAGACAACCGTGAACAGGATAAGCTGTGTAATGACGTCGGGGGGCGTGACCAGTGCAGCCAGCAACAAGATCCCGACCACTGCGTATTTGCGCACGTTGCCAAGCCCTTCCGCCGTGACCAACCCGGCCTTGCCCATCAGCGTCAGCAAAACAGGCAACTGAAAGCAAAGACCAAAAGCCACAATCATTTTCAGAGTTATATCAAGGCTTTCGTTGACCTTGCCCTGAAACACGATGTCGATGCCGCTCTTGCGGACCGGCCCTTCGCTGACCATCGCCGTCAGGATTGATGCCGCGTCGGAA
Organism: Sulfitobacter sp.; assembly: GCA_024637305.1. Classification (GTDB taxonomy): domain Bacteria; phylum Pseudomonadota; class Alphaproteobacteria; order Rhodobacterales; family Rhodobacteraceae; genus Sulfitobacter. The sequence goes on from JAGXFI010000061.1 coordinate 54,188, forward strand.
AAGCCGAGGAAAAACTGCATTGCCAGCGGTACGACGACATAATGCGCAAATGCCGCACCCAGCAGGAACAGCGCAGGCGAGGCGATCAGAAATGGCAGAAAAGCCGATTTTTCATTTCTGTACAGACCAGGTGCCACGAAACGCCACAGCTGGTTGGCGATGACGGGGAACGAAATCATCAATCCACCGACCATGGAGATCCGGATCAGGGTAAAGAAATATTCCTGCGGTGCGGTATATTGCATCACGGGGTTGGGATTTCCGAGGTCGCGCATCGTGTTCTCGATTGGGACCAGCAGGAAATCCAGAATGGCTGAGCCGAACGAGAAACAAATGATCACTCCGACCAGAAAAGCCAGCACGGACCATATCAGCCGCGTCCGCAGTTCCGCCAGATGCTCGATCAGCGGCGCGGCGCTGTCGTCGATGTCATCCGAAGCGCTCATGTGTCACTCTTCTCCGGCGGCTTCGCCAATGCGGCTTCCGCCTCGTCCGCGCGCTGAAGCGCCTCGGTCGCCTCGCGGGCCTTGCGCTCTGCCGCTGCGCGTGCGGTAGACGCTTGAATACGCTTGATATCTTCTGCCTTTTGCGCGGCCAGCTTGCCGGTCTCGCTATCGGGGTCGATATCCGTCAGGGACTTGGCCGCCGATTTGACGCCATCCATCGCTGAACCCACCGGATTTGTCGCAGCCTTGATGGATTTGTTGATGTCGCTCGACATCTGACGCATCCCGGACTGGTCGGCGGCATCGTTCATGGCAGATGAAAACTCTCGTGCCATGCCTTTGGCCTTGCCAACGAATTGCCCCACGCGCCGAAACAGCACGGGCAGATCCTTGGGGCCGACGACGATCAACGCGACGATCCCCACGACCAGCATCTCAGTCCAGCCGAGATCGAACATGGCTGTTTATACCTGCTTCTTGTCGGCCTTGAGGTCGGTCTTGGGGGCGGTACCCCGGTCCGTATGCTCCGGCAGATCGGCAGATTTGAGATCGTCGATTTCCTTGATCTCGTTATCGCCCTCGCTGATACCCTTCTTGAAGCTGGTGATGCCCTTGCCGACCTCACCCATGAGCGAGCTGATCTTGCCGCGCCCGAAAAGCACCAGCACGACAACTGCGATCAAGAGCAGGCCCGGTAGTCCGATGTTGTTCAACATAACGTTTGTCTCCTAACCAAAGCGCGGAATC
>JAGXFI010000062.1 GCA_024637305.1 Sulfitobacter sp.
GTCCAGTGGCGGCTGTGTGGATCGGCACAGCAACGCTGATGCCTTGGAGCCGATGAGGGAGAAGCACGCGGAAATCCATCGGGGCTCGCGGTGACAATGCATTGGGCCGCTCAAAGAAGCCGGATATACGTCAGCAATCGTTATCCTGAACCAGACCAACCAAAACCGTTGCAATAAGGTGGGGTCCATATACGTCCACACAGGACAACACCCCGATTTCTAATCCAGACCCGCAAATCGGCGGATCACGTTTTCCAACATTCTCGAAACACCGTTGTCTCCACCATTGTGATTCAAGCTGCCGCAAAAGCTGATTGATCCGACAGAGAACAGAGCACCGCCATCCTTCTTGGGGCAATACACGATTTCCGCGCGAATGAGGTCGGCAGGGTCTTCGCCAGTTTCGGTGCTGATGTGGGAAAGCAATTCTTCGGGGACGGCGACAAAACTGTCGCTATGCCCTTCGCTAACGGCCAGAACCACGGTACCGGCAGGCGTGCCAAGTTCGGGATCGGCGCGGTCAAGTTCAAACCCTGCGGCCCCGCCGCCGCTTAGACCATAGTCCCCCAGCTTTTCCTCCGTGACACCGTCAAAAATCCAGGCGACATCGGGATGCTGGCTGTCCTCGGTACGTCTGTAATAGGATCCTTCGAACAGGCCCTGAGCCGAAAAGCCGACGCCCACGAGCTTTTGGGGCGGACGGCCATTGCGCCGCCATAAACCGCCGTACCCGCCGTCAAGCTGATGATGGGATTCACCGGCCTGAGGCGACCACGCGCGAATGCCGCCTTCGGCGCGGCGCAGTTCGATCACCCCCGGCAGCGTCGGAATACGGGCAATTTTCCAGTAAAAACCGTTGCCCCCCAGATAGACCAGTTTGCCACCAGTGTCGGAATAATGCTGCAAACTTCCGAGCATCCCGGTGGTGTGGTATTCGGGATGCGAACCTGTCAGAACGGTTTCGTATCCGGCCAACAATTCTGCGCCTTCGTCATCGAGATCTTCGTCCGTTATGATATCAAATGCGATACCCCGCTGTTCCAGCCAATAAAGCAGATGCGTATCCGCCGAAAAGTGCCGTAAGCCCGAGCCGGCGGCATCTAGGAATGTCAGATAGCCGGGACGGACCGTCAGGGTCGGTCTGAAGCGTGAAGAGATGGAAAACCCTGACCCGTCGGGGTGGAAGTTGTAGGTCGAGCGTCCATAGATTGGATAGTCATCGGGGTTGTAGGGAGCGGCATTCCAGTCGCGCATACGCGATCGCATGGCATCGTCGCAATTGCCTCGCGCGTGGTTAGCGTAGGCTTGATGCGTAAACGTCGAGGCTAGAAAACAAACTTTGTTGCGAGGCCCGTCCCTAGGGGCTAGGACGTAAAATGGAATGATGTCTTCTGCGCCGTCCTTTCTCAGACGCACACCGTAAACACCGCTTTGCGTCCCGTCCGGGATCGGGACATTGAAATCGGTAGCCCAACCGCAATCGTGCAAATCGTCTTCGTGAAAATGAATGGCGGCATACTGGCGTGGCGCATTGCGCCAATTCATGTCTTCGCCAGACCAGCTCGATCCTCGCATTGCCCGATAGGGAATGTTCACCAGTCGACCGGACAGCGCGCGCGCGCCTTTATCGATTATGCTCTGCGTTTCAATCCCGACTGAGAAATCCCACCAGGCCAGCACCGCACCATTTGGGGCCGACTCCGGTGAGGGCGGTGCGCCTGTCGTTGGGTCGACGTCGGTCAGAAACGCCGGATCCTCAAGCCTGCCGTTGAAGTGATCGCGCGACAGCGCATTCGATTTCCGACCTGCAAGGATCAACGGTACAGCATCGGGCAGTGCCGAAAGCTGCGCAGAGGCTGACGCCGTCTGCACGGTCCCCTCGATCAAGTCCTGACAGCCCAGCGTCAGCGCGCCGCTGGCCGTGCAATACCCCGCCCAGATTCGCGCCCAGTTTTTTCGAACCAGCGGCTGTTCCAGATGCACGTGACATGCGTCACGATCTCTGGATTTGTAGGAGAACTCAAGTCCGCCCTGCCGATCTGTGAAAAGCTCCCATCCCGACCCATCACAATCCAGCGCGCTGGCAATCACGGACGGCTCTTCTGTCAAAAGCCAAGGTTGGACATTGACTGTAAAAAGAACCTCTGGTGCGGTATATAATGCTGCTGGCGGCAGTTCGGCGTAGGATCCCCGATCAATGTCCTGATGACGCGCCGGATGGGTGCAAGCCAGTCCAAAATCTTGTGGCTCATAGATAAGACCGGGACCAGAAGGATTGGGATCGGCCGAAACAATCCTGACGATATCAGCGTCATATGTGCCGTTACCTTGCGCACTGATCTTTGCGGCTATCGACTGTCCAGGCCGGGCCGAAACGCGGTCCAGATAGCCAGTAACCGGCAGAAGATTTTTCAGCAGGTCTTTGCCGATCTGCGCAGGTCTCGCATCCACCTAATGTCCCGCCTGTGCAATGACTTGTTCAAATTTTTCAAGAGCGGTCCCAAGACCCCCGGCAATTTCATCCACCTGCTCTTCCGTGACGATAAGCGGCGGCGAGATCATCAGCCAGTCACCATAAGCCCCGCCACTTGTCCGCCTGCAATAAGTCGCAAGGCCCATGTCCATGGCTATCTTCTGAAACAGGGCAGGGGCGTTCACTTCCAGCGGCAACTGCCGTTTGGTTTCCCGATCGCTTACGAGTTCGACAGCCAGCAGCAGTCCGCGCCCGCGCACGTCGCCGATTATGCGATTGGATGGAGCCATCTCTGATAGCCGGACGTACATTTGTTCCCCGCGATCCTTGGCGTTCGCGACCAGATTATGATCGACCATCTCTTGAAGAACCGCGTGGCCGATCGCGCACGACAGTGGGTTTGCGAAATAAGTGAAGCCGTTCATAAACCCGCCAGCATCCGCGACCAGACGCACGAGGTAATCTGGCGCAAGCACGCACCCCATCGGCGTATACCCGGCGGCAATCCCCTTGGCGAGGATCACCATATCGGGTTTCGCATCCGGCCAATGATCTGCCGCCAGAAACTTGCCAGTCCTGCCTGCGCCGCTCATGACTTCGTCGAAAATCAACAACACACCGTGACGCGTACAGATGTCGCGAACGAGCTTGAAATAGACGTCCTCTGCCACCAACGCCCCGGTGGCCAACCCGTCAACGGGCTCCATAATAAAAGCCAGTATCGTCTCGGCGCCTTCGGCGAGGATCTTGTCCTCCAAGGCCTGTGCGCACTGGCGGGCAAAACTGATCCGATCATGGTTCGGCGGCAGGCGGTAGGTAAACGGGGTCGGAACCTTTGGCATTTCTCTCAGCATCGGGCCAAACACCGCATGCTGCACCGCGTCCCCGGTGAGAGCCAGCGCGCCCAAAGTGCCACCGTGATATCCTGGCTCGCGCGATATCACTTTCCACTTCTGCGGCTGTTCGGTTGCCAAAGCATATTGCCTACACAGCTTTATCGCCGATTCAACCGCCTCGCTTCCTCCTGAGACGAAGAACGCCCGTTCGAAACCCGGCCCGGCAAGCCTGGTCAACAGATCGGCGAGATTTTCGTTGGCCTCGCTCTCGAACATGCCCGGAAAGGCAAAGGCGATTTTTTCGGCCTGCGCCTGCATCGCGGCCAGCACGCGCGGATTTGCGTGACCAATGTTGTTGGCGACAGGACCGGAGGACACGTCGGTATAACGCTTGCCGGTGTCGTCCCACATATAAATGCCCTTACCATGCGATATCCGTGGCAGGCGGGGAGTCGTGTTATGCGGATTAAAAAAAACCTGTATGCCGCCGCCTGTTCGTTTATCTCCTATCAAGGACGGTCCGAGGTCTTGGCTCATTGTGAATACTCCCGGCCCTGTAATTGTTCGTAGTTAATCCCAGCCTCAAGGGACTTTCCAGCTTAACCGTTTGCGGGCGCGGTCAGATTAAACTGGCTTGAGGCGGGTCGGGCGGTCTGAATCGCCTCGAGTTTGTCGGAAACCTATAGCTTCATTTCACGCGACTATATCGAGCACATCGCGCAGTGCATAGAAGTTCTCTTCAGCCTCTGCTGGCGGAATGTTTCCGATGGTCCTGTCAGAGCAACTTGTATTGAGGTGGGGCAGGACACCGATTTGTCTTTTTTGCATGACAAAATGGCCACGTATGCTCGATCGCCGCTGCGTGTGCAAAAGCCGTTCGAAGGAAGGGCGGATAGGGGGCCAATGCGGGCCCGACATGGTACCTAAAGCACGGATCAAACCGGTCGTTGGCCTGTGATTGAGAAATCACGCTGATGGATCAGTTGGCAGCACCAGTCGATAGGGTTGTCGGAGGCGCCATTCGATCGGATGCTTGACTGGCAGAGGACATTTTCGAAAGCTCCTCTTTCGAGATCCCGGACAACGGGGCCGAGCAGTAATGAGGCAACCGATGAACACAGAAAACCCGTCCGCGGGCCGCTTCAACCGGCGTGGGCTTCTCTGCGCCCTTGGCGCGAGCCTGACCGCGCCCCTCCTGTCAGGGTGTGGCGGCCGCGGCTACAAAGAACTGCCCCGCCCACTCGCGCCGGGACCCGGCTGGACAACGTGTTCGCGCGAGGGGACAGCTATCTGAGCATCAGGAACGCGCATACGGACGAGCGGGTGGCTGTGCGCTTCATGGAAAACGGTCGTGCCAATCGACGGGCCCTGCGTCGTCTCGATTGGGTGTTTCGAGACTGGCGGGACGGAGATGGATCGCAGGATCTACTGGAGCTTGACGGCACTCTCTGACTCGGTGCGGCGCAACGGGCACTCGGGCGAGATTACGCTGCTCTCGGGATTCCGCACACCGCAGACGACTCGGCATCTGCAAAGCGGCGGGGTGGGTGCCGCTTCGAAAAGCTACCACATGAGGCGGCGCGCAGCCGACATCCGCTTTGAAGGCACCGTCGACCATCACTGTGTCCACGTTATGCGCGTCGGCGATGGCGTCCATGATCCGGTCCCAGTGGCCCGCATAGCTCCACCGGTTGAAGCGATTATAGACCGTTGTCGGTGGGCCATATTCGCGGGGCAGATCGGCCCAAGGGATGCCGGTGCGCAGGACGTAGAAAATGCCGTTGATCACGCGGCGGTCATCCACCCGCTTCTTGCCGCGCGTTTTGTTAGGCAAGACAGCTTTGATGAATTCCCATTCCA
>JAGXFI010000063.1 GCA_024637305.1 Sulfitobacter sp.
GTCGTTGCATTCAACAGCCACATTAGCAAAAAGAACGCCATCATCGCAGTTACGAAATCTGCATAGGCGACTTTCCAGGCACCCCCATGATGCCCGCCGCCCTTGATGATCTTCTTTCGTTTAATGATGACCGGTGCCGCATTTGCCTGCGCACCCATATCCACCACCTCTATTCACCCAAGGAAAAGGAATAGGTGGCGCGGGTTACGGGCGACTTAACATATCCAAGTCTAACTAATTAAAGCGCCGTCTTGCGCTTTGCCGGGGTTTGCTCGCAGATGTCAGGGGCGGGGGGGATCGGCATGGATACAGTGACAGACGGAAGGTATGCTTGGGGGCGGTTGGCGCTTACCCTGATGGTCGCGATGGTGATCAACGCGGGAATGTGGGCGATCATCGTCATCATGCCAGCCGTTGAGGCTGAATTTGAAGCAAGCCGTGGGGCGTCGGCTCTGCCGTATACATTGACGATGATCGGTTTTGCGGCTGGCAACTATGCAATCGGTCGCGCAGTGGACCGTTTCGGAATCACCTACACGCTGATCATTGCAGCGCTTTGCACCGCGGCAAGCTACGGGCTGGCGATACTTTCCAACTCTTTGCTTTTACTCTCTCTTGCTCAGTTCCTGGTCGGGTTCGCTTCGGCTGTCGGTTTCGGCCCGCTGATCGCAGATATCTCGCACTGGTTCGTCCGCCGCCGGGGCATCGCAGTCGCGATAGCGGCAAGCGGCAACTACCTGTCGGGTGCGATCTGGCCGATTGTTTTGGCCAGCGTTCTGGCCGAAAGCGGCTGGCGCGCCGTCTACGGCGTCATGGCTCTCGCGACGGTGGTGTTGGTGATCCCGCTAGCGTTTACGCTGCGCCGCAAAATTCCGGACGAAGCGAGAGAAGCCGCGCACCGCGCCTCAACGCTGAATGCGCAATCCTCGGGATTGTCGCCGCGTGCGTTGCAGTATCTTTTGGGATTGGCTGGTATTGGCTGTTGCGTGGCAATGTCCATGCCGCAGGTGCATATCGTGGCGCTGTGCGTCGGGCTGGGTTTCGGCCCTGCGGTAGGCGCACAGATGCTATCCCTGATGCTGATGGGCGGTGTCGTTTCGCGGATCGTTTCCGGGTTTATCGCGGACAGGCTAGGTGGCGTTCGGACGCTTCTGATTGGCTCCGTCCTGCAGACCATCGCGCTTTTCCTTTATCTTCCTGCAGGGGATATGGTCTCGCTTTATACGGTCAGTTTGATCTTCGGCTTGAGCCAGGGCGGAATTGTGCCCAGCTACGCGCTGATTGTTCGCGAATACATGCCGGCCAATGAGGCGGGCGCGCGTGTCGGTTTCGTAATGATGGCAACGATCCTCGGCATGGCGCTGGGCGGTTGGTTGTCGGGAGTGATCTATGACCTCAGCGGGTCGTATCTGCTCGCGTTCGTCAACGGCATCGTATGGAATGGCATGAACATCGCGATTGTCCTGTGGCTGATGTCACGGAGCAAGCCGCGTGCGCCGCGGACCGCAATGGCCTAGCGATAGTGCGTCTCGCCGCGATCCCGCGCCAGCCGCATCTGTTTTTGACGCTCACGAAAACGGTTCTTGTCATCTTCTGACGTCTCATCAACGCATTGATGACAGCTGACCCCCGCCTCATATCCCGGGCGTTTCGAGTCTTCTGGCAAGATCGGTCGACGACAGCCGTGACACAGCACATGCGGCCCTTCGACCAACCCGTGTCCTACACTCACCCGGTTGTCGAAGACAAAGCATTCACCGTCCCAGGCACTTTGCTCGGGAGGGATTTCCTCAAGGTACTTCAGAATACCGCCCTTCAGGTGAAAGACGTCCTCGACGCCCTGACCCAGCAGGTAATTCGTCGATTTCTCGCAACGAATACCGCCGGTGCAGAACATCGCAATCTTCTTGTTGTGAAACCGCTGCTTGTTTGCCTCCCACCATGCGGGAAAGTCACTGAAACTCTCCGTCTCGGGGTCGACTGCGCCTTTGAAAGTACCAATCGCGACCTCGTAATCGTTGCGCGTGTCGATGACGGCGACATCCTCGCGGGTAATCAGGCTGTTCCAGTCTTGCGGTGCCACGTAATGACCGGTTCCCGCCATCGGATCGACGTCCGGCTGACCCATCGTGACGATCTCTCGCTTGATACGCACCTTCATCTTGCCAAAGGGTGCGTCCTTGGCGTGGGAAATCTTCCATTCAAGGTCGCTACAGCCCGGCAATCGCCGCAAATGCCCGATGACAACGTCAATGCCCTTGGCGGAACCGGCGATCGTTCCGTTCACGCCCTCATGCGCCAGCAGAAGCGTTCCCTGAATTCCCTCCTTCAGGCACAGATCCAGCAAAGGACCGCGCAGCGCCTCGGGATCGGAGAAGCGGGCGAAATGATAAAGGGCGGCGACTGTGTACATGGCGCGTCAGATAAGGGAGAGCAGGCCTGTTCCGCAAGAGCCTGCTGCGCTAAAATACGTCAAACCGTTGCGAAAGGATACCGCATGCACGCGCTACTGGTCATCGATGTACAGCAGGACTTTTGCCCGGGGGGGTCGTTGGCTGTGGCCGGGGGGGATGAGATCGTAGAAGGCATCAATGCACTGATGTCCGATTTCGAAGCGGTAATCCTGACGCAAGATTGGCACCCGGCAGGACATTCCTCCTTCGCCTCCAGCCACGAAGGCTGCAAACCATACGAGATGATAGAAATGCCCTACGGTTCGCAGGTTCTTTGGCCCGACCACTGCATCCAAGGCAGCACGGGTGCGCAATTTCATGGAAATCTGATCCTTGACCGCGCCGACCTGATTATCCGCAAGGGGTACAACCCCGCGATAGACAGCTATTCAGCGTTTTTCGAGAATGACCACAAGACGCCTACCGGGCTCGAAGGATACCTGCGCACACGCAGTATAGACCGGCTGACGCTGGTGGGTCTCGCGACTGACTTTTGCGTCAATTTCTCGGCTGTTGACGCGGCCAAGCTGGGGTTCGACGTCGAAGTCAGGCTGGACCTGTGCCGGGCGATCGACTTGAACGGGTCGCTCGATGCAGCGCTGACCGCGATGAAGGCGGCGGGCGTCAGAGCCCTTTCAGAATAGGCCGGTCGCCTTCGAACCGTCCTTTGACAAGCCGGATATTGCGCGCCTCGCTTGGGCGGTCTCGGAACCGGTCATTCGACACCACCGGCAGCCGATGTTCGCCTGCATAATGCAGGATGAACGCGTCGGCCTCCGTCCGCGCAGGGCAGACCATGACCCGCTTTTGCGACACACCCAGCGCACGGGCGAATTTTGCCTCGTTCAGGGATTTGTCTCCGATGTGGTGCCGCGAGGATGCATCAAGGAACACGACCGGATCGAACCCCTCACGCTTGAGGTGATCCACCACGGCCCGCAACGTGCGCAACTGTGCTACCTCGTCGCGCCAGAACAGGACATTGGTGCCGTCAATCGCGATCTGACGCCTGACCTTGTCCACGGACGGTGTCGCTGAGCGTTGCCGCAGCCACAAATAAACGGCCAGCAAAACCGCTGCCAAAACGCCGATGGCAATCCAATCAGCCGATTCCATAGGCCGTTTTCCTCTTGCCCCTGCGTCTCTATCCTTGGCACAACGGTCCCGACAATAAGGAACCGCCAATGGTCGATATCGCCACCCGCGTCTGGAATCACAAGTGGAAAATTGATCCGATCGTCCGGTCCCTGATCGACACGGACTTTTACAAGCTATTGATGTGTCAGTCCATTTTTCGCAACAAACCGGATACGCAGGTAACGTTCAGCCTCATAAACCGATCCACCCATATTCCGCTGGCCGACCTGATTGACGAAAAGGAGCTGCGCGAGCAGCTGGACCACATCCGTTCACTTTCGCTGAGCCGCGGGGAATCCACCTGGCTGCGCGGCAATACCTTCTATGGCAAGCGGCAGATGTTTCGCCCCGACTTCATGGAATGGTTCGAGGGCTTTCGCCTGCCACCTTATCAGTTGGAGCGGAAAGGCGATCAGTACGAATTGACATTCGAGGGCAAATGGCACGAGGCCATGTTGTGGGAAATTCCTGCGCTTGCTGTCCTGATGGAGCTGCGCGGACGCGCGGTTCTGGACAAGATGGACAAATTCGAGCTGCAGATCCTCTACGCGCGCGGTATGACCCGCGTTTGGGAAAAGATCGAAGAGCTGCGTGAAATTCCGGACCTGTCCATCGCCGACTTCGGTACGCGGCGGCGGCATTCCTATCTGTGGCAGGACTGGTGCGTTCAGGCGATGCGCGAAGGATTGGGAGAGGCGTTCACCGGCACGTCCAACTGCAAGATTGCAATGCACCGCGAGGTCCAGGCGATCGGGACCAATGCCCACGAGCTGCCGATGGTCTACGCCGCACTGGCCAAGGATGACGCGTCTTTGGCGCAGGCCCCTTACGACGTTCTGCAAGACTGGCACGAAGAGCATGAAGGCAACCTGCGCATCATCTTGCCCGACACCTACGGCACCAAGGGCTTTCTTGACAACGCACCCGACTGGCTTGCCGGTTGGACCGGTATCCGCGTCGACAGCGGCGATCCGGCGACCGCCGCACAGATCGCGATAGACTGGTGGAAAAGCCGTGGCGAGGATCCCAAGACCAAACGTGTGATCTTCAGCGACGGTCTGGACGTGGACAAGATCAAATCGCTGCACAATCAATTCCACGGCAAGGTGGCGGTCTCCTTCGGCTGGGGGACTTTGCTGACCAACGATTTTCGCGGGTTGGTTCCGAACGATGCGCTTGCGCCCTTCAGTCTGGTTTGCAAGGCGGTAGAAGCGAACGGCCATCCCACCGTCAAATTGTCGGACAACCCGAACAAGGCGATGGGTCCCGCAGCGGAAATCGCGCGCTACAAGCGGGTCTTCGGCGTCGGCGATCAAGAGGCACAGGATGTCGTCGTCTAGGGCTGTCGCCGAAACCAATGCGCGGCAAAGATCTTATCTGCGCCTGATCTGCCGCTCCCGCCAGACGATCAGCAACCCGCCCGCCGCGATCAGAATGGCCCCCGGGAACAGTTCCCCCCATGGCGATTCGTCAAAGACCAGCCAGCCAAGGAAGAACGCCAGCGGAATGCCGAAATAGCTGAATGGGGCCAGGTTGCTTTGCTCTGTCATCCGGTAAGCCATGACCAGAAGCAGCACGGCAGAGCCGCCGATGACTCCCATGGCAACGATCCACGCGAATTCCGTTGCAGAGCCAATCGGGCTGAAACCTCCGGTCAATGTGGCCAGCAGCAGCGAACCCACGGCAGCGACTGCGGAGGAATAGAGATTGATCAACGCCGTTGGCACATCATGATCCATCATGCGCGCCGTCACTCCAGTCAGCGCATAGCAGACTGCGGCAACCAGCGGCAGCAAGGCGGCAGGGGTAAACGTGTCACTCCCCGGCTTCACGATCAAGATAACGCCGACGAAACCCACAAGCACCGCGATCCAGCGAACTTGGCCGACCTGTTCCCCCAGCAACGGTACGGCAAGCGCCGTCATGAACAACGCATTGGCATAAGTTATGGTAGACGCGGTTGCAAAGCTGAGCAGACCCAAGGACAGGTAAAACGAATATTGTGCGAAAGTCAGAATCGTCCCGCGGATCAGCGCGAATCTCCACTGCCTCATCCGCAACGACCGACCTTTCGCATGCCAGTCCCGGGACAGCCACAAAACCAGCGCGGCAGGAATCAGACCCGCAAGGTTGCGATAGGCCGAAAGCTCTGCCGCGCCGTAAGGGCCGGACAGATGCTTGATGATAAGCCCCATGCAATCAAACAGGGCAAGTGCTGCTAAAGAAAGCAGAATCGCGGTGGTCGTCCGATTGTTCTTCATTCATGATCTATGCGTCCAAAGCGCAGCGGACACCACTAAAGTTACGCGCACCACATGCAATATGTCGCAAACGACCTTGCGCGGAGGGGGCGAAAATGGCTATCTGACTAGGCTTGGTGTTCCGCAAAGCGTGTCATCCGTGACGCGCGGAACCTAACAGGGAATTTGGTGAGGGGTCATCCCCGGTGCCAAAGCCGCCCCCGCGACTGTAAGCGGTGAGCCGATGCTCTTCATGCCACTTGTCCCTTTTCGGGGCTGGGAAGGCGGGCAAAGGTTACGACCCGCGAGCCAGGAGACCTGCCAGGCGCATGAAACACGAAGGCCGTCGGGTGTGACGGCAAGGAGATAAAGCATGACGACACAGATTAGAACTGCCGCGGAAACCCGTTTGATCCCGGCGCTATTCGTCGCGATACTGGGCCTTGCGGTCATTACATTGGCCGGTCACGTTCAGGCCTCCGCTTTGCATGACGCCGCGCATGATGTGCGCCATGCGACAGGGTTCCCCTGCCACTAAGATGATACAGCGTTTGTTGGTCAGCGGTTTGTTCGCTGGCGCTGCTGCAGGCCTGATCGTCGGCCTGCTTCAGCTTGTCTTTGTGCAGCCTGTGCTTCTCCATGCCGAGCTTTATGAAACCGGTGCGTTGGTGCATTTCGGGACATCCGAAGTTGTATCCGCCCATCCAGAACTGCCTGCATTTGATGCTGTCCGCGACGGGCTGAGCATCGTGTTCACCATGATGATCTACACCGGTTATGCGATGCTGCTGCTGGCAGCGATGAGCGTGGCCGAAGATCGCGGTGCGGTGGTGGACGGACGGACGGGAATTCTGTGGGGCGTGGCCGGTTTTGTTGCTTTTCATCTGGCCCCCGGATTTACGCTGGCGCCCGAGGTGCCCGGCGTCGCGGCCGCGGATATTGTCGGGCGTCAGATTTGGTGGTTCGGAACGGTCGCTGCTGCTGCGATAGCGCTTTGGCTGATCGCGTTCGGCAAGGGCTGGACCGCTTGGGGTATTGCAGTGGCACTGCTGATCGCGCCGCATCTTATCGGCGCACCGGAGCCGTCGCAGTTTGCCGGCCCCGTTCCGACAGAAATAGCGGCGTTGTTTGCCGCCCGGGCCCTTGGTGTCGGTCTTGCCGCTTGGGTGCTGGTCGGTTGCTTTGCAGGCTACTTCTGGCAGCGCGAAGGCGAACGTACAGGCACGGCGCAAAACGTCTGAGCAGACCGGCGGTTGGCTGAAATTCCAGAAGCGCGGATCAGTCCGCGCCTCGTTTCAATCAGTATTACAGGAAGCGAAGAAATGGACAGGACACTGGCGCTCTTTGCCATCGGCTTGGTCTTTGGTGGCGGGATCGGTTTTGTCGTTGCGGCAGGTAACGGGATCACCTTTGACGGCCACGATCACGGTGATCCTGCGCAGCACGCTGGCATGGACCATGCAACGTTACATGACGCACCGTTGGAAATCCCCGCGGATGGGGCCCCTTCGCTGTCGATCACGGTTATACCTGACGAGATGTCAGGCTATAACCTGCATGTAATGGCGCAGAATTTCGAATTTTCCCCTCGCAACGCAAGCCGTGAGCACATCGCGGGCGAAGGTCACGCGCATGTTTACGTCAACGGCGAAAAGGTAAACCGGCTTTATTCCGATTGGTATCATCTCTCGACCCTGCCTGTGGGCGATGTCGAGGTTCAGGTGACACTCAACGCCAACGATCACCGCGTCTATTCCATCGGCGGACAACAGATCACCGCGACAACGGTGCTGACCGTCGACTAAGCGGTGTGCTTGCCGCATGCCGTGCATTGCAATAAGCCGCTGAAGACTCGGTTGGCATACAAAGGAGCCTGGCCCATGACGACAACATTGCATGTCTGCACCACCTGTCGCGCGGGCGAGGTGCTGGAGGAAGGCGCGCCGCGCCCGGGTGCGCTGCTTCACGCCGCTTTGACAGCAGCGGACGCACCCGATGGCGTGCGTATTGTCGGCGTTGAATGCCTGTCTGCCTGTTCACAAGGTGCCGCTGTTGCTTTGTCGGCACCGGGCAAGTGGTCTTATGTTTACGGTCGTCTGACTCCTGCGGACACAGCGAACATCCTTGCGGGTGCCACGGCCTATGCCGCCTCGACCGACGGGCTGGTTCCCTGGCGCGAGCGACCGGTCATCTTCCGCAAGCAAAGCCTTGCGCGCGTTCCCCCTTTCACCCTGCCAGCGGAGGCTGCCGAATGAGCGATCTCGCCAAAATTCCCGTTACCGTCATTACCGGGTTTCTCGGATCCGGAAAAACGACCTTGATCCGGCACCTGCTGACCAATGCGGGCGGTCGCCGCCTTGCCGTTCTGGTCAATGAATTCGGCACCGTCGGCGTGGACGGTGATATCCTGCGTTCCTGCGCGGATGACAATTGCCCGGCAGAGAACATCGTCGAACTGGCAAATGGCTGCATCTGCTGCACGGTTGCGGATGATTTCATTCCGACGATCGAAGCGCTGATGGCGATGCCTGTGCGGCCCGATCATATCCTGATCGAAACCTCCGGGCTCGCGCTTCCCAAGCCGCTGCTCAAGGCGTTTGACTGGCCCGCGATCCGCTCGCGGATAACGGTTGACGGTGTCATCGCGCTTGCCGATGCCGAAGCTGTCGCGGCAGGCACCTTTGCCGCAGATGTGGCTGCGGTGGATGCACAGCGTATGGCGGACGAAAGCCTGGATCACGAGACACCCCTCAGCGAGGTTTTCGAGGACCAGATTTCTTGTGCAGACATAATTCTGTTGTCCAAGGCCGATCTTGCCGGTCCTGACGGGCTGAGCGCCGCGCGCAAGGTGATTGAGGCGGAAAGCCCGCGCAAGATACCGATTCTGGAAATGACCGAAGGCGTGATCGACCCCAATGTCATCCTGGGTCTGGATGCGAAAGCCGAGGACGATCTGGCCGCTCGTCCCTCGCATCACGACGGGTTTGATGACCATGAACATGACGACTTTGACACTATCGTCGTCCCCATGCCGGAGGTGGAGGATATCGACACGCTGATCGCCAGTATCGAACGCCTGGCGACCGAACA
>JAGXFI010000064.1 GCA_024637305.1 Sulfitobacter sp.
GCAACCTGCGGCCCCTGTGGACGAGACCCCCGCCCAGGCACGGGCCACCGAACGCGCCCTGAGCGAGGCAGAGCGCAAGACGCTGCAGACAGCATTGCAATGGGCCGGTTTCTACAACGCCGCAATCGACGGTGCCTTCGGGCGCGGGACACGCGGGTCCATGGCTGCTTGGCAGGCAGCCAACGGGTACGAGGCTACAGGGATACTCACAACGCTCCAGCGCGCCGATCTTCTGTCGCAGTATAATGCCGTCCTTGAAGGGCTAGACTTGCGGTTGGTGCGCGATGCACAGGCAGGGATCGAGATCGTAATGCCCACCGGCGTCGTCTCCTTCGACCGCTATGAACCACCATTCGCGCATTACACGGCGACAGGCGACATTCCTGCTCAGGTACTGCTTATCAGCCAGCCGGGCGATCAGCGCACCTTGTTCGGACTGTATGAAATCATGCAGACGCTGGAAATCGTGCCCCTGGACGGGGCGCGGACCCGCAACACGTCCAGCTTTGAATTGACCGGGCGGAATGGCCGGATCGTCAGTTATACAATCGCGCGGCTGGAAGGCGATCAGATCAAGGGATTCACGCTGGTCTGGCCCGCAGGCGACGAGGAACGCCGCGCCCGTGTGCTGGCGGAAATGCAATCGAGCTTTGCCAGCGTGTCTGGCGTGTTGAGCCCTGCGGCGGGTGCCGCGTCTGACCAATCGATCGATCTGGTTGCGGGCTTGCAGATACGTCAGCCGAAACTGTCACGCTCGGGATTTTTCGTGACGCGCGAGGGCGTCGTGGCGACCACATCCGAGGTTGTGCAAAGCTGTGGGCGCCTCACGCTTGACGGCGAAGCGGAAGCGACATTGATAGCTGACGATGCGGCCAGCGGAGTGGCATTCATCCGGCCCGGCAAGACCCTGGCGCCCCGCACCGTTGCGGCACTGAATCCCGGTGAGCCTCGCCTCCAGTCGCAGGTCGCGGTGGCAGGATATTCCTACGAAGGGGTGCTGAACGCGCCTTCCTTGAGCTTCGGTACACTTGCCGATGTCAAAGGGTTGCAGGGCGAAACCGGAATCTCACGGCTGGCGTTGCAGACCCGTCCCGGCGATGTGGGCGGCCCTGTCATGGACATGACCGGCGCGGTGGTCGGTATGCTGTTGCCCCGCCCCGAAGGCGGACCGCAACTGCCGCAAGATGTAAGCTTTGCGCTCGACTCGGTCAGCGTCGTCGCAGCCGGATCAGCGGCAGGCGTCGGTATGGCAGCGGCTGAACCTTCCGCCGTAATCAGCAATGTCAGGATTGCCGAACGCGCAGCCGGAATGACGGTGCTGGTCAGTTGCTGGGACTAGGGGGATATTAGCGCGCCCGGCGGGCGGGCTTGGCCAGACTTCAAGCTCTCCAGAACTTGACGGTAAAGATGACGTAGACGGCCATCAGCTCCAACCGGCCGAGCAGCATCGCGCCGGTCAGGATCCATTTGGCGGTGTCGTTGAGGGACGAAAAATTACCGGCAGGGCCGATGGTGTTCCCAAGTCCCGGCCCGATGTTGGCCAGCGCCGTTGCCGCGCCGGAAATCGAGGTGACAAAATCCAGCCCTGTCATCGACAGCGCCACAGCAATCAACCCCATCGTCAGCACAAAAAACATGAAGAACGTGATGACCGAAGCCAGAATGTCTATCCCGACCGGCCTTCCGTCATAGCGCGGCACGAAAATGCCATGCGGCGACCTGATGCGGCGCAGTTGGGCGCGGATCGAGGCAAACAGAAGCTGATAGCGGAAAATCTTGACCGAACACGCGGTGGAACCCGCACAGCCACCAATAAGCCCGGCAAAAAAGAAAATCGCGACGGCGAAGGAGCCCCATTGCATGTAATCCACCGAAGCATAGCCCGTCCCGGTCATGATCGAAACGACGTTGAACAATGCTTCGCGCAAGGATTGCTCCATCTCGTTGGGAAAGACATTCTGCACGGTGGCAAAGATCAGCAGTACGACAACCGCGACCGTCCATAGAAACCCGCGCACCTGCGGATCACGGTGCAGCGCCATCGGTTGTCCGTTTATCAGTTGGACGTAGCGAACAAAGGGGAGTGCGGCCAGGATCATGTAGACGCTTGCAGCATATTCCATCGGACCGGCAAACGTGCCGAATGACGCATCGTAATTGGAAAAGCCTCCTGTTGATATGGTGGTAAGCGCGTGGGTCGTCGCGTCAAACACAGTCATTCCTAGAGCCAGATAGGAAAGCGCGCAGGCGAGGGTCAACCAGACATAGATAAAGGATATCTGTGTCGCGATCTGGCCCGCGCGAGGAAGGATCTTGCCGAAGGTATCGAACGCCTCAGACTTGAAAAGCTGCATACCGCCGACGCGCAATTCGGGCAGGAAAACCATCGCCACAACGACGATCCCGATACCGCCCATCCATTGCAGCATCCCGCGCCACAGCAGCAAGCCTTTTGGCAATCCGTCGAGACCGGTAAATACGGTGGAGCCTGTCGTCGTCATACCGGACATGGCCTCGAACACCGCATCGACAATACGTGCGTCCGTAGCCCCCAGCACGAAAGGTACTGCGCCGAAAATTGGCAGGATCAACCAGACGCCGGTAGTCAACAGAAAGATCTGCTGAATCGACAACCCTTCTTTTTGCCCATTGGCGCAGGCGAGCGCGATGAGGCTGCCGCAAAGGATCGTGATCAGAGCACTTTCAAGGAAAACCGGCCATTGGCCACGTCCTTCAGCCAGATCAACCAAAAGGGGCGCGACCATGGTCAGACCCATCACGGCTATCAGCAGACCAATCACATATCCAACAGGGCGCATGTCCAACATGCGCGCAGGGTTGGCCTCGCCGCCTTGCGGTGTCAAGCGTCGTTGAGCCAATAAAAAGCCCGCGCGGCGCTCCGGTCGGAACGCCGCGCGGGCTTGGGTCCATCAATCGTCCGATGCGGGCATCGGGTTGGATTTACAGGATGTCTTTGAACACGATATGGACGATGCGGTCGCGACGAATGCCCATCGCCGCCAGTTCTTCGTCCGATTTCGCCTGCAGCGCTTCGACACGGGCAAGGCGCTGGGCACCTGCGCTGTTCGCGATCAACGCGTGTCCGAACCGGGCAAGGCCGCTGCCGACCGCGCGCAGGATGCCGTTGACTGAAACGCCAGTAGCGTTATGGGAGGTAGATGTATAAGCCATTGTATTGCCTCGTTTTCTTTATAATATCGCGGTGTGTCGCGTTGAGACAGAGATAGGTCTTGCTGCGCTGCAGCAAAACCCTCAAATTTGCATAGCCGTACTGCGTGGGATGCATTGGGAAATCATTAACCTTTGAGCATCGCCTGGCGATTGCCCAAACTATCCGGCGGAACACGTCGCAGCAGCATCAGGACGGCTTGGTTCAAGGCGCGTCAGGGTTTGGGAACATTCGTTTGGATCACGGGTTGAGGGACACGCCCCACAGTCCAAAGGAAATCATTCCCATGCCAGACAAACATGACAAGAACCCCGACCGCCGTCCTGACGTCGCGAAAGACGAAAAGCCCGCGCCGAATGAAAAAATGAAAGAGAAATGGCACCAGCCGGAAGAAACGCTTTCCGATGCACCCGCGCCATCGCCAAATGCGCAAAAGCGCAGTCGGACCAGTTGATGATACCAGGGCGCGGACCGGTCAAGGGAGGCCGCCGCGCCCTGAAGTGGGTTAACCGACGTGAAACAGCGTCGAGAACATTCTGGGGTCGATGCTTGCCTGTGCAAAGGTATCACCTTCGGTCAGGATGCTGACCGCGTCATGACTATGCAGGCTTTCTTGATGGCTGGCGACGACCCGGAAATCGCTGATACGGGCTTCGGCCAACAGTTGCTCACAGAAAAGACGCGCCGCATCTTCAACGAAGATCGGATTGGCGGCGTTCAGTTCGGCAAAAGCTTGTTCATCCTCTCGCTTGACCATCACTTGCGTCTCGGTCGGGACGGCACGCCGGCAGGCGTCAATCAGATCCTCGAACCACAGGCATGGCGCATCGTCGTCAATCAGCACCGAAACCCGCGCAACGGAACGCTGTGAATGGGGCGTCGCCAACTGGCCGCGTGTGGCGCGGGCATGTTCGCTAAGCTCCAGCGAGCAGGGGCATGTGCTGGAATAAACATAGTCCAGATGGATTATCTTCTGACGCACGCCGCCCTGTTCGACCAGTTCGAGCGCGATATCGTAGTACTGATAGCCTGTCAGACCCGAACGAAGGCTTTCGACCTTCATGGGGAAGGAAAACCGCATCTGGATCCGCGCATCGAAAGATTCGAGATCGGTGAGATAATCGTCAATAGCTGCCTCGATCACTTCAAAACTAAATGTCGC
Organism: Sulfitobacter sp.; assembly: GCA_024637305.1. Lineage (GTDB taxonomy): Bacteria > Pseudomonadota > Alphaproteobacteria > Rhodobacterales > Rhodobacteraceae > Sulfitobacter. The sequence continues at coordinate 4,353 of JAGXFI010000064.1, forward strand.
GTCGGCATGGCGGTAGAAGCTGCGCATGATGCGGGACATGTTTATGCCCTTTTTGTCCGCATCTAGGCTGACTGTCCCTGTGACGGACGTCTCAAGCGTCAGATCGCCCCCATCTCGCCTATGAAATTGGATCGGGAGCCGGAAATTGCTGATCCCGACATGCTGGATCTGCTGTCTGGCACCGCGGATCAGGCTGCTGGGTCCATTCTGCAAATCAGGCAGGGTCGCCTTGTAGTTCGGACCCGCCTTGAAGTCTTCAGGATAGGTCCGGTTGAAGGTCGGATAGGCATCTGCGGGTGCCACAAGCCGCATAATGGCCGGATCCAGCGCCGCCACTTCCTCAACAGACGCATTGGCGGCCCAATTTCTGAGCGTGGCAAGCGCGGCCTTGGCGTCGTCCTTGTTCTTCGTCATCGGGATTGGTGTCACGATATTCATCTACGATGTCCCCCCTTGCGCATCCACGCAGGTTTAAATGTAAGGTCTGGCATGTCAAATACCAACCTTTCATTACAAGTACGCGTTTAGTCGAAGGTCGGATCACATTGAGCCTGCGCGAGCGCCGCAATAAGGTCAGCCTTCAAGTCGCCCGCATCCTCCAGCCCCACGGAAATGCGCACAAGGCCCGGCGTGATGCCCAGTGCATCCTTCTGGTCCCGGGGCAGACGCTGGTGTGTCGTGGTGGCGGGATGCGTCAAGATCGTCTTGGCGTCCCCTAGGTTGTTCGAAATCACGCCGATCCTGACCGCGTTGAGAAAAGCGAACGCTGCGGCCTTTCCGCCGCGCAGATCAATGGACAGGACGGTGCCGCCCGCCCCCATCTGCGCCTGCACCAGATCCGCCTGCGGATGGCTGGCAAGCCCCGGATAGATGACCCGCGCAAGGGCTGCGTGACCCTCCAGCGCCTCGGCAAGCTCCAGCGCCGCAGCGGTCTGCGCGCGCACACGAAGCGCCATTGTCTCAAGCCCCTTGAGCATGATCCAGGCATTGAAAGGGCTCATGGAGCCGCCCGTGTGCTTCATGAAAGGCTCGACCGTCTTGCGAATGAAGTCACGCGTCCCGAGGATCACACCGCCCAGCGCCCGGCCCTGCCCGTCGATATGTTTGGTCGCAGAATAGATAACCACATCGGCACCCTGCGCGATCGCACGCGAATAGACCGGCGTAGCAAAGACATTGTCGACCAGCACCAGCGCGCCGTGTTCATGAGCCAGCTTGGCAACGCCTTCGATGTCCACCACCTGAAGCGTCGGATTGGAGACGGATTCGAAGAAAATCGCCTTGGTGCGCGGCTCTATCGCGGCCTTCCATTGTTCCAGATCGGTGCCGTCAACGAATGTGACTTCGACCCCGTAGCGGGTGAGCACCTCTTCGAGGACATAAAGGCAGGAACCAAAAAGCGCGCGCGCCGCGACCACATGATCGCCCGCTCGCAGCATCGACATCAGCGCGCCCGATACCGCCGCCATACCCGATGCGGTGGCAAAGCCGTCCTCGGCCCCCTCAAGCGACGCGATGCGGTCCTCGAACATCGCCACGGTGGGATTGCCGTAGCGGGCATAGATGAATTCGTCAGGTCCGCTTGCCTCGAACCGCGCCTCTGCATGTTCGGCGCTGTCATAGACGAAACCCTGCGTGAGGAATATCGCTTCGCTGACCTCGCCATACTGGCTGCGGCGCGTACCTGTGTGGACGGCGCGGGTGCGGGGGTGCCAATCGTCGCTCATGTCGTATCATCCTTTCGCCGCTGCTCGCGCGGCACAAAAAAACCCCAGACGCGGGTCAAGCGAAAGGGGTCTTTCATCCTGACCTTTTAGCGGAATGTTTAACGTGGCCCGCAATCCGGTAACAAATCGCCACGGAACTCGGCGTAGTCCAAGCCCGCGCATGCGTCAAGAGGAACCCGCAATGCGCAACGACTGGCACTTGTAACGAAATATTCACCGCGCCGTGGCATGACTGAAACACAGTTTTAGCACATTCCGGCAAAAAAGAGGTGAGCAGTGTCGCTTCTCAGGGTCAACGCGATGGCGTTCGACACGGGGGATGTCCCTTGTGCGGCGGACGCAGGATTGTACCTGCATGGTACCACGAGGGGGCCCGCCGGTTGCCTGACCGGCAGACGGTTGCCGGACGGCCCTGCGGTTATCATGGTGCACGGGTACAAGTATTCGCCCTACCATCCGCGCCACTGCCCGCACCGGCGCATCTTTGACACCGGGGGCTGGCCTGCTGGCCTCGCGGCGCAAAAAGGTCTGGCGATTGCTTTCGGATGGCATGCACGCGGAGGTCTGCGCCGTATTCATGACCGTGCGATCAGACGCGGTGCCGATCTTGCCCGAATGATCGCCCTGCTTCGGGCAAACCGCCCGAACCAGCCTGTCCATATCATCGCGCATTCGCTTGGGGCCACCGTCGCCATGGCCGCCCTGCCACATCTGCAAGCGGGCGATATCGGCCGGATCGTTCTGCTGACGGGCGCGTGTCACGGCGAACTTGCGGAACGCGGATTGCGAACTCCGGCCGGACGCGGCGCGAAGGTTCTCAATATCATCAGCCGAGAAAATGATCTTTTCGACTTTGCATTCGAACATCTGGTGCCAGGAAGCGGTGCCATCGGGCGCGGCACCGGATTGGCCAATGTGCTTGACTTGCAGATTGACTGCTCGCAAACGCTTTCCGCCCTGGGCGCATTGGGGTATCCCGTGGCCCCGGCAGAGCGCCGCATCTGCCACTGGTCGGCCTACACGCGTCCGGGTGTCATGCCGCTTTACCGTGCGTTCCTGCAAGGCGAAGGTCCAATCACCCCGGACAGCTTGCGCGCGGTGTTGCCCGTGGCCCCCGCGCCGCGCTGGTCACGGTTGCTGCCTGCTCATTCACTTGCGGCTGCGCTGAAAACCCGCATCATGGCGCTGCGCAAACCGGAAGGGCCGAACCATGAGCATGCCTATTGACCTCTACTATTGGCCCACGCCGAACGGTTGGAAGATCTCTGTCTGCCTGGAGGAAATGGGCCTGCCCTACACCACGCATCTGATAGACATCGGTCACGGTGATCAGTTCGCGCCGGAATTTCTGAAGATATCCCCCAACAACCGCATGCCCGCGATCACCGATCAGGACGGTCCGGACAGCGCACCCGTGAGTATTTTCGAAAGCGGCGCAATCTTGCAATATCTCGCGCGCAAGACCGGCCAGTTCTACGGCACGACTGAACGGAATCGCATCACCGTCGACCAATGGCTCATGTGGCAGATGGGCGGCCTGGGCCCTATGGCAGGTCAGGCGCATCATTTCCTCAAATACGCCCCCGCAATGGACCCACCCAACGACCTGCCCTACGCCAAGGACCGTTACCGCAGCGAAGTTGCGCGGCTTTATGGCGTGCTGGATCGCCAGTTGGCCGGGAATGAATTCGTTGCGGGTGATTTCATTTCCATCGCGGATTTCTCGATCTGGGGGTGGGCCTCGCTCTGGGAAGGGCAGCAGCAAACGCTGGACGACAAGCAAAACCTTGCACGCTGGCTTGACGATATGGGGCAGCGCCCCGGCGTCATCGCCGGACGCGCGCTCCATGCAGACAAACGTGTTGATGCGACGCAAAACAGATCATCCCACGCGACCCTTTTCAAACGCTGACGGCAACATCTTTGCCTGGTCTTGGATCCCGTCTAAGGTCGTCGCCCGCACGCTTAGGCGTCGTCCTTGTCCACGCCGTAGGTCTGGAACAATCGCCCTTGCGTCATGAAGAACGCGAAGACCGCAGCCGTCAGCCCGAACGTCTTGAAATACACCCAGGATTCCGTTGTCATCGTGCGCCAGACCACCTCATTGGCGAGCGCCAGTCCAAAGAAGAACAGCATCAGCCGCCGTGTCAGGATCATCCAGCCGCGATCTTCGAGCGGCATCATCTCTTCCATGACATAACGCAGATAGGAATGGCCGCGCAGCAGCCCAACGCCCAACATTCCGCCGAACAGCAGATAGATCATCGTCGGCTTCATCTTGAAGAAGCGGTCGTCATTGAGCCACACGGACAGCCCGCCGAACATAACCACCAGCACCAGTGTCGCCACCTGCATCCGCGACAGTTTGCCCGTCAATCGCCACAAAAGCAGCGTTGAAGCGACCAGCAGCGGAATGAACGCGGCCGTCACCACGATGAAACCGTCGTAATCTACCGCGCCGAAGGTAAACACGCGGTCTTTGAGCCACAGATATGCGACGAAGAAAACGATCACCGGCCCCAGCTCAAGCGCTGTCTTGACGAAAGGGTTGATCTCTCGCGGTTTGTTCATCTTGCGGTCTCCATAAAGGTTATCCTCCCATTTCCACGATCACGGCCCCCAGCGCAATCAGCGCCATGAGAAAAATCCGCCGCGGACCGACAGTTTCTTTCAGGACAAGCCAGCCGATCAGGGCCGCGAAGACCGTCGAGGTCTCGCGCAGCACCGCCGCTTCTCCTACCTTGTCGAGCCGCGTAGCCATCATGATAGCGCCAAAGCTCATGAACGCCACAAGACCGCCCAGCACCCCGCGTTGAATCAGCGGGCCGAGCGCCGGCGCATCGCGCATATTTGACCAGCGTCTGGCCGCGATAAAAGGCATGACCAGCCCGTCAATCATGAAGAACCACGCAAGAAACGTAAACGGGTTCTGCGTCGCGCGGATGCCGTAAGCGTCATAGGTGGTGTAGAGTGCGACGAACAGACCCGTGAGCACTGCAAGACCCAAGGCCAGGTTAAGCGTATCCCGCGCGGTTTCGAGGTAGATCAGGTTATAGACCGCAAGCCCGAGAATCCCTGCGGTCAGAACCAGGACGCCCAGCCACTGGACCGGTGTGAAAATCTCGCCAAAGATCACATAGGCACCAAACACCGTGAACAAAGGGCCGGTGCCCCGAACCACCGGATAGACGACCGTGTACGCTCCCTTGGTGTAGGCCCATGCCTGCAACAATTTGTAGATGATATGAATCAGCCAGGCTCCGGCAAAGATCGGCCACATGTGCGGTTCCGGCCAAGGCACCACAAACAGCGCGAAAGGGGCGGCCATGAGGCAATAGGACGCATCAATCGCCCCCCGCGTCAGCCAAGGATCGTGCCGTCCCTTTTGCAACGCGCCGAAAACCGCATGCAGCACCGCCGCCATGAGCGCGAGCCACATGGCAAGCTGCTCTCCGGCTTGCGTACCCTCGACGCGGAGAAGCCAGTCGGTCAACGGCGGTCCGCGGAAACCGCGCGGCTGGATAAAGGGTTGATCCTCAAACAAGCCGCTTCGTGGAAAGTCATCATGCTGGAGACGCTACAGGCCGAAGTCTGCTGCGGCTTCACGGTCGTACCGCTTATAGCATCGCCCCCGCGCTTGACAGCGGCTGCGTCCACCGCAGCGATTTGCTTTTTCAAGATGCGTCCAGCCCCACCAGCGCGCGGGCGAATTCCTCGGGGTCGAACGGCGACAGGTCGTCGATCTGCTCCCCCACACCGATCGCGTGGATCGGCAGTCCGAACTGATCCGCCAGTGCCACCAGAACGCCTCCCTTTGCGGTGCCGTCCAGTTTGGTCATCACCAGGCCCGACACGTCCGAAATCTCCTGAAACACACGTACCTGGTTCAGTGCGTTCTGTCCGGTGGTCGCATCGAGCACCAGCAATGTGTTATGCGGGGCCGTTGGATCCTTCTTGCGGATGACGCGAACGATCTTGGCCAATTCTTCCATCAGATCCTTGCGATTTTGCAGCCGACCCGCCGTGTCGATCAGCAACAGGTCCGCGCCGTCCGCTTCGGCACGCCCCATCGCATCAAAGGCAAGGCTTGCCGGGTCGGACCCTTGCGCAGCGGTCAGAACCGGCACGCCGGCCCGTTCCCCCCAGACCTGCAATTGTTCCACCGCAGCGGCGCGGAAGGTATCGCCTGCCGCGATCACGACGTTCTTGCCCGCAGCGCGAAACTGGCTGGCGAGCTTGCCTATGGTCGTCGTCTTGCCCGATCCGTTTACGCCGACAACCAACACCACCTGCGGGGTCTGCTTGTAAAGCGGCAAGGGTTTGGCCACCGGCTCCATGATGCGGGCAATTTCCGTGGCCATGAGGCCCTTTATCTCGGCCACAGACAGTTTCCTGCCCATACGACCCTCGGCCATGTTCGCGGTCACGCGCAGCGCGGTATCGACACCCATGTCGGCAGAGATAAGCAGCTCTTCGAGCTGTTCTAGCATCTCATCGTCGAGCACCCGTCGCACCACCTGTTTTGGTGCCGCACGCCCAATGAGGCGACTGAGAATGCCGCGTTTGCCTTCGGGTTCCGGGCTTTCAGCTTCGAGGCTTGCCGCGTCGAGAACCGGCGCGGGCTGCTTGGCCCCAGCCGCTTCGGCGCGGCGCGCCTCATCCGCCAGACGCGCATCCTCGGCCTCTTTCGCCAGGCGTGCACTCTGCGCTATCGCGGCCAGGCGGTCCTCCTCGGCCTGCCTTGCAGCCTCCGCTTCGTCGGCCAAACGCCGCCTTTCGGCTTCGGCATCAGCCGCCTTTTTTGCTTTGATGGCATCTTGTTCGGCCTGAAGTTCGTCGGCTTCGCGTGCGGCTTCGGACGCGCGTTCGGCATCCGCCTCCGCCGCGCGCCGGGCCTCTTGCGCTGCCTGGGCGTCCCGTTCAGCGGCTGCATCGCGCAGCGCTTTCTCTGCCTGCAAGCGACGGGCTTCTTCTGCTTCGCGTTCAGCCTGTTCTGCGGCCTGTGCTTCGTGAATTTCCCCCTGCCGTGCTTCTTCGATGGCAAGCAAATCCGCATCGGCTTTCGCTTTGGCCTCAGCTTCGGCCAAAGCCAGCGCTTCCGCCTGCGCTTCGGCGTCGCTTTCCAACGCGCCGCCGTCGCCGACGATCGCTTCGAGACCTTCGTCGATCTTGGACGAGGATTTGAAAAGTCGGTCTTTCAGTTTCTTGAAAAATGCCATGCGGGCGGCCTTTGGTTACGCGTTTGACGTGATCTAACCGCTTGGCCGCCCAGATGGAAGGGTGAGGCGTCAGACCTCGTCGGGGAAGTGTTTCATCGTCAGGCGAATCGGATTCGGGGCCGCCTGCCCCAATCCGCAGATCGACGCATCGATCATTGCCGCTGACAGGTCTTCCAAAAGGTCGCGATCCCAACGCGGTGCCTGCATCAGTTTCACCGCCTTCTCGCAACCCACGCGGCAGGGCGTGCACTGGCCACAGCTTTCGTCTTCGAAAAACCGCAGCATGTTGAGCGCGGCATCGCGCGCACTGTCTGTCTGCGACAGGACCACGACCGCCGCCGAACCGATAAAGCTGCCATGCGGCTGCAATGTATCGAAATCCAGAGGCACATCGTGCATTGAAGCGGGCAACAGCCCCGATGACGGGCCACCGGGTTGATAGGCCTTGAAAACGTGGCCTTCAGCCATGCCACCGCAGGCCGCGATGATGTCGGTGATCGTGGAGCCAGCAGGCAGCAGATAGACACCCGGTTTTGCAACGCGGCCCGAAACGGAAAAGCTGCGCAACCCCTTGCGGCCATTCAATTCTGTCGATGACAAAACATCTGGCCCCTCGCGGCAGATGCGAGCGATCCAGTGGAGCGTTTCGATGTTATGGACCAGCGTAGGCGCGCCAAATACGCCGACCTGTGCCACGAACGGCGGGCGATGCCGTGGTATGCCGCGCTTGCCTTCGATGCTTTCGATCATCGCGGATTCTTCCCCGCAAATATAGGCTCCGGCCCCGCGCCGCAGGTCGATATAGCCTTTATCCACAACACCTGCGTCTTCCAGTGCCATGATTTCACGTCTTAAAATTTCCAGCACGGCGGGGTATTCGTCGCGCATGTAGAGAAAGACCTGCGCCGCCTCGACGGCCCATGCAGCAATCAGCATCCCTTCCAGAAAGAGGTGCGGCGTGCGTTCCAGATAATAGCGATCCTTGAACGTCCCCGGTTCGCCTTCGTCTCCGTTTACGGCCATGTAGCGTGGACCGGCATTGTCACGGACAAATCCCCATTTCTTGCCGGACGGGAAACCTGCACCACCAAGGCCGCGCAAACCCGCGTCGAGGACCGTTTGCTGGACCGCCTTCCAGTCGCCATCTTTGCGTAACCTCAGGAGTGCATCGTAACCGCCTGATTTTGCGTACACATCATAGGTTTCGTAATCGGGGACATGCGCATGGGTGTCATTTGCCGCTATCGCCGCGTTAACCTTTTCCGGCGTCGCATGGTCGATATGGTTATGCCCGATTTCCAGCACCGGCGCGGTGTCGCAGCGGCCCATGCAGGGCGCGCGCAGGACGCGGACTTCGGTCGGGTCCAGACCGTCCTCAAGCGCTGCTTTCAACGCTTGTGCGCCGGCCAGCTCACAAGAAAGCGAATCGCAGACCCGGATTGTCAGCGCGGGAGGGGGAGTTTCGCCTTCCTTGACCACGTCGAAATGCGCATAGAAGGTCGCGACCTCATAAACTTCAGCCATCGACATCCGCATTTCCTCGGCCAGGGCACGCAGATGCGTAGCCGACAGGTGGCCGTATTCGTCCTGGATAAGGTGCAAATGCTCGATCAGCAGATCGCGGCGGCGCGGGGCATCGCCAAGAAGGGCGCGCACCTGATCCCATGCGGCATCGTCCAGTTGACGGCCCTTGGGGTGATGGCGACCCTTGCCCTTACCAGATTTCCAGACGCCCTTGCCCGGTTTCTTCGCTTGCTGATCCAGCGCCATATCGGCCCCCTTTTTCGCGTGTTGCGCGGACCCTATCGCAAGGGCGCGCGCGTGCAGTACCTGAAAACGACAGTTCGTTGTTGCTTTGCGCGGGGGGCTGCTGACCCGACGTGGAAAATTGCGCAGGTGCTGGTGTCCCGCACCCCAATCTGCCAAATTGGCGGCATGAAAATGATCATTCTCCTGCTCTGCACGCTCATCGCCGCACCTGCTGGGGCACAATCAAGCATGAGTGCAGCGGAATTCGATGCCTATACTACGGGCAAGACCCTGTTTTATGGCAACGGCGGATCGACCTACGGGGCCGAAGAGTATTTGCCGAACCGCCGCGTGCGCTGGTCGTTTCTGGACGGCGAATGCAAGGAGGGCGAGTGGTTCGAGGACAGCGGCCTGATCTGTTTCGTCTACGAGGACAACCCTGATCCGCAATGCTGGAGCTTCGTGCGCGGGCCAAACGGGCTGATCGCCCAATTCGAAAACGATCCGGCAAAGACGGAGCTGTATGAAGCGGGCGAAACCGGTCAGGAAATGCTGTGTCTGGGTCCGAAAGTCGGGGTCTAGAACAACGTTCCCTGTTCGGGTGGCTTGGGTGCGGATTTCCGGCCACCGCGGCCGCCCACGGTAATGCGACCATCGGCGAACTGGATTTCCAGCTCTGGTGCTGATCTTGCCGACTTCGTGTCGGTAATCACCTCGCCTGCCGCTCGGACCACGGCAAAACCACGCTCCAGCGTCGCCTCATAGCCCAGCGTCACACGCAGACGCTCCATTGCGTCGATCTTTTGTCGCCAACCGGTCAACTGGCGCTGACCTGCGCCGGAAAGCTGGCGCAACATACGCTCGAATTGTTCGCTCCGGCGGTTTTGTTCCTGCTGCAACGTTGCAGGGCGGAATAGTCGCGCACGCGCCTCGAAACGCTCGCGCTTTGTGGTGACCGCCCGGTCCAACGCAGGATGCAGACGCATCCCGAGAGCATCGAAGCGGCGACGTTCCTGCGCGACCGTCCGCCGAAGGGTCGCGGGGCGCAAGGCACCACTGCGATCGGCCAGATAGACCTTGCGCTTCTGTACCCCTGCGATCAACGCAGGGCCCAACCGCTCGCTCGCTCGGTCGAGCCGTTGGCGCGGGGTCTCTAGCAGGTTCTGGGGACGCGGCAGCGCGCGGCTGATATCGCGCAGGCGCTGACTGCGCGATGTGAAGCCCTGCGACAAGGCGCGGGAAAGGCGTGCGCCCTGCCCGTCAAGCCATGCGGCGATCTCGTGGCGGACGGGCACTGCAAGCTCTGCGGCGGCCGTCGGCGTCGGCGCGCGCTTGTCCGAGACGAAGTCAATCAGGGTCGTGTCTGTCTCATGACCCACGGCAGAAATAAGCGGGATCTGCGACGCCGCAGCGGCACGCGCGACGATTTCCTCGTTGAACCCCCAAAGATCCTCGACAGAGCCGCCGCCACGCGCGACGATCAGCAGATCAGGCCGGGGCAGCGCGCCGCCGACCGACATGGCATTGAACCCCTCGATGGCCCGGGCAACCTCATTTGCGCATTTTGCCCCTTGCACCGCCACAGGCCAGATCAAGACCTTACGCGGAAAGCGGTCGCGCAGGCGGTGCAGAATGTCGCGGATCACAGCCCCTGAGGGCGACGTAATCACGCCGATGACATCAGGCAGGTAGGGAATCGGCTTTTTGCGCGCGGGATCGAACAGACCTTCGGCGGCCAGCGCCTTCTTGCGTTTTTCCAGCAGCGCCATGAGCGCACCCATGCCTGCGGGTTTGATATCTTCGATAACGATCTGATACTTCGATTGCCCGCCGAAGGTGGTGATGCGCCCCGTGGCGATCACCTCCATTCCCTCTTCGGGCTGGGTTTCAAGCCGTGCCGAGACGCCTTTCCAGATCACGCCGGAAATGACGGATTGGTCGTCCTTCAGGTCGAGGTAGATGTGACCGGAACGAGGCCTGCTGACCCGCCCTACTTCTCCGCGGATGCGGACATGGCCAAATTCCCCTTCGATTACGCGTTTGATGGCACCGGAAAGCTCGGTCACGGTGAATTCGGGGCTGTTCGCGCCGTCAGGCAGGTCGTCGAGAAGGTCCATCGCCGCGTCCTTGTGCATTTGTCGGGCGCAGCTTAGAACGCTCGCCAAGCGAGGCCAAGGGAGTGTGCAAATGAATATCCTGATCCTGGGAAGCGGCGGACGGGAACATGCGCTCGCTTGGGCGGTGATGCAGAATCCCAAATGTGACAAACTGATCGTGGCACCGGGAAATGCCGGTATCGCGTTGATCGCGGATTGTGCCGGTTTTGACATCAATCACGGCGGTCAGGTTGTTAATTTCGTTGAAGAAAACAGCATAGATCTGGTGATTGTCGGGCCGGAGGCACCGCTGGCCGCAGGGATCACAGACCGACTGCGGGACGCAGGCGTGTCGGTTTTCGGCCCCAGTCAGGCGGCGGCGGCGCTTGAGGCTTCCAAGGCATTCACCAAAGAGATTTGCGAGGCCGTGGGTGCCCCAACGGCGGCCTACGGGCATTTCACCGATGCATCGTCGGCAAAACGCTATCTGGCGGATCAACCGATGCCGATTGTAATCAAGGCAGACGGCTTGGCGGCGGGCAAGGGTGTGGTCATCGCGCAGACGCTGTCAGAGGCCGAAGCGAGTATTGACGACATGTTTGGCGGCATGTTCGGCGATGCGGGTGCCGAGGTCGTGATCGAGGAATTCATGGAGGGCGAGGAGGCTTCGTTCTTTGTGCTGTGCGACGGCGAGACGGTTCTGCCGATGGGTACCGCGCAAGACCACAAGCGTGTCGGTGAAGGCGATACAGGTCCCAACACCGGCGGCATGGGGGCCTATTCGCCCGCGCCGGTATTGACCGACGCCATCGCACAGCGCGCGCTGGACGAGATCATCCGCCCCACCGTCGCAGAAATGGCGCGCCGTGGAACGCCCTATCAGGGGGTGCTCTATGCCGGGCTGATGATCAAGGACGGGGCACCGAGGCTGGTAGAATACAATGTGCGTTTCGGCGATCCGGAGTGTCAGGTCCTTATGATGCGCCTGGGCGCGCAGGTGATGGATCTGCTGCATGCCGCCGCCGATGGGCGGCTGTCAGAGGCCCGTGTGAACTGGGCGGATGATCATGCGATGACAGTGGTTCTGGCCGCGAAGGGGTATCCGGGTGAATATGCCAAGGGATCGGTCATTCGCGGTTTCGACAAGGTTCCGGCGGACAGCCACAACATGCTGTTTCATGCAGGAACGGCGGAGGTCGACGGCCAGGTGGTCGCGGTGGGAGGGCGGGTCCTGAACGCCACCGCGCGGGGCGCGACGCTGGCCGAGGCACAGGCGCGGGCCTACGCCATGGTCGACGCGGTGGATTGGCCGGAAGGTTTCTGCCGCCGCGATATCGGGTGGCGCGCTCTCGGTTAGGTGATCGGCACGTCCTCGCAAACGACGGGCCTGCGGTCGATCTGCGCCGCCCAGAGCTGCACCTTGCTCGGTGGGGCGCGCAGGGGCAGCCCGGCGTCGTGCGTTTAAGGCACCCGGCAAAAATCCGTGGACTGTTCCGGCGTCAAGCGATCTTGCGCATCGGCAGCAGAAGCAATCGCGCCTGTCAGAATCACGGCAAAGATCAGCCGCATTTCAGAGCCTTCTCGAAGCTCGCTCGGCCCTCGAAGAGGCCAACATCCTGTGTCGTCAAACCGGCACCGCCGAAACTGACGGCCATAACGCGCGTCCAGTCGGCGTTCGCCACGATCATTTCAGGGGTTCCATTGCACATGCGGATACCGCCCGCGATATCCGTTTCCCCGATGCGGTGGTTTGTAAGGCCCTCAAGGCTCGCAATTTCGGTCAGTTCGCGGTCAACATAACGCCAGACGCGCAGGGTTTTTGCCAGATGCGGACGGTCAATAAAAGCGATCTCGATATGGCCATCGCCATCGAGGTCAGCGGCCCCTATGGGCGCAAGCCAGCGGTTGCGTTGACCGATATGGGGGGTCTCGGCCAGTTTGCCGGTTTGCGTATAGATCGCGAGAGCAGCACCTCTCTCTACATCGGTCTCGACCACGACAACCTCCGGGGAGCCGTCGCCGGTGACATCCCATAGGCGCGGTGCATTGTCTTCGAACACATGATCGAAGGAAAGACGGAGGGTATAGGTCGTCTTGCGGGCACCCGAATCTGCGGACAGAGTGTCGATCTCGATCGCACCCCATTCGATGGCATCGCCCAGGATGGCATGCGTATAGCGGAGCGTGGGCTCGGTGAACCGCGCGGCAGTGATGGCTTCGCCCGCCGCCGAGACGGGGGCAAGCGCCGCTGCAAGCGCTAGCCCAAACCGCATCAGATCTGTTTTTCAGGCATCTGGACGCGCAACCCGTCCAGCGCATCCGTCACCTTGATCTGGCATGTCAGTCGCGACCGCGCTGGGTCCGGCTCATAGGCAAAGTCCAGCATGTCTTCTTCCATGTCGTCCTTGGCAGGCAGCTTTTCCACCCAGTCCGCATCCACATAAACGTGGCATGTCGAACAGGCGCATGCACCGCCGCAATCGGCCTCGATGCCGGGAATGTTATTGTCGCGTGCGCCTTCCATGACCGTCAGGCCGGAGGCGACCTCTACGGTGTGCTCTTTTCCGCTGTGTTCGACATAGGTGATCTTTGCCATGTGCTGCCCTTTGTGGCTGAATTTTCGCCACTGTTTACCCACGCAGCCAAGGGCGCGCCACCCCTTTTCGCGACATCACGCTAGGCAGGTTGCGGCAAAGCGGCTAGGTTGGCCTCAACGACAACAGCAGACCCGTGAGAGGTCGCGCGTTGAGCAACATGAGGCAGCACCGAGCAATGTCGCAAAAGAGTATCGCGGTCATCTGCGCATCGCTGTTATCCGCCTGCGTCGCGACAACACCGCATATCCCGTCCGACCCTGTACCACGCAGCAACGGTCTGGCCCCACCGGGGGCACCGTCGGGCAGTTGCTGGGGCCAGGTCGAGACACCTGCGGTGATCGAAACCGTATCGCAGCAGGTATTGGTCCGTCCGGCCAAGACCAACCCCGACGGCACGATCGCGGAGTTGCCCGTCTATCGCAGCCAGGCCCAGCAGCGGATCGTGACACCACGCGAGGTACAGTGGTTCGAAACTCCCTGCCCGCCATCCTTTACGGTGGAGTTCGTTTCGTCATTGCAACGCGCCTTGATCGCACGAGGTCTGTATAACGGGCCGGTCAACGGCGCGATGGACCGCTCAACCCGTGCAGCCGTCCTGATGGTGCAACGCGAAGCAGGGTTGCAAAGCGACGTTCTGTCGATCGAGACGGCGCGGGCGCTGGGACTGGTCGTAGCTGCGAGGCCACCGGCCTGACGACGTAAAAAGGGGCCTGCGCGGCCCCTTTCCGTATCAATTTCGTCGCAGCTATTCAGCCAGTGTCAAAGCGACAAACCGCGGATCGCCCGCGCGGCGGATCAACAGCAGCAGCGACTTGCGCCCTGCGTCGCGCGCGGCTTGCATGCGTGCTTCGAAATCTGCGATGGTCGACACTTTCTGCTGGTTCGCCTCGGTGATGATATCACCGGCCCGCAGGCCTTTCTCGAACGCTTCGGAGCCTTCTTCGACTTCGGTGACCGCAAGGCCGGACATGTCCCCGGTCAGGCCGAGTTCTTCGCGCAGCGCATCGGTCAGCGGTGAGACGGTAAGACCCAACATCGACTTGGCTTCCGGTGCCGCCTCTTCATCAGGGACAGCTTCGGGATTGGATGTGGCGGCGGTATCGGCGTCTTCGCGCCGGCCAAGTGTCACCTTGACGACCTGTGATTTACCCTCGCGCAGAACCGTGACCCGGACGGCAGCGCCCACAGGGCTGTTACCGACCTGCCGCACCAGTGCGCGCGTGTCAGCGACTTCGACGCCGTCAAAAGACATGATGACGTCGCCGGTCTGCAACCCTGCATCCTTGGCGGGACCATCCGGCACGTCCGTGATCAGAGCACCGGTGGATTTGTTCAGACCTGCAATCGCCTCGACCATATCAGGGGTCACATCCTGAATGCGCACCCCAAGCCAGCCCCGGCGCGTCTCTCCGAACTCCTTGAGCTGGCTCACGACGCGGGTCACAACATTGGACGCCATCGAAAAGCCAATGCCGATGGAGCCGCCATTGGGCGACAGGATCGCGGTGTTCACGCCGATGACCTGGCCATCCATGTTGAAGAGCGGGCCGCCGGAATTGCCGCGGTTAATTGCGGCGTCCGTCTGGATGTAGTCGTCATAGGTTCCCGACAGCGCGCGGTTGCGTGCCGAAACGATACCTGCGGAGACAGAGAACCCCTGCCCGAGCGGATTGCCCATCGCGATCACCCAATCGCCGACGCGCGCGCCATCGCTGTCACCGAAGCTCACGAAAGGCAGCGGTGCCGTCGCTTCGACCTTCAAAAGGGCGATGTCCGTGTTGGGGTCGGTTCCGACAACCTTGGCGACGAGTTCCGTGCCGGAGAAGAATTCGATGGTGATCTCGTCCGCGCCTTCGATCACATGATTGTTGGTGACGACATAGCCGTCTTCGGAGATGACAAAGCCAGAGCCCAGAGCGGACGAGCGGCGCGGTGTCGGGGTACCGTCTTCGCCTCGGTTACGGTCCTGAAACTCCCGAAAGAAGTCCTCGAAGGGGGAGCCTTCGGGAACAATGCTGCGCGGTCCTGTGCGTCCTTCGACCAGTGTCGAGGTGGTAATGTTTACGACCGACGGGCTTATCTTCTCGGCAAGAGGCGCAAGACTTTCGGGTTTTGCATAAGCGGCAAAGGTCTGGAGGGCGACTATGGCGAGCGCCATCAGCGCGATCAATGCGGCGCGCAGGGCTGGCGTGAAGGGATTGGTTACGGACCGGGCGGCTGCCTTGGGCTGCATGCATCTGTCTCCTTGGTTGGGTGGCGGTGTGGATCATACCGCCCTTGGGTGACGGGCACCTTGCTTCAATCTGCATTCTGCGTCGGTTCCCTGCAACATCAAAGATGTGTCGAAAGCCGTTGAGTTCAACAGATGGTGACACCGCTGTGATCGGTCCGCCCTTGAAAGGCAGCGTCGGCCTTCTGTTGCTCGAAGACAGGGGATCTTCCGGGATCAGGCAAATGTGGAGGCCTCAGGACATCTGATTTGGCTGGCCGTTTCCGAGGGCAACGGGTCTGAGGGCAAGCAACGCCGTATTTCCTGAAGGCACGTAACGCAAGAAGGGGCCAGCGCATCGGCTGGCCCCTTCGTGTAGCAGCAGGCGCAAGAGCCTGCAAAAGCGTTCAGATCATTCGGTGACCGTTTCGCTTGATGCTTCTTCTTCAAGACGCAGCCGCTCTTGTTCAGGCAGATCAGGAGAAATTTGAGTTTCGGGAGCCATTTCACGGAGCCGTTCCAAGGCGTCGCTGTCCACCGTGGTCGCACCCAGACCCTCCGCGCGCAGCGCTTCGAACATGGGTTGGACGAACGGGCTGTCAGGAGACAGGACCAACGTCGAATTCTCGCTCTGAATTGACTTTTCAAACGCAGACAGTGACCGGTAGAAGGTGAAGAATTCAGGGTTCGGCCCGAATGCGTCGGCATACACCCGGTTGCGTTCTGCGTCTGCCTCGCCTCGGGTGATCTCGGCCTCGCGTTCGGCAGAGGATACAGTCTCTGTGACGGTACGGTCAGCAGCGGCACGGATACGCTGCGCCGCCTCATTACCTCGGGCGATCTCGTCGGCGGCTTCGCGTTCGCGTTCCGCCCGCATCCTTGCATATGTCGCCTCAAGGTTCTGTTGCGGCAGATTGGTCTGCTTCAGTCGCACATCAACGATTTCAATACCAAGCCCAGCCGCGCTGGTGCGGGCCTGTGCCCGGATACGCACAGCAAGATCACGACGCCGTGGCGACAAGATCGTGTTGGACGTGACCTGATCGGCACCCAACACTTCTCGGATCTGCGCGTTCAGGATCGACGACAGCCGGTCCTCCGCCGTGCGAATACCCCCGACGCCAACAGCCTGCCGGAATGCGACAACGTCGGCGATCCGGTAGCGGGCGAAGGCATCGACCACAAGGCGGCGATCGTCAGAAGGTGTCACCTCGATGGTATCGGTGTCCAGCGACAGGATGCGGGCATCGTAATAGACCACTTCCTGGATCAGCGGGATCTTGAAACCCAGACCGGGCTCCTCGACAACCTGACGGATCTGGCCAAATTGCAGGACGAGCGCCTTTTGGCGTTCATCCACGATGAAGATCGAGGAGAGAATGCCGACAATCGCGATTATCACAACCGGCAAAAGATATGCGGTCTTACCCATCAGTTCGTTCCTCCACGGCGCAGTTCATTGAGCGGCAGATAGGGAAGCACCCCGTTGCCGTTGC
>JAGXFI010000065.1 GCA_024637305.1 Sulfitobacter sp.
ATGACCGTGTCCTGCCAGTCGTCCAGATCGACACCATCCGCCTCGGCCTGCTTGCGGGCGTCTTCCCACATCGGATCGTTGCGGTCCCAGACCGATTTCGGGTTCACCTTGGACGGGTCCACGATGATTGAATCGTGTGGCTCGGCAAAGGTGGGGCCGTCATGGATCAGCGTCAAGTTATCACCGTCGATCACAAAGAGCTGCTCGTTTTCAGGCTTGAGAGGGCCGACATTGAGGAACCGGTCCTTGGAGAACTTGTTCATCGTCAGGTAGTATTTGTCGGTCGCTTCCAGCGTTTCGCCCATCACGGTCGAGTTGTGGCCGGGCTGGTAATGCACGTCCTGCTTGGTGATGATCGGATCCACGTCTTCCCCGTTATAGAGCCGAACCGCTTTCTCGATGTTCCATTTGACCACCTGGCTGTCGAGGAAGAGCGTCGTGAACGCGTTCCCTTTACCGTCAAAACAGGTGTGAAGCGGCCCGAGGCCCAGTTCCGGTTCCGCAACCACAGCGCTGCGTGGATCGGCGTCTTCGTCGAACAGCGCGTCGAGCTTGCGCACGTCGATCACCGATACCGTTGGCGACAGCTTGCCCGCGATACACAGGTGCACCTTGTCGGGGGCCATGTTGCAGCCATGCGGATTGTTGGGGATCGGGATGTAGCGGGTGTATTTGTTGTTCTGCCCCTTGCGCCCGTCCAGCACCTTCACACCGTTGAGTTCCTGGAAATCACCGGCCTCGATACCCTTCTCGATTTCCGCGAGGTTGAAGATGACGACATGGTCCATGTCGGCCTCCGTCATCTCGGCCAGGGTCATGCCCATTTCCGAGTTGTAGCAGGTCGAGAACGCGTATTTTCCGTCATAGTCGCAATCGGTGTTGTCGAGGTTGCCGGTTACCATGACCTGCCACGCAATCGTCATCTCGTCGGCGTTCAGCGCCGTGTAGAAGTTTACGTACTTGTCAGGCTCATCGAGGATCTGGCCATCGTTGACCATCGGCACCTCGTCCTCGCCGTTGCAGAAGACGTAGTTGGTGCGCGGCCATTTCTGCGGACGCAGACCGTGGATCGCCTTGGCGTTCGGGATCTCGATGATCTTGTCGCATTTCATCACATCGCAGCGCACCCGCGCCACGCGGGTATTGGCCTTGTCGTTCATGAACAGGTAGCGACCGTCATAGGTGCCCTCGGTAAAGGACATATGCGGGTGGTGCAGGTCGCCGTTTGGTGGGAATTGCTGCCCGTTGGCCGCCAGATGGGCCTTGGTTTTTTCCGTCAGTCCCTCGGTCAGGATTTTCTTCGACTCGTTGGTGATACCCCAGCCGGTGGCAGAGCACATGTTGAACACTGGAATCCGCATCAGTTCGCGCATCGACGGCACGCCGAGGATCCGCAATTCGCCAGCCTGTCCCGAGGACCAGAAACCGTAATATTCATCCAGTTGGCCCGGCCCGACCTCGGCACCGGTCGCTGCGCGGGCTGAAGTCGCGCCGGCAACGGTCGCCGCGGTCACCGCAGCCGTACCGGTCAGCATGGCACGGGTGCCGAAGGTGCCAGCCAGCGCGGCACCACCTGCGGTCGCGCCGAGCAGACCGCGCCGGGTGATTGGTAGTTTGGTTCTGTCAGACATGATTGTGTCCTTTCAGTTGGTGGGTTGTGGTTTAGGGTTGTTGGGATGTCCCGTAAGGTCGCGGACGGAATCGGGGATGGTGCCGACCTTTTCGCGCCGTCGCAGCTTTTTGATGACGACAGGGCATTGGGTTTTTGACTGGTAGAGCACCTGGCAATGCAGGCAATTCACGCATTCGTTCGGATTGATCTCTCCGGTCGGGTGGATCGCCTGCACCGGGCATTGATGGGCGCATGTCTGGCAGGGGTTCCCGCATTCGTGATAGCGTTTGAGCCAATCGAACATCCGCAGCCGTGCCGGGATCGCCAGCGCAGCACCCAGCGGGCAAAGATACCGGCAAAAGAACCGCTCGACGAACAGACCGGCAATCAACAACGCCGCTGCATAGGCAACGAAGGGCCATGCGCGCATGAAGTTCAAGATGATTGCGGTCTTGAAGGGTTCGACTTCGGCCAGATATTCGGCGCGCTCGACGCTGACCAAGGATACGCCAAAAAGCCCCAGGAAGATCATATATTTGACCGGCCACAGCCGTTCGTGCAGGCCCCATGGCAATGTCCATTGCGGGATATGCAGTGCGCGGCCGATCCGATTGGTCAATTCCTGAAGCGCGCCGAACGGGCACAGCCAACCGCAATAGGCTCCGCGCCCCCAGAAAAGCAGCGCCGCGGCCACGGCGAACCAAAGAATGAAGGTCAAAGGGTCGAGCAGAAAAGCCTGCCAGCTGAACCCCGCGGTCAGTGAATTGAACAGAGCGATCAGGTTGACCACTGAAAGCTGGGCATTTGCATACCAGCCCAGATAGACCAGCACGACCGTCAGAAAGCTCATGCGGAACCAGAAAAAGACCCTTTCGTTGCGGGTGGCAAGGCTCTGGAAAAAGAACACGCCGGTCAGCAATACGAGCATCCCGACCACGACGATGATCTCGGTGGTCTTGGTTTCCCAAATTCTCTGCCACAGCGCTTGATGTGCCTGAGGTTCAGTCAGCGTGGTCAGGGTCGTGACCGCTGCCGGCGCTTCGGGTGCCGGCGCGGCAGCGGCCCGGCGCTGATATTTCTCGGGCAGGTCATATCCGAGGTCAAAAGTGGTAAAGACTTTTTCGATGGCACCAACTTCGCGCTGAACAAGCAATTGCACGCGAAACGGCTCGGTCGGATCAAAGCCACTGTCGGCGGGGATCTTGAAGACATCGGCCTCGTTGAAAGCGGGCGCGTTTTCGGCTGCTATTGTATTGACGCGCTTGTGCATCCGGTCGCGAAACCGCACCGACACGTCATCCTGGATCAGCACGATACGGTCGAAGATGCCTCCGCGCACATAGCCGGACCCTTTGAAGGAATAGAGCCCGCGCCCGAACACAGTGATGGCGTGGTCGCCCTCTTCCAGCCATGTTTCCAGATTCTCCGCTTCGGCCTGACCCAGAAGAGAACGCGCGATCGCCGGGTGAGACACCAGCGCTGTTTGCATTTCGATGAAAGTGGTCTCGGGTGCCTCGGTCAGCGCCCGGCGACCGGCACGCGGGTCGTCCATGGCTGCAAAGGCGGAGTTGATCTGGTTCACATCAAGCGAAAGCCGGCGCAGAGTGCCGTCGCCCTCCAACGTCTGCCAGTCGCCCGATGCAGGCGCGTCCGGGTCGAGTTCGTATTGTGGTCCGGTGGGCGCGGCCTTTTCGACCAGTCCGCCCAGTCCCAGTTGGCGTGCAACCTTCAAGCCGGCGCGCACGATTGAATCGTCGATGACCATGATGGTGACGGTGGCACCCGAGATGATGTCGAGTTCGTGCGCGGTGCCACCTGATTCTGCCTCCGCCACCAGATCCAGCCCCCGATAATTGGCCACCACGGCCCGCATCTTGGAATCCGGAATGCCGATCAGCACGATCGGTTCGGAATGCTTGACCAGTTCCACCCCGATCACGGTGGCCGCGTCGTTGACGGCTACCATCGTATGAATCGGCTTGCCGGAATAACCTGTGGTGGAAACGAAATCGGACGTGACAAAGGCCCATCCGATCCTTTCGCCTTCCTTCAAAACCTCGACAGCTGGCAGATCCGGGCTGGTTTCGCCAAAGCCGTCAGCCCCCTCTACCAGGTCCGTAGCGTTTACGTCGGGCAGAAGTGTCGACAGCACCGATTGTGCCGCCGCGGGCTGCGCGCCCAAGAGCGTCGCCGCCAGGAAAATGGTTACCAGAAAGGATCTGATAGTCATGCGGTGGCGTCCTCGTATTCAACGAACCCGATGTCACACCCGTTTGAAACCGATGTGACCCGGCGCAATGCACCGCCCGCAAGGAAGATTGTGCGCAACCATCCAGGCGCAAAGCTAGGAAGATGGCTCCGTCTGACGAGAAGGGTGAGCATAGTCTGCATGGTTTGCGTCTAGCAGCCCGCGGCAGTCCCGAGTTTGTGCTGGAGCAAACAGCGGCCACAAAATGTCATTGGCAGCTCGAAGCAAGAATTGCGCGTCCTCACGTTGGCCAATGAAAGTTCCGGGTCGGTAACGTCGCGGTGTACAGCCCGATGCCCCAATGTGCTGCCTACCGGAAATACCTGATTCATTCTGTCAGATTTTTATTGTGCGCACTGATCTGCTACCGTATTGATATCCAGACCACCAATACCATTGCATGAGAAAAGTCCGAGGCAGTGATATCCCAATCAAAAATCGCCGGTCGCGGCCTGTTGCGGCTGATTTGGCTCGCACTCGGTGCGCTTTCTCTCGTCCTCGGTGCCGTCGGCGTCATTCTGCCAATCCTGCCTACCACGCCTTTCGTGATTCTGGCGGCTTTCGCCTTTGCCAGAAGTTCCCCGTCACTGAGCGCACGTCTCAAACGCAGTCGCATATTCGGTCCGATCATCGCCGACTGGCAGACGAACGGCACCATTGCACCACGTTACAAAGGGATGGCTCTCGTGATGATGGCAGGAGCGCTCGGTCTTGCCTTCGTCATGGAATTTTCCTCAATGGTTCTGATCATCCAGGCGACATGCGTGTCGATCGCGGCAATTTTCATTCTGAGCCGCCCAAACCGGGCAACCTGAGAAAGACAGCTGGCTGTGTCTTGCGGAAAAGTCCTGAGGCTCGCGCAAGTGTATGTCAGTCAAGGATGTCGCCTCTTGGACGCCGAACCCGTGGAAGACCGGCAATGCGCCAGTCAATGCCATGCGCTGGCTCGACAGCGTGTGAAGAACCGAATAGCCAAACCCGATGAGAGGTTATCTGATCGATACAATCGGAGCAGTCGTGTTCTTCACTACGGTCGCTGGATTTAGCGAACTCGTGATAGCCGGAATGCATCCCGGTCAGGTTCTGGTGGCCCGGTTGATCACGATTCCGGTGATGATGCTGACCGGAAGACCCTACGGCATTTGGCGTGACTTCGTTTTCGTGACGCTGACCCCGCAGCGGCGGTTTGAACGTTTTGCCTGTGATATCTCTGCATTCCTGACATTTCAGGTGCCGGTATACATGGCAACCCTCGCACTTGCCGGTGCAAATTTTCCTGAGATCATTGCGGCTGTCGGGGCTGCTATCATTTTCATGATCGTGCTGAGCCGTCCGTACGGACTTTTCCTCGATGCACTCCGAAAGTGGGCAGGTACAACCGGCCGCTAAAAGCTGAAAGCCGCATGGAGGCGGCGCTGTGAGCTGTTCTTGCTATCCTCGCCAGCAGGCAATCGTTACACCAAATGCCATAAAAGGAGCGGCACCAGACCGCGACAGGCTCACTGCCTGCGGAATAAGAGAGGCAGAGCAGCGTGTTTCGCTGACGTGGGTCTCAGTTTTCCTGATCTGTCTTACGGGGCCGGAATGAAAGCCGCATCTGTTTTTCCGTTTCGATAAGAGCAAAGAACGCGGCACCGATCAAGACGATGAGGACGCCTTCGGCAAAGGGCACCGCCTCGGTTCCGAAAACCTTTTGAAGGGGCGGCAGATAGGTGACTGCAAATTGCGCGCCCGTTACGGTGATCACGCAAGCCCAGACAATCCGGGTGCCACGGGCCGCAGCCCATGTGAGTGAGGTGCCGTGAATGTTGCGGATAAAGAAGAGGTGGAAAATCTCAAGCACCACAAGCGTGTTCATCGCGATCGTCTGAGCGAGCGCGGCGGGATAGCCCTTGTCGATGGCATAAAAATACATGCCGAAGACCGCAATCAGGAATAATGTCGAGACAAGTACGATATGCCATACAAGCCCGCCCGTAAGTAATGGCTCGCCCCGCGGGCGTGGCGGCAGGCGCATGGAGCCTGGCTCGGGCGGCTCGAAGGCGAGCGCGAGGCCCAGCGTGACGGCGGTGATCAGGTTGATCCACAAGATCTGCACCGCCGTAATAGGCAGTGCCATGCCTGCAAAGAGGGCGACAATGATGGTCATCGCCTCACCCGCGCTGGTGGGCAGCGTCCAGCTTATGACCTTCTTGATGTTGTCATAAACGGCGCGGCCCTCGCGAACCGCCGCAACAATCGAGGCGAAATTGTCGTCTGCGAGCACCAGATCGGCGGCCTCCTTAGCCGCTGCGCTGCCCTTTAGCCCCATCGCGATGCCAGCATTTGCGCGCTTGAGCGCGGGGGCGTCGTTGACCCCGTCACCGGTCATCGCCACCGTAAGACCACGCGATTGCAGCGCGGTGACCAGCCGCAGCTTGTCCGCAGGCGAGGTGCGGGCGAAGATGTCAATATTCGCCGCCGCGTCAGCGAAGGCCGCATCCTCCATCGCCTCCAGTTCCGCGCCGGTCAGCACGCGGTCGTGGTTTCTCAGCCCGATCTGTCCGGCGATGGCGCGCGCGGTGACGGCATGGTCGCCGGTGATCATCTTGACGCGGATGCCAGCGGCGTGACACTCGGCCACCGCTGCGATCGCTTCGGTGCGGGGCGGGTCGATGAGGCCGACAAGGGCGACAAGAGTAAGATCACCGGTCAGATCGTCGGGGCTGAGGGAGCCTTGCTCCGGGTCCATCTCTTGCGTGGCCACGGCGATCACCCGCTGTCCCCCGGCGGCGAGCGTCTCTACCGCTCTTTGCCAATGATCGGCATCGAGGGGTGCCGCCCCGTCCCTCTCCGTGCGCTGGCTGCCGCACAGCGCAAGCACGGCCTCTGGAGCGCCCTTGACGTGGATGCAGGCGCGCCCCCCCGTGCCATCATGGTCGAGCGTCGCCATGTATCGGTGAGCGGCATCGAAAGGGATGGTGTCGCGCCGGGTCCAATCGCTGAAGGGCGTGGCCCCGTCGCCGGTGATCTTGCCCGCAAGCGCCAGGAGCGCGCCTTCCATCGGGTCGCCCTCCACGCGCCAGCCGCTCTTCGTGCTGCGCAGCACAGCATCGTTGCACAGTGCCGCGACGCGCCCGGCCTCTTGCACGATGGCGGCCTGTCCCCCCCCCTCTCCGGCCCCCTCTCCAAGCGTGTTCAGCACGCCCTCGGGCGCATAGCCTTGGCCGGTAACCTCGTGAATGTGGTCGGCGGTGGCCAGCGTCGCCGCCATCATCTCATTGCGGGTGAGCGTACCGGTCTTGTCGGTGCAAATTACCGAGACAGAGCCCAGCGTCTCGATCGCAGGCAGGCGACGGACGATGGCGTTGCGTCGGGCCATGGCCTGAACGCCGACAGCAAGCGTAATGGTGAGCACCGCAGGCAGACCCTCGGGGATCGCCGCGACCGACAGACCGACCACAGCCATGAACAAATCATCAAAGCCCATGTGGCCGACAAAATAGCCGTAGCTAAACAAAGTTCCCGCGACGATCAGGATGAAAACTGTCAGCCACCATGCGAAACGGTCCATTTGCGCCACCAGCGGCGTCGTCAGCACCTCGACGCTGCTCAACATGCCGCTGATATGCCCGATTTGCGTATCTTTACCTGTGGCCGTGACCACGCCGCGTCCTGTGCCCGCAGCGATAAGCGTGCCGGAAAACAGCATCGAGGTCTGATCGCCAAGCGAGGCATCTTTGTCCGCCGGCGTAGTACCCTTGTCGACCGGCACG
This sequence comes from Sulfitobacter sp., assembly GCA_024637305.1. GTDB lineage: Bacteria > Pseudomonadota > Alphaproteobacteria > Rhodobacterales > Rhodobacteraceae > Sulfitobacter. The sequence continues at coordinate 7,616 of JAGXFI010000065.1, forward strand.
GACTCACCCGTGAGGATCGCCTCCTCGGCTTTGAGGCCATTGGCGAGGATCAGCCGCAGATCAGCGGGCACGCGGTCGCCAGCCTCAACCAGAACGATGTCGCCCGGCACCAGATCAGCAGCATCGACGCTGATGCGCGTCCCATCGCGAAGTACGGCAGACCGTGGGGCCAGCATATCGCGAAGCGCGGCCATCGCCTGTTCTGCGCGCCCCTCTTGCAAGAAGCCGATCACCGCGTTGGCGAAGACTACGGCGAGGATGACGCCAGTATCCACCCAATGCGCGAGCGTCGCCGTGACCGCCGCCGCGGCGATCAGCACATAGATCAGGACATTGTGGAAATGGGCGAGGAAGCGCATGGCCTGACTGCGTCGACGCGGCTCTGGCAAGCGGTTTGGCCCATGCCGGACCAACCTGCGGGCGGCCTCATCGCCGCTCAACCCTGCTGTCGTTGTGCCAAGTTCTTCGAGCGCGTTTTCAAATGTCTTGTCGTACATGGCGCTCCCTGGAATTTGATAGCTCACCTGCCGGCCGGGTTGTGATGCCACCCTATCGACCATACGTAACGGTTCTGCACGATGATTTGACATAGATCACTGTAAGTGCCGCTAATAAGAGCGAAACTGAAGAGAGCCAGCATAGCGGTCAGAGTTTGCCGCGTTCGGACCAGAAAGGACGGTGCCGCATGTCCCGCAAAACCACCCGCACCCACGCCAAACCGCAGGACGCTCCGGCGCTGCCTGCGGTGATTCCACCCGTTTACCCGCCGGCCAATGTACCGCGATCCGACCAGAAGGAGCCGCATCTGCACGCTGCACTTGATCGTGGCGCGATGGCCAGCCTTGCGCGGTTCACCGCCGGTCTCTCACCCCACGCGATGATAGATGCATGGAGCGATTGGGCCATGCATCTGGCCCGTGCGCCGGGGCGACAATTGGAACTGATGGAGCGGGCGCAGGCGAACGGCCTGAAAATGGCGCAGTATGCGACGGCGCAGATGACGGGCCAGAGCCTGAAAAAGCCCTTTGAACCAGGACCTTACGACACGCGCTGGACGCATGATGGGTGGAACCGGACGCCCTTCGCGCTTTGGCAACAGGGGTTTCTCGCTACGCAGGACTGGTGGGATGCCGCCACGTCCAACCTGCGTGGGCTGCGGCGACAGAATGCGGATCGGACCGGTTTCATAATGCGGCAGCTCCTCGACAGTGTGTCGCCGTCGAACTTCCCCCTCGCCAACCCCGAAATCATCGAGAAGACGCGCGCCACCGCCGGGCGCAACCTGCTGGAGGGAGCCGTGCATTATGCTGACGATGCCTGCCGCGTACTCGCGCAGGAGCATCGCCCGGTGCCCGACGACTTCGCGCTTGGCAAGGTGCTGGCCGCGACGCCGGGCAAGGTGGTCTGGCGCAACGAACTGATGGAGCTTATCCAATATACCCCCACCACCGATGAGGTGCAGGCCGAGCCGGTGCTGATCGTGCCGGCGTGGATCATGAAATACTATATCCTCGATCTGTCGCCCGAGAATTCCTTCATCCGCTGGTTGGTCGGGCAGGGTTTCACGGTGTTCTGCATCTCGTGGCGCAACCCGGAGGCAGAGCATGCGGAAACGTCGCTGGAGGACTATCGCAAGCAGGGCATCATGCAGGCGCTCGATGTGATCAACGCCATTGTGCCGGCGCAGAAGATCCATGCCAACGGCTATTGCCTCGGTGGCACGCTGTTGGCCATCGCGGCGGCGGCGATGGCGCGCGACTGCGACGATCGTCTCGCCTCGGTCACGCTGATGGCAGCACAGATCGATTTCGCCGAAGCGGGCGAATTGCTGCTGTTTCTCGACGAAAGCCAGGTGGCGTTTCTGGAAGACCTCATGTGGTCCCAAGGCTATCTGGACCGGCCGCAGATGTCCGGTGCCTTTGCCGCGATCCGGTCCGAAGACCTGATCTGGTCGCGCGCGGTGCGCCGTTATTTCCTGGGCGAACCGGACTTGCCCACCGATGTCACCGTCTGGGTCAATGACACGACACGGATGCCTGCGCGAATGCATTCGGAATACCTGCGGGGCGTATTCCTCGAAAACCGCATCTCGGCGGGACGTTTTGCCGTCGAAGGGCGGGTGATCGCGCTCAAGGACATTTCCGCACCGATCTTCGTGGTGGGCACCGAGACGGACCATATCGCGCCATGGCGCTCGGTCTACAAAACCGCGCTCTTCACCGATTGCGACATGCATTTCCTGCTTACCAAGGGCGGCCATAACGGTGGCATCCTGTCCGAGCCGGGTCACAAGCGGCGGCATTATCGGATTGGCCACCGGCCCGCCGGGGCGCATTACCGCGACCCCGACACCTGGTTGGCGGCCCATGACCCGGTGCCGGGCTCGTGGTGGCCAGAATGGGGGGGCTGGTTATTGCGCCACAGTAGTGGCCCGGTGCCCGCGCCTGTGCCTGGCAATCACCCGAAACACCCAGCCCTGGCTGATGCGCCGGGGACGTATATCCACCAGACCTGACGCAGTGAGCGCCCTCGCACATCCATTGCGATCCCGTTTGCACCATGCCCGTCGCCTTTCCCGTCCCCACGTCGGAAGCCGGCCAACCCTTTCACCACGTACTCGCAAGCGCTTTTTCCCACAGCCTCGGCTGTGTCCCGTCATTTGACACTTTTTAGGGTCCGGTGGACATCGGCACCTTAAGCATGGTGATACGGCTTCTCCGCACATTTTGTGCCCCGCCTCAAGCTCCGGGAAGCGATGAGAAGCGGTATCACGACGTCATAGAAAGGCTCATGGAACTATCGATCATTGGCGTTCTATGACCGTGTAAACCTTTGGACTTGCGAAAGAAGCACCGGGGCAACGCCGCAAGGCCAAGCCATGACTTTAACGGTTTGAAACCGCATTGGGCCGCATGATTCCTACCAAGCGCGGTGATGCGCGAGTTGTTCGGCGATTTCCGCTTTGAAATCCAGCGCCTCCGCTCGAGGCTTGGTGACAAGGCTGATGAAGACGAAGAGTCCAAGGCTCGTCCCTCCGACGGCGAAGGGCAAAAGCGGATCGAAAACGCTTATTCCCTGAAGGATCGCCAGCCAGACAGCAACTGCCGCGCCGCCCATTATGGCTGCGATGGCACCTGCGGCAGTACCGCGCCGCCAGAAGAAGGCTCCGACGATCGGCGGTACGGAGACAAGCAGGCCTGCCGCCGAAAGCGCCGCCAACTGATCGACGATGGCAGCCTGTTTGAGCGCGAAGAAGCTCGCGAACAGAACCACTGCCACGATGACGAGGCGTCCGGCAAGGATCTGGCGCGCATCGCTTTGCGCTTTCACGCCTCGCACGAAGTCACGCGCGATCATCGCGCCAATTGTCAGCGCGATCGAATCAAGTGTGGAAATCGCCGCCGACAGAATGCCGAGTATCAGGAGCAACGCCACCCAGACGGGCACGGCTCCGGACGCAAGAAGCGCTGGCGTCGCCATCGACGTGTTCTCAAGATCAGGTGCAAGTTGCAGAGCAGCGAGTCCCCAGACCACGGCAATGAGCGTGAACAGAAACCCAAAGCCCATGACCCACAGGATCATCCGGCGCATCGCTTGGAAATCTCTCAGGATGAACAGCCGCTGGCTCACCTGCGGGTTGGAGAGCGTGAAGAAGAACCACGGAAACGACAGCGCGAGGAATGTCGGAAAGCTCCATAGACCGGGCCCCGGCACGCTCAGCCAGTCGGGATGGTCCTTTTGCAAGGTGCTGAGGAACTGTGCCGGGCCTCCCAGTGCGGACACCGCGAAGCCCACCGCCAGAAGGCCGGAAATGAACATCACAATGGACAGCGCCGCATCGGTCCATGCCACAGATCTGAGGCCCGCGAGCAAGGCCCAGAACATCGCGAGCGCCGCGCCGGTCGCGACTGCCTGAAACAAACTGATACCGCCGCCCGTCACGCCTGAAAGCAGCAGTCCAATCCCAGCCATTTGCGTCGTGCAATACGGCAAGAGGAAGACGATGCTGACGCCCGCCATCGCGCGGGCAACGCCACGGCTGCCGTATCGCGCGCCGATCATCTCGGCCGGAGAGATGAAGCCCCAGCGTTTCCCCACAAGCCAGAAACGCGGCGCGAAGATCACCAGAAGGGACAAACCCGCGAAGTAGATCAGTTCAAAGCCGAGCGCGCCGATCCCTCCCCGATAGGTAAGACCGGTCAACACGACAAGCATGAAGGCAGAATAGGTCGTCGCGGCATAGGACAGGCCGGCGACCATGCCGCCGATGTCGCGTCCACCGATATAATAGTCGCCCGCCGTTCCCGTGTTTGACCTCGCTGCCCGAACCGCGATGAAGAACCCGAACGCAGCAAAAAGGGCGATGACGGTCCACAAGAGCGCCGGCGCTATCACACCCCAGCCCTCCAGCGCATCACACCAAGGACGATGAGACCGACCACGACCACTCCGAAAAACATCCAGAAAAGCACAACGGCCATGACGTATTCACTGTCAGCAAGCAGACCATAGGGAACGGCCACGCCCGCCAGCACTGCGACGGCGACGGCCGCAAGCCAGATGGCCCGGCCGCCGGGCCGTCGCTCTTTCGGGGTCTGATTGATTGTAACGCCCTCCATTGCCGCTTACGAAGCATAACCATTGACCAGTCACAGCGCAAACGAGTTGGTGGCTACCAGTGACAAGGGTGTTTCAGGCCCGGTAGCGTCTGAAAACCTTCCATTTTGCGCCTGCCTCTGGTGACGATTCTGCGGCTTTACTTTCTGCAGAACTGGTAAGCGCTGACCGACCCGATGGCCGGTTTTGCTCTATGACAGTGATGCGATGCGCCGTTTTGCCGGGATTGAGTTGGGGGACGGTCGGATACCCCCTAACGGGACATTGCTCCGCAAGCCCCTGCCGGGCATTGGACGAGACCACGACCCCCATTTTCGCCGCCATTTGGAGCGCATTGGCCTGACCGAAACGATCTTTGCGGACGTCAATGCGCACCTGGTGGACGAGGACATCAAACGCCAATTTGGTACTGTTGGCACAACAAGGCCCCACCGCAACGCACTTGCCACTCTCAGACCCCAAGTGTCCGGCAATCGGCCAAGCCGGAGCGGTCGTTCAGATGCCCCTTAGAGGGCTATCCTGCACGGCGACTACAAGAATGCGCCGCCCAAGGTTGCTGCCGGTAAACTCCTGCACGAGCTGAGCGATCCCGTGCAGGCTTCGAAACCTTACTTTACCCTTTTTCCGCCAATCTCCAGTGCGGGCTTGCCTGCAAGCGAGTTGGCCGTGGCAGAAACCTTGGGCTTCTCCTGTTTCGGTTTCTTCGTTTCCTTGTTGCCACGCTTGCTGTTGTTGCCTTTGGCCATGGTCTGTCCTTCCAATGCAAACGATCCGGCACCGGAATGGCACAGGCTTCGCTGCGGTCTTTCACCGAGTGCCAGGCATTGGCGCAGGGTGGTGTCTCGATCAGATGTCGTAGGTCTGTGGAGCCGGCTTCGCTGCAGCTTCGTCCATCGCCCGTTGCTGTCCCCGTGACACGGTGACAACGGGCGAGCCGAACTTTGCGTTCGCGGCAGGGATATCTCCGGCGGTATCAATCTTGGTCCAGTTCAAACCCGTGATGTCCAGCGCGTGAAAGGGCACTCCATTGTGAATCAGCCGCTCGTAGGCGGCTTCATAGTTGTCTTTGGCTTGCCCCGTATCTTCGACCATCCGTGCAAGTTCGGCAAATAGCAGCGGCCCGGTTGTGGCACTGATCTTTTCCATGCCGATTGACCCGCCGAAAGCGGCCTTGGCGTCGACCGATTTACCGATGTCGGTCACGCGCATCTGATCATCTGCAATGATCTTCATCTTGCCGTCGGACGGTGCAATATTGCGGTCGATACACAGGACGTTTGCCAAATCGCTGTCCATGAGATTTCGGAGGATCTTGGTATCAAACATCACGTCAACATCGAGCTTGATGAATTCGGCGGCCCCGATGGCCGGCGCGGCCAGCATCAGGGAATACCCTGTGTTCGTATTGCGGTACCGGTCATTAATTACATAGTTGACGCGGATTCCGCGAAAGGTCTTGTCGACATATTCTCTGATCTCGTCGGAACGGTTCCCCAGCACCATCACGAACTGCGAGATGCCGCAACTGAGACAATTGCGGATCAAGCGTTCGAGAATGACTGATCCGCCCACGGACAACAGGCACTTGGCGCTGGTGTCTTCAAGGAAGCTTTGACGCGATCCGGCACCTGCCGCCAAGATCACGGCAACCGGCGGGCGCTCGTTTTCGTATCTCATTCTATCGTTGTCCTCGCTTCACCAGGGATTGGGCATCGTATTTCTGGATGAAAAGCTTTTGGTTTGCGTCAATGCTAGTGCCGCATCGCCATGACCTGCACGCGCTTCAGAAGAGCTTGCTTGCAGTAAATGCATTACAACATCGCTGCCCGCTTGGCAAGGATCAGTATGCCGGCCAGAGCTTCGTAATCGCCCGTCAGGCATTGCCTGAAGCCCCGATGCCGGTGCCACTCAGACAACCGAAATCAAATGCGCCGGCAGCTCCCCGGGGTGCCTGGGCAGCGGTCCAGTCCGACCATCATCACTCACCTCTGCCCTGTATCTCATCGCAGAAAAATCGCTGGGTATTATGGGGCCGGCCAGTTTTTCTATCGCCATTGGCAGCAATACTTTTTTCGCAGCCAGATTGCTCGGACATTCTGTACTGATCGCAGCGGCAGCGATAACGGTCGCGATCTTAACGGCAGCAGCAAAAAAGCCATCTTTATCGTGGCTTAGGTGGATGCCACGTTCGTGAAAAAGTCTAAGACTTGCCGAAAATCCATCAGATCATCTACGCCACCAAGCTGATCCACCCGGCGATCCAAAATTTCGATAAAGGCGGTAGGGATGTCCTAGAATGGTTTCCGGCAAGGGCGGTTTTCTATCATGTTCGACGCGCACTTCTATGCGTGACCATAACTGAAACCCGCACGGGCCAAGCCAGAAACGCGGAATTAGGGCACTCCCTCACCGGGAAGTGCCCTTTCTTTTAATTCGCCTATTCAGCGCTTGCGACGGCGCATCGCGGCAAGGCCGCCGATCCCTAGCAACATCAGCCAGCCAGCAGCAGGCAACGGCACCACGGTGGTCTGGCCTGTATTATAGAAGCTGACGTGGGATATGTCATTCAGGGTGGTAAAGATCGAGCCCCCGAAGTATTCCGTTTGGTCCAACAGCCAGACCTCATAGAAATTCGACTGCTTGACCGCAACATACTTGGGATAAAGAACGTCGACCGCACCCGTGACGAGCGATGGATCAAACGTCCAAGCGAACGAGTAGCCCGCACTTCCCTGAGTGTAATCCAACGTGAAGGCATTGGAATAGTCGCCAGGCGCACCACCCTCATCTTCCCAGTTGCTACACTGCACGAAACTTGCGCCACCGGTCCCGGTATTGCATTTCGCCAAAGACGGGGAACCATTCAGACTAGCTGGAAAAGGGTCGTTTCCGCCGCCGCCTAGGCCAGGCACCAATGTCGCCGCCAAAACCCCAGTTCCCGACAACGCCAGCCCCGAAGCCAGCATTGCGGCTGTTAACTTCATTTTCATACTCTGTACCATTAACAATACTCCTGATAAATTTATCAACTTCGTTAACCTTTCGCCGCGCCAAGGTGAACACATTTCGGCCACATTCTTGTTTATTCACCTGCAGGTTGAAAAATTGTTCAAAACGGAAGAGGGAAAGCCACCTAAACCGGCGAATTGTTTCCGATCCGTAAGCAGCGCCCGATCATGCATCAGCCCAGAGAGGCCGTGCGAATCACCTAGTTTATCCTTGTCCAAGCTTTAATTCGGACCTTGTTACCGATCCGCGGGGAGGCCGTTTCTCGTTGTAGGATATGCGCCAAGCCTTCAACTAATCGGTCGCGTGCAAGCGTCAGTAACCCGTCAGCGTTCAGGCTTTCGACCAACGACTTACACGCGGTCATCCCACAGTTTCGCCTTAACCCGCCTCTCTGGGGTCTTGTTCCTGAACTGCGGCATCACACGCCGTTCGGATAGCGACCGCCCAATCGCTACACATCACATCCTTCCAACCGGTTCGCGCATGCGATCCCGCCACCCGACCGCGCTTGCATGTGGTGCGAAACACACGTTACGCGCACGAACAAAAGCAAACGCGACGCTTCGAAGAAAGTTTTCCAAACGTCGCCCTGCCCGCTTCAAGTCAGGTATTTCTGACAGGACCATACCGAGATCTTTGGCCCAACGTGCAACGTCCCGTATCGGGTGGTCTCATAATGTTCGACAGCCTGTGCTGACGAGACCAGACCTACATCAAGCGCGCGGACGATCCGGTACAAGCACCTCGGAACGCTACGAACTTGGCGCAAGGAACCATTCTGTCGGTAGCGTGTTTCTATTCAGACGCATCTAAGCAGCCCCTGCACTGAGCGTCACAGTTTAGGAGCATAATCATGTTCACCTCCGTTAAATCAATCGCCCTTGCTACAACCCTAAGCGTTGCAGCCCTCTCGTCTGCCGCCTACGCGGCAGACCCCATCGCTTTCTCGAATGTGAATGTCGAGGCGTCCATGTCCGCTGCTGAAAATGGGAACGCATTGACGGTGTTTCCGGAGATTGTCACCGATCTGAATACCGCTGTCAGCGAACGCATCACGGCAAGCGATGATGATAGCGATCCGACCATCCGCATTGATGTTCGCAAGGTTTCTCTGAACGGTAACCCGATGCTCACAGGCAGCAACGAGTTCAACGAAATCGAAGGCGTCGTAGATATCACCGACGACAACAACACGATCGGTTCGCAAAGCTTTGCCGTCAACGTGGCCGCTTATGCTGCTGATATTACCGTCCCGGAAGGCTATGTGACTGTCGCGCCGTCCGAAGAAGATTTCTATGATGCGATGATCAGCGGTTTTGCAGATGTTGTCGCTGCTCAGGTGGAAGAGATCAACACCGCCCGCGCTGAGCGCGAAAAGTAAGCCGACTTACGTCAAACAAAGAGCGGCTGGTGCTTTTGCACCGGCCGTTTTTCGTTTGCCTCTCCGCTTCGTGACAAACTCATGCGCAAACGGGTTTCCGCCGCGATGCCTGACCGTGGTCTCAACGAAATGCTAGGCTTGCAGCCGCGCAGGCGGCGGAAAAATGTCGAGACATTTCCGCAAAACGCCCTCCTCGAACCTTAGGAGGCTTGGCGCGTGATAAAAGAGAATTTGTTCGTTCAACGCCTTCGCCCTGCCCCGTCGGAAGATCGGCGTTTTCGAAGGCCTGTGCGACGTGGTCGCCAATCAAGATCAGCTTGCAGGCATCATGGGCCATGAGATCGGCCACCTTCAGGCCGCGCACAGCCACAAACGGACGGGCACGCAGCTTGCCACGGGCTGGGGAAGACGGCACTCAAGGCGATGCCGCCCGAGCTTTGAGAGCACCGTCTGACACCGATGGCGGCGTCAGAAGGGAAACGTGCATGATCCCTTCAGTTCAGGGAAAGCGATGAGCTTTCAAAGACTTGCCCAAGGCTGCAATCCCGGCCTGAATATTCGCCACGGATTGGGCGGAGAAGTTCAAGCGGGCGTAATTGGGACGCGGGGTCACCGGAAAAAAGGTGGCTCCGGGTACATAGGCCACGTGGGCCTCGGGCAGTGCCACGTCACGCATGAAGGCGGTGGCGTCGAAACCTTCCGGAAATGTGACCCAGGTGAAAAGACCGCCATCGGGATCTGTCGCCGTAATCTCTTGGGGGAAATTCTGCCGGATCGCGTCGAGCATGGCATCCTTCTTGAGGGCGTATGCAGAGCGTAAGGTCTCGACATGAGCCATGAGGTCGTGCCGGTCCAGAAACAAGCTTGCGGCCGCCATGTTGAGGGTCGATGTCTGGGTATCTGCGGCAACCTTGAGCTGGCCCATGCGCTCAATCAGGGCGGGGGCGGCAACCGCCCAGCCGACACGCAGACCCGGAACGAGAACCTTGGAAAAGCTGCCAAGATGGATGACCCGCCCCTGCGTGTCGAGAGACTTGAGAGTTGGCAGGGTTTCGCCGGAAAACCGGATATGGCGATAGGGCGTGTCTTCCAGCACGATCAGGTCGTAGGCGTTTGCGAGGGCGATCAGTTGCTTTCGTCGCGCAAGCGAAAGCGTGACGCCGGTCGGATTTTGGAAATCCGGTATCGTGTAGATCATCCGTGCCCGCGGATTGGCCTTCAGGACTGTCTCGAGAAGTTCGGTCTGCATCCCGTCGGCGTCCACCGGGACAACGGCATATTCGGGCTGGCTGGGCTGGAACGCGATGAGGGCACCCAGAAATGTTGGATCCTCGGTCACGATCACGTCGTCCGGGTCAATCAGCATCCGGGCCGCAAAGTCGAGACCCTGTTGCGAGCCTTGCAGGATCAGCACGTCATCGCCGGTGCAATGCGTACCATCCTCCGACATCAGTCGGGCAATCTGATCGCGCAGATGCGGCAGACCGTTCGATGGCGCATATTGCAGGGCAGCGCCACCGGGTGTTTTGATGATGTCATGAAAGATGGCGTCAAGCTTATCCGCCGGAAACAGGGTCGCGTCAGGATACCCGCCGCCGAAAGAAATGATCGACGGATCGGCCCCCAATGCCAACAATTCTCCGATAGCCGATGGCCGAACCTTGTTCATCCGCTGCGCATATCTGGGCGTCATCCCGACTCTCCTGATCAGTTGTCCGCTTCAGGTGACACACGTAGGCGGAACGGTGCAAGCAGAGGCTGACGCTCAAAAGATGATCATGGTCCGGTTGGTCAGTTGAGAACTGCCCGTCCGGACCACATCAATGACAGCGCGGATGTGGTGCCCACAGCTGAATATTTTGGAAATTGAAAGTACCGGAAGCGTCATCTGCCCGGTCTCCCTGTTGCTCCATGCGCCGCAACCCGCGCAGCACCGACGATCGCTGCTAAGCGCCACAGGGTCCTGAGGGCAGAGCTTTATGGACGTTCACTGACCGTCCCAGCGCCTCAACATCCAATACCATTGATCCGGGTTTGCCATGATCCGCGCAGACAGACTGTCGTTGAAAGCACGGGTCATCGTGACGCTATCGGTGTGCGGTATCGGGGCTTCGAATTCGACGCGAAATGCATCTCCGCCTTCAATGCGAATTCCGTAGGCGGGGATCATGGGCAGATCATACTTGAGGGCAAGCTGTGCCGCCGACAGAGAGGTCAGAGCGTCATGCCCAAGAAACGGTAGCCGCTCCCCTTCAGCGTATTTCTCATCCAGCAGAATGGAAATAATACCACCATCCCGAAGATGACGCACAAGGGCTCTCGTACCCACGCGGCCAGTCGCCAAAATCGGTTTGCCCCCTGCTTCAATCCCAGCACGTATCCGCCGTTCGTAATGGCGGTTCTTTTGCGGGCGATACACGGCTCCGCTCTCAAACCCATGCATCTTGATTGCGGCCCGAACAGCTTCCCATTGCCCAAAGTGGCCGGAGACGACTATTACCCCTTTGCCAGCTGCCTGCGCTTTCTGCAAAGCGTCAAGACCGGGGCCTGAGACCCTAAATTTTTGGTGTTGGGTTTGGAACTCTGCATCGTGGTAAATCTCAAAGAGGGTCCGGCCCATATGCCGGCCCATCTCTTGGCCAAGTTTCGCGCGATCACTGCGCTTCATATCTGGGAAGACCCGTCTGGCTTCACGGTCAAATCTGAGTCTTGCTGGCGGAAACCAACGCATGACCACTGCAAAAGTCGTTCCCAATCCACGGGACCGCCGGTCAAAGGAACGCCAGCGCACGACTGTCAACGCCGACCACAAAGGAAAGTATCGGGCGTGATGGGCAACTGATTTCAGGGAAGCGGACAGCATGGCCCTGTATGATCATTTTACGCGGTGATACCAATCAAAAAAACCTGATCAGAGTAACTGCCCCCTATGGGTGCCAAGATGCCGCCGCGGCACGGTGAATCAATTTGCCTCACACCGTGCACATCCGCAAATCCGCAAATCCAGCGAAGAAGGGTATCTGGATGCGCAGGGCATCACCACCCAGCGCAGCAACGGCATCGACAAGAAGTTCATCTGGCCCGGTTGCCGCAATGACTACAAGTGTATCAGTCCTCTCTTGCGACATTACAATTGCGGTGCCACCCTCTGTCAGAAAACCACTCCGTGATAGCATCCTGCGCAGGGTCAAAAGCCTGCACTTGTCCACGGATGGAAAACGCATCATCCAAAATCTTTTACGAAACCGCGTGAAAATTGAGGACTTTCGCAATTGCAGGCACATTTGCCGTTTGATACCGTCTGAACAGCCAAACAGCAGGCAAATCACCGCTCAATTCCATCTTACATCGGCACTTGGCAACTCTGCCATGTCCTGCAACGGCGAACAAAATGACTTGGAAGGATCGTTCATGCAAAACTGGCCCGCACAGATAGCGGATCTGATCGCCGTCGAGACACATTTCGGCCGGACCGGCATCAAGTGTTTTTCCGACCGTCCCTCAGATCTGAATGCCATGATGCAGCAAGCCGTCGTGCGCAATCCGACGGGTGAGGCGCTGGTGTGCGACGACGTCCGTCTGACCTATCGCGAGCTTGATGATCAGATCATCGCAGTGGCTGCTGGTCTTGCGGGTCTTGGCGTTACCAAAGGCGAACGGGTGGCCTTGCTGTTGGCTAATGGGCCCGAGTTTCTGATCGTTCTGCTTGCCAGCCTGCGCATCGGAGCCATTGCCGTCCCGATCAATGTGCGTGAACAAACGCCGGAACTCATCCATATCCTGAACGATTGTGGGGCCACCGTGCTGGTCCATGATTCTGATATTGCAGGGAAACTACCTGTGGCGGCAGACGTGGCAGCGCTACAGCACCGGTTGAGTGTAGGTGGCCCTTCGGCGGGATCGCAGGACTATGAAACGCTTGCCGCATCCTACGTCACGTCGGCCCCTGTTCAGGTTCATGAGGAAGACACGGCTGTCATCCTCTATACATCGGGCACAACCGGGCGCCCGAAGGGCGCAATGCTGACCCATCTGAATATCATCCACTCTGCAATGCACTTTGAACTGTGCATGGGACTGGGTGCGGACGAGCGGTCTTTGCTGGCCGTCCCTGCCTCCCACGTGACCGGGTTGGTTGCGACACTTTTCACGATGCTGCGCACTGCCGGGTGCAGCGTGATCATGCGCGCCTTCAAAGCCGAGGATTTTCTGGCCCTCGCCGCGCGTGAAAAAGTCACGCAGACGCTGATGGTTCCGGCAATGTACAACCTCTTTCTGCTGCGCTGCACCATAGCCGATTACGATCTGTCGCACTGGCGGATCGGGGGCTATGGCGGTGCCCCCATGGCGCAATCGACCATCCATGAACTGACCGAAAAGCTGCCAGACCTGATCCTCGTCAACGCCTATGGCGCGACCGAATTGACCTCGCCCGCTACTATTTTGCCACTGGGATTGGGGGCCGAAAGATCTGACAGTATCGGTATCACGGTGCCCTGCGGCGAGATCAGGATCGTTGTTGCGCAAGGTCGGGATGCAGGCCCGGATGAGCATGGCGAAATATGGGTCAAGGGCCCGATGGTGGTTCCAGGCTATTGGAACAATCCTGAAAAGACCGCACAGGAATTCCAGGACGGCTTTTGGAAAAGCGGTGATATCGGATCACGCGATGCACAAGGGTTTGTGCGCCTTCACGACCGCAGCAAAGATATGATCATTCGGGGCGGCTACAACATCTATAGCGCCGAGGTTGAAAATACGCTGACGGCCCACAAGGCCGTGATCGAATGCGCGGCCATAGGGCAGCCTGATCCGGTTCTGGGGGAAAAGCTGCATATTTTTGTTCATAGCAGCGATCCGGCTTTGGACGCCGCAGCGGTCAAAGCATATTGCGCCGCCCATCTAGCCGACTATAAAACGCCTGATTTTGTGACCTTTAGCGCCGATCCGCTTCCCAGAAATGCCAATGGCAAAATCGTCAAAAAAATCCTGCGCGATATGATTTAAACCACCAATCCGTTGATGATGGTTTTGGCAAGGGTGTCGGCAATCTGTATCTGATCCGCGCGGCTTTGATCAGGGCGGACGCGATACCAATCCACCAGGGAATTGAGTGCGCCCATGATGGCGCGCCCCGCGATCGCGACGTCCGGTATCGATAACGTACCGTCTTCAACACCCTTTTGAAGAACGGCGCGGTACAGGTCTTCGTAGTCGTTGCGCCGCGCGATCAGTTCGTTCAGCACTTCGCGCTCCGCGCCGATGTCATGCCCGTGCAGATAGACGTTTACCCCCTGACGGATACTCCGCTGGAATGGCAGGGTTTCCATCATCACCAGCCCGTGCGCCTTGGCCATTTCGAACAGCTTTTCGTTCGCGGGCATGGGTTGGCTGACGATTGGCAAAATCGCATCAAAACAGAATTGCATGGCCTGGCGGTAGACAGCGAAAAAGATTTCGTTCTTCGATCTGAAGTGGTGGTATACCCGCCCCTTGGTCGATCCCAACTCGTGGGCCATGTCATCCATGGTGGCCTTTTCCAGACCGTATTTCATGAAACAAACGGCTGCTGCCTGAATGATTTGCGTCCGGCTGTCCAGCTTTCGCTTGGTCAATTTCGGCTCTGTGACATTCATCAGGCATTCCGTCTTGTGGCATCAAACAGCATGGTTTTGCAGCTCGATCACCCTATACGGGCAAACCTTTGAGTGACTGTGCAAGAACTACGTTACGTAAGGCAAGAGGTGTTCCACCGAAGCGCCTTGACACTCAGGCTGGCACGTTGATGTATAAACATACCGACGAGAATGTTTTTTTGCCGAGGTGTCTTCGGATGGGACAGACCTACTGCGCGGTAATAATGAACCGCAAGCCAGTTTGCCCAAACGAGAGACCATTGCCACGACGCCGGCATTCTTAATGATCAATGAGCTCGGGAGGAGCATATATGACCTATTCAAAACCATCACACGCTATCGCTATCGTTGCACTGGGGATGGCCTCCGCCATCGCCACGCCTGCTTTGGCACAGGAAAGCCTGAACTTTGCGTATGGCTACCCTGAAAACTCCGCGATCGGCATTGGTGTCGCAGACTACAAGAAGGCTGTCGAAGAGCGCTCCGAAGGGTCACTTTCCATTACAGGTTTTCCGATGTCGCTGCTCAGCCTATCCGAAACAAGCCCCGGCGTTCGGGACGGTCTGGCTGATGTGGGGTTCGTTTTGACGCCGTATCTGCCAGCCGAATACAGCACGAACCTGTTCCTGCACGAATTGAACCTGCTGATCACCCTGGCCGAGAATCCGACCGGGAAAGAGCCGTTGGCGTACACTGGCGCGATGCTGGAATACACTTTCAACGATTGCCCCGAATGTCTGGCCGAATTCAAAGCCCAGAACCAGGTTTATACAGGCGGCGGCGTGACCCCGCTTTATAATCTGCTGTGCAAAGACGTCCAAATCACCTCAATAGAAGATCTGGCAGGCAAGCGTTTGCGTGCGGGCGGTGCCGGTTTCGTTCGGTTTGCTGAAAAATTCGGTGCCCAGGGTGTCCGTCTGCCCGTCAATGAAGTCTATGAAGGGCTGGACCAGGGCATTCTTGATTGCGCCATGAACAGTGCCCCCGAGCTGACCAACTACAGCCTGCACGAAGTTGTCACCGACATAACGCTGGCCGTTCCGGGTGGTGCTTTTGCTGGCGTTGCTTCTGCCAACATCAACGCCGATCGCTGGAAATCACTGACCACCGAACAGCGCGAAGCGCTTCTTTGGGGCGGAGCACAGATGACTGCAAGCACCACGTGGGGCTTTTACAGCGATGACGCGGTCGCCATTCAGAACGCCAAGGACAAAGGTATCAACATCCTGCAACCTGACGCCGAACTGGCAGCAGCGGTCAAGGATTTCGCCCGCGAAGATCTGGCACTCGTTTCCGATCTCTTCCGCGATACCTATGGCATTGAGCGCGCAGCAGAAATCACGGCTGAATTCGCGCCTATCCTGGAAAAATGGTACGGTCTGGTTGCCGACATCGAGACCAAAGAGCAGTTGCAGCAGCTCTACTGGGATGAGGTCGTCTCGAAGGTCGATCCTGCGACTTACGCTCAGTAAATCCACCTGTCGGGGCACCTTTTTCAAAGGTGCCCCGTTTCCTTTTCTGACAGACTGACGAGGGGCTTCCTTATGAAACCCATTGGCAAGTTGATCTCTTGGATCAATGCCGGTGCTTCTGGTATTGCGGGTATATTGGTGTTGCTGATGGTGGCGCATGTGTCGGCTGATGTCACGATGCGCTATGTATTCGGGCTGCCGCTGGATGCGACGATCCTGTATGTCTCGGCCTTCTATATGGTCGCGATTGCGTTTCTGCCGCTTGGGCTGGTCGAACAGAAAGACAGTCATATCGCAGTTGAACTGCTGGTCGAACGCTTTCCAAACAGAATTCAGACAGTTCTCTTGTTTTTCGCAACGCTGATTACCGCGATCGTTACCGCCGCCGTCACCGTCCGGACAGGGCAAGAGGCGATGGCAAAATACGTGACCGGTGCATATTCGATCGAGGCCGGCGGCAAGATCCTCACCTGGCCTACCTATTTCTATCTGCCTGCCGGTTTCGGGATGATGTCGGTTGTGGCGTTCTGGAAGTTGATTGCGATGGTGACCGGCAAGGACAGTGGTCTCAGCCTCATGACTGTCGAAGATCCCTATCTTGCGGAAGAAGAGCCTAATGTCTGACATCCAAATTGCTGGCCTCTTTATTGGCGCTCTGTTCTTTTTGATCCTCATGCGCGTCCCGATCGGCGTGTCGCTGATCGCGGTCTCCTTCGGCGGACTTTGGTCGATGTTCAATTGGAACATCGCATGGGGATCGCTGGGTATCGTCCCCTATAATTTCGCCAACAGTTGGGTTCTCAGCTCCATCCCTGCGTTCCTCCTGATGGGCTTTATCTGCTATCATACGCGACTCACGCAGGGCCTGTTCAGTGCCGCGCAGGTCTGGCTTTCGGGGCTGCCCGGCGGGCTGGCCATCGCATCGGTCTTCGGCTGCGCGGGGTTTGCGGCCGTGACGGGATCGTCGGTCGCCTGCTCGGCTGCAATGGGCAAGATTGCGGTGCCAGAAATGATGCGCAACAGGTACAGCGCGGAATTGGCCACCGGAACGGTTGCCGCTGCCGGGACCATTGGTGCCCTCATCCCGCCGTCGATTCTGATGATCCTATACGGCATCATCTCGCGCCAATCCGTCAGCCAGCTGTTTCTGGGCGGTCTTGTTGTGGGGATGATCACCCTGCTGGTCTATGTGCTGCTCATTGTGGTGCGGGTCAAATTGAACCCCAGCCTTGCCCCGCTCGTCGACGGCAACCGAGCCACGCGCGCGCAGAAGTTCAAGGCCTTGGGGCAAACGTGGCCCGTTCTGCTGATCGTAATCGGTGTGTTCACAGGTCTCTTTGGTGGCGTGTTCACCCCAACCGAGGCTGGTGCCATCGGTGCCTTGCTATCAATGGTGGTGGCCGCTCTCTACCGAACGCTGACGTTCAAGGCCGTGCGGATGGCGCTGATCGAGACGATCACAACCACGGCGGCACTGTTAATTATCGCGGTCGGTGCCAGCTTGCTGACACGCTTTCTGGCTCTGTCGGGCATCGGCGATGCGCTGTCGTCTTCGATTTTGGCATTTGGCGTCTCCCCGGTGCTGATCATGGTGGGCGTCGTGTTCGTTTATCTGGTTCTTGGCATGATGTTGGAACCCGTTGGGGCAATGTTGCTGACGCTGCCCATCGTTCTGCCGTTGGTCGATGAAACGGGCTATAGTCTGCTGTGGTTCGGGGTCGTGCTGGTCAAGCTGCTTGAGATTGGGATGATCACGCCACCGATGGGGATGAACGTGTTTGTTATCAAGGGGGTGGTCGGCAATACGGCATCCCTTACCACGATTTTCCGTGGCGTTTTCTGGTTCGTCGTGGTCGATCTGTTGATCGTCGCGTTGCTGATCGCCTTCCCCCAGATCGTTCTGTTCCTGCCTAATTGGGTGGGCTGAAAGGCGCACTGCTTGATTGACCCAGCACATGATTATGCGAGCACTTCAAGGGACAGGGCAAATACGTCGAAGCCGGATCAGTCCGACGCGCCAGTAACGCTCAGGCCCAGCACGCGCCAACTCTGCATACCGCCTCGGTAATAGTATATTCGTTCGGCCGGGTAACCGGCTGCAATCATCGCCCGAATGGCAGTCGGACTTTGCCCGCACCAAAGGCCGTTGCAGAACAGGGCGACGGTGCGTGCCTCGGTGCAGTCCCAGCCATCAAAGTCAGGCTCACAGCCCAATTCGCCCAGACGGTCCACCATGTACATGTATGGAATGTTAACCGATCCCGGAATCGTGCCGCCCTTGAACCAATCATGCGTGCGGCTGTCGACCACCGTAGCCTCGTCATCGGTCAGCATATCCAGCAGCTCCAATTCGCCAATGGTGGTCACATCCGGCGCGGGCGTCATCGGCTGGATGCAGAACGGCGGACAGGGGCGCGAGGTAAGCGCCCATTCACCGGTCACCTGATTGGCATGGTCCTGTTCGCGCGAGATTTCCATCGGCCCCGCGGGTGTTCGCACAGTGACAGACGGTAGATCAGGGCGAATGTTCACCGGCTCCTGCGCGGCAATCGGTGACGCGATCAGAACAACAATTGCAACGAAACCATAAAGGCGCATAAGGATTCTCCCCGACGCTTTGCGAAAATCAGGACAGATCGGATTGCGATCATCCTGACCAATGGCCGGGCCAAGCGCGCCGTAACGAAAATTACGCCGACGTTGCCCTGCTTGCAAACGAAAAACTTCTCCTACCATGGCGCGATGGAGTCCGGGGTCATGAAAAACGCCCATTGGACGTCCCTGGCTTGCTCACGCAACAGCGCTCAGACAAGGCGAACGAGGGGCCCCGTTGGGGCGGATAACATACCGCAGATCAGATCCAGAATGGCGGTGTCTTGCGCACTTTATGCCAATCCCTCTCGGCATTTGCCAATGCCTTGGTTGTCCTCGCGTCAAGACGTTCCTGCGCGGTCCGATCAGGTGCGGATGTGGCTTGTATCATTTTGATATCGGTGAGGGTGCCCAGCTGGTCCTGCAACGATCTGAGGTGCTTCAAGAAATCCTTTTTGGTTTTTCCGCTCCACAGGTCACCAAAATACTCGCTCAGATATCGCAGAGTTTTGAGATCCTTCCGGAATGCATGGCGTTTGGCCTGCGACAGATCCGTGACAGATGGTCCATAATCGCCGCAATCCGACCACGCCCGTTCCAGCGCTCGTACCGCGATCTTGCGCACCGGTGCCTTCCGCCAGCGTTTGGCCTTGCACCCCTTGCGTCTCCAGTTTTTTGACTGAAACAGGTCGCAAAGCCTCTCTGCATAGGTCGCTGCTCCGTGTGCTTTCATCGCCTCGCGCAGATCGGCGCGGATACGGTGCAGTTGGTCTTTCGAGGCGGTCTGCGCCTGCACCGATGCCAAACTTTCTGCACGCACATCGGCGTCGCGCAGTGTGCCGATCAGACGGAACAGCCTGCGCGCTTCATCCTTTTGTTCAGCAAGAATACTTCTGTCGATCAAGGGAGCAAAACCGGAGAGCACCGACCTTATCCGTCTCAGGGCAATACGCGCGCCATGTGGACCTTCCGGATCATCGGATGTCATCAGCTGGTCGCAATGCCTGTCAAAATCGTCACTGGTTGTCCTGATTATCGACCGGAGCGCCTTTTGGGCGGTGATGTCCTTGCTCATTTCGGCTTTGTTCGACGATGTCATTGGCCTTCCCCTGGCGCATCCGACGGGCGACGGCCTGTGGGGTGTCCAGAACGACTGGTGGCTTCGTTCAAGTGCAACAAAGCCTCTTTCAAGCTCTGGGCCAAGGAATTGGCCGTGGAAACGGCCTCCCAGTCCATGACAGTCGGGGCGCGAGCGAGCTGTTTCGCCAGCACGTCGGCATCAGCATCAGAAGCGCCGGGATCGCGGGTGTTGAGCCGCGAGTGCAGTAGATCCGGATCGGCCTCCAGCCAAAGCCCGTCGAAGCCTACATTGGCGGCCTGTGCTGCAGCACGGATTTGGGTGCGGTCATCGCTACGGTCATGCACCGCATCTGCAATCACAGTGACGCTGCCGGCAAGCAGCTTTTGCGCCCGCGTAGCCATCGCCGAATAGACCCGCGCCGACACGTCTGCGCTGTAGGCCTCGGGCGGAAGCGCTACACTTGGTGCAACATCAAACATCGCTTTTCGCGTGCGATCACTGCTGATCACTCTTGCACCCGGGGGGCGACCCAGATGCGGCGCAAGTTCTTCGGCGAGAGTCGATTTGCCGGATCCGCTAAGCCCGCCAACAGCGACCAACCGGGCTGCTTTCGGTACGAGCAGGTTCTCCGCCAAATCGAAATAGGCGCGCGCCTCATCTACCAGTGCCGCTTGATTGCTGGCCGCAGACTCGGCTTGGGTCGCGGTGACATGGGCCCGCACTGCCGCGCGCAAGGCTGTGAAAAACGGCATGAGGACATAGCCGTCCTCATATCCGTAAGTATCGAAATAGCGGTTCACGACACGGGTCGCCTCGGCGCGCAGCCCCCGGTGCCATAGGTCCATGACCAAAAATGCCAGATCATAGAGCAGATCCACAGTTGCAAGCGCGTCGTTGAACTCCAGGCAATCGAAAAGGCGGACCCGTCCCTGATAAAGGCAGATATTGCGTAGATGCAGGTCCCCGTGACAATGACGGACCTGCCCGGCCTTCGCCCTATCGTTCAATTGCGCGGCATGGTCTTGCAGGGCCACCTCAAACGCAGAGTTGAGACGGGAAATTTCGTCTTCATTGAAAACACTGCCTTGCCGAAACCCTGCCTCGTTGATCTTCAAAACCGCAGCGATATTTTCCGCGCCCCTAGCCATTTCATCCACCGTGGCGGCGGCATGGAATGTTGTGATCTCACCCGCCAGGGCATCAAGATGCTGAGATGTCAGCTTGCCATCCTTTGCCATCTGATCGAAAATACCTTCCTGATCAAAGCGGCACATTTCGACGACTGCATCGAGAAGCGGACCCGCGCCGTCAAATTCGCACCCCCCTGCCCTTGCGGTGATCCGGCGTACTCCAAGATAGAGCTCTGGCGCAGTCCGACGATTGAGGCTCAACTCCCTTTCGCAGATATCCAGGCGACGTTCGGGAGTTGAGAAATCCAGATAAGGTAAGCGCACGGCCCGTTTGAGCTTGAAGGCACTCGACCCAATCAAAAACAGGTGAGAGATATGCGTGTCGATCCGCTCAACAGGGTCCGTCCGCCCATAGGTCGCAGGGTCCGTCAAAAAGGCTTTCACGGCCTCTTGGTCGCGATCGGTCATTAAATTTCCCCCAGTTTTGGACGATAGTACGCAGATTTGTGCTCAGGCGCTTTGACAGGGGTCAAACGGGCCGACCTTTCGCAACCAATCACCCTACAACAGCTGGAGTGAACATCTGCAAATGCCCAGTCCGGGTGATTTTGGCCTATAGTGAAACGTGCTGAAGTCCACGCTGGTAATACCGTCTCTTGATGGGTGATAGTTGTGGACATGGATGGGCTTGATATCTTTGTGCGCCTTGCGCTGGCTCTGGCTATCGGAATGCTTCTGGGGCTGGAGCGCGGATGGCATGGGCGGGATGAAGCCGAGGGTGAACGCATCGCAGGGATACGGACTTTTGCGCTGACCGGACTTTTCGGTGGCGTTAGCGGCTGGCTGGCAGAGTTGACCATACCGGTATTTCCCGCGCTGGCGATCTTTGCCCTCGGTGGGCTTCTGGCGGTGAGCTACTGGGTCAGTACAAAGGGCGGCGATGACCTTGGCATCACCACTGAAATCGCCCTGCTGCTGACCTTTGTTCTTGGTGTCACGTCCGTGGTGGGCGAAATGGCACCGACGGTTGCGGTTGCGGTCGTGGCGACGTTGCTGCTGTCGATGAAGTCCACGCTTCACCGCTGGCTCAAACAGATCAAACAGTTTGAACTTGAAGCCGTCTTCAAGCTTGCCCTCATTTCTGCGGTGATCCTGCCTCTTTTGCCCGATGAAGCTTACGGACCCGGAGCCGTGCTCAATCCCTACGAACTGTGGTGGGCAGTTGTGATTGTGGCGGGATTGTCGTTCATCGGTTATGGTGCCATTCGGCTTGCAGGGGCCAAAGCAGGCATTCTTGCGACCGGTCTCTTCGGTGGGCTTGCGTCATCGACTTCGACCACCTTGGCACTTGCGCGTTTCGTTCGGAAAAACGACGCTCTGGCTGCTCTTGGAGCGGCCGGAATAATTGTATCCGGTTCGGTGACCTTTCTTCGCATTATCGCACTCGTCGCGGTTTTTGAATCGAGCCTGATTACGCCGTTGGCTGTCCCGATGGGCGTTATGGCCGCGACCGGTCTAATCGGAGCAGCGGTCATTTACTTCACCGCAGACCGAAGGCCTGACGCTCAGGACGAGATCGGCGACATCGGGAACCCTCTCGCATTGGCGACGGCTGTGATGTTCGGCATCATATTGGCTGTCGTTCTGCTCGGCACGCACTACCTCGGCGTTTGGTTGGGAACAGGTGGGGTTTATGCCGCTGCTGCAATTTCAGGCCTCACAGATGTAGACGCTCTGACGATTTCCGTGTCACGTTTGGTTGGCGGAGAAATCAATGCGACAAACGGCGCAATCGCGATTTTCATCGCCGCGTCTGTCAACACTGCCGTAAAGGGCGGGATAGCGCTATTTGTCGGCGGCTGGGCGCTTGGGCTGCGGGTGTTGGCTGTCTACCTCGCCGTGATAGGCACCGGCAGCGTCAGCCTCTGGCTAAGCTGACAAATTCGGCAAAAAATCTACCGAGGAAGCTGGCCTGATCATGCGGCAATGCTGCACCAACCCTTTGCCAAGCCTGCCCGTTCAGGACAAGCGGCACCACCTGGAAGGAGCGCAAGGTCACTCGATGGCAGCAAGATCGGCGTCCGCACACTTCTTGGCTTTGCCATCACTTCGCGTCAACGGCTGGGGTTGAAACAGCTCTTTTCCACGTATCGCACCTTCAAAAGGCTGTCAGCCGTCGTCGAAAACTTTTGCATATTCCAGCCGCAGGTCGCGTTTCAGGATCTTGCCGCTGGCATTCTTGGGCAGGCCTTCGGCAATCTCGATATGCTTGGGTGCCTTGAAATGCGCCAGTGCATCGCGGCAGTAGCTCATCACCGTCTCGGCGGTCAGGGATGCGCCGGCTTTGGGCACCACCACAGCGGTCACCGCCTCGATCCACTTTGGATGGGGCACGCCGAACACTGCCACCTCGGCCACGTCCGGGTGACGGAATATCGCCTCCTCGACCTCGCGGCTCGCAACATTTTCACCGCCCGTCTTGATCATGTCCTTCTTGCGATCCACGACATAGAGATACCCATCCGCGTCGAACCGGCCCAGATCACCGCTGTGGAACCAGCCGCCGCGGAACGCCTCCGCCGTCTTGTCGGGGTCGTTGAAATACTCGGTGATCAGATGCGGACTGCGGTGCACGATCTCGCCCACCTCACCCACCGGCACGGCAACGTCATTGTCATCCACCACGCGGGTTTCAACATTCAGCGCTGGACGCCCGGCGGAGCCCAGCTTGCGCATCTGATCTTGCGGTTTCAGGATCGTGGCCAGCGGGGCCATCTCGGTCTGACCATAAAAATTGAATAGCCGCATATTCGGCAAGCGCTGCGACAACTCCTCGATCACCGCCGTGGGCATGATCGACGCGCCGTAATAGCCCGCGTTCAGGCTGCTCAGATCCCGTTTGTCGAAATCGGAATGACGCAACAGGGCGATCCACATGGTCGGCGGGCAAAACAGCTTGGTCACGCCGTGGGCCTCGATCGCGGTCAGCATCTCGGACGGGTCGGCCTTGTCATGCACAATCGAGGTGACGCCAAGATACAGATCGGGGCTGAGAAAACAGTCGAGCTGCGCGCAGTGAAACAACGGCAGGCAATGCAGCGAAATCGCATCCTCGGTCATCTCGCCGTCGATAATGCAGCTTGAATACTGCGCGTAAAGCGCGGCAGAGGTTTGCAGGGCACCTTTAGGCCGGGATTCAGTGCCGCTGGTATACATCATCTGGATCGGATCATCCGCGTCGATGTCGCGCCAGACCTCGGACGCCTCCTCGTGATCCAGCAGGTCCGAGACGGGGTGCCAGCCCTCTGGTGCGTCAACCCCCGCATGTGGGATGGTAAATTTTGGCATGTCCTGCCCTATCTCCGACAGCGCGGCTTCCGCCGTGGCGCAAAGCGCGTCCTCGGCGATCAACATCCGCGCGCCGGAATGGGTCAGGATATAGGCCACATCGGGCGCGGTCAGCATGAAGTTGACCGGCGTGGTCACGGCCCCCAGCCGCGCCAGCGCATAACGCAGTACCACGAATGTGCGGTTGTTATGGGTAAAGATCGCCACCCGGTCCCCCTTGACCACGCCGCGTGCCTCAAGCGCGTGGGCGGCCCGGTTCACAGCGGCATCCAGATCGGCGAATGTGTCGCTAAGGTCGCGGAACACCAGCGCGGTCTTGGTGGGGGTGCGCGCAGCGGTCCGCCGCAGCATGTCGCCCAATTGCTGGCCCCGCGCACGGCGGATCATTTGATCGGTTTGCATTTTTGTCCTCATTCGTTGTCTTGCGCCCGGCCTCTTGGCCGGACGATATGGATCAGTTCACCATTCCCGGTAGCCACAGCACCAGCTGCGGAAAGGCACACAGGATCCCGACCAGCACCAGATCCATCACAATGAACCAGGCGACACCCCGAAAGATGGCCGAGGTTTTCACCAGATCGCCCACTACGCTTTTGATCACGAACACATTCATCCCGATGGGTGGGGTGATCATCCCGATTTCCAGCAGCTTGGTCAGCACGATGCCGAACCACAGCAGGTTCCAACCGGCCGCATCGACCACAGGCAGAATGATCGGCAGCGTCAGCAGCATCGCCCCGATAGGTTCCAGAAACATCCCCATCAGCAGATAGATGACGACAATGCCAAGGATCAGCAGAACCGGGCTGGAAGCGATGTTCAAAATGCCCGACGACAGGTAATCGCCCGCGCCCGACAGCGCCAGAAACCGCGTCAGCAGGCTTGCCCCGATCGCAATGATCAGCAGCGCCGCTGTGGTCATCAGGGTTTCGCGCGCTGCGGTCAGAAAACGATCAAGCGTCATCTCGCGTGTCAGGATAGCCACCACACAGGCCATGGATGCGCCCACAGCGCCCGCCTCGGTCGGGGTGAATACGCCCCCGAACAGCCCGCCGAAAATGCCCAGCATGATCAGCAGGATCGGCCAGGTCTCGCGCAGTGCGATCAGTTTTTCGCGCAGGCTGACGCTGGTGTCGCGTTCAGGGGCAAGCGCCGGGTTCAGCCAGACTCGCAGCAACACCACAAGGATATAGCCGACCGCCGTCATCAGGCCCGCGACGACACCGCCCAGGAAAAGCTGGGTGATCGAGATCTGCGCGATCACCCCATAAAGGATCAGGATGATCGAGGGCGGGATCAGCGCCCCAATGGTGCCCGCCACCGCGACCGTGCCGGTGGCCAGCTCCGGATGGTATTTGTATTTCATCATCTCAGGAATGGCGATCCGCCCCATAGCCGCCGAACAGGCAATGGACGAGCCCGACACCGCAGCAAACCCCGCCGAGCCGAAGATCGACGCGATGGCAAGTCCGCCAGGCAGCCCCGCAAGCCAGATCCGCGCCGCGTTGAACATGCCGCGCGTCAATTGCGTGTGATAGCTGATGAACCCCATGAACAAGAACATCGGGATCGAGCTGAGGATCCAGCTTGAGGTAAAGCTGTAGGGCACGATGCTCATCGCGCCCCAGGCGACGCGCGGCCCCATAAGCGCGTAGAGCCCGGTAAACGATACCCCAATCAAGGCGATGCCGATGGGCACGCGCACCGCGATCAATGCAATCAGGGTTGCCAGGCCAGTCAGGCCGATGCCGACATCAGTCACTTATGAACTTCGCATTTTCATCTGTTTCATTCAGTCCGTTGCGCCAGCCGGTGAGGACGGTGATAACCCTGTAAGCTGCGATCAGCGCCATCAGCGCCGCGCCAAGGGGCACCATCCAGTAACTCTGCCAGATTTCTATCCGCTGCGATCCCTGCTCCATCGTGGCACCGATGTTGGTCTTTTTGACCGCCTCGGTCCAGCCGCTGATCATCAGCACCACGACCACACCGACAGTCAGAGCGCTGGCAAAAACCGAAAACCCTGTCTGCACCCGTTGCGGCATCAGATCGGTCAGAAACTCGACCGAGATATGGCTACGCTTTTCCTCGGCCACGCCAAGGGCGATGAACACCAGCACGATCATATAATAGTTCGCCACCATCACGATCGTGCCGGGCAATGGCGTGTTGAACACGTATCGCCCCACCACATCAGCGGTTACGTGCAGCATCATCAAGATGACGCAGATCGCCCCGATCAGGGACGATGACTTGGCCAGAAAAGACAGCACCCTGCCGATCATGTACATGAATTGCCTCCGTCGGTATGCAAGGGAAACCGGGCCCCCCGTGCGCTGCACGATGCCCGGCTCTGGATTTCATGCGTCAGGCAGAATTATTTGCCGTAGCTGGCAAGATCGACCTTCGAGAAAATCTCGGTCTTGAAAATCTGCGCCAGTTCCGCGCCGCTGGAGACATCCTTGGTCAGGTCGGTCCACTTGCCCAGCAGCTCGGTCAGGGCCTCAGCCGCCTCGGCCCCTTTGGAGATGCCGAACCGCTCTTGATAGATGCTGGCAATCGCATCCTTGTCGGCGGCGATGAATTCAAGGTTTAGCGCGACGATATCGTCGGGCGCGGGGCCGTATTCGATCCCCATGTCGGGGGCGCGTTCACGACCTGCACGGCCTTCTTCGACATAGACCCAGGCGATATCGGCAGCCAGCTTGGCATGGGCGCGCAACATGGCACTCTTGTTGGCATCCGACAGGCTGTTCCAGCTGTCCTTGTTCATCGTGAAGGGCACGTTGAACTGTGCGCCGGGCGCGCCGACATAGACGTATTTGACCACGTCGATGAAGCCGAAGTTCACGAAATCGGCAGTGTTCGACATGGTGCAATCGACAACGCCCTGATTAAGACCTTCGAGCGTTTCGTTGATCGACATCGACACCGGCGTCGCGCCTACCGCCTCTGCCCAACGCGCCCAGTAGGCACCGGCAGCCCGGATGCGCTTGCCTTGCAGATCCGCCGCCGACGTTAGCGGCACGGCGCATTGCAATACGTAAGAGGTGGTCGAGGCCGCGCCGAGATACACTTGGTTCTGCGCCGACATTTCATCTATGCAGGCGGGGCAGTCATTCATCACGTATTCCATGATCGCCCCGGTAAACGCCAAGCTGCTAAGCTCGCCTGAGAACTCTTCCAGCTCGACCAGTTCCGAGAATTCGGCCAGCATGTTCAAGGTTGGAAATTCCGACGGGAAGTAAGCCAGCAGATTGCCCGCAACATCAGCGATGCCATCGCGCAGACCTGCGTTTATCTCGGAAAAGCTCAGCAGCGACAGCGGAAACACGCGAATGCTGATGTCGCCATTGCTATATTCGGCGGCGGCCTTGGCGTAATCCTCAATTTTCGCGGTGGGTGCCGAATTGGGCGGCCAGCCTCCGGCGAAGCTCAGATCGGCGGCATTGGCCGCACCGGCAAACGCCAGCATGGATGCGCCGGCAGCCAAGGCTTTGAAAGTCTTTGTCATGGTTGTAGTCCTCCCGTTTTAACATATTTATCTCTTTCCCACCCCGCCGCAGGTGACAGGGCCGTCGTCTCATCTGCCATGGCTAGACCTTGGCACATCCCCCTATTTGACACCAAGGGTCGATCATCTGTGAAACCGCGCGACTCTTTTTTCGTGAAATGCGGCCAGACCTTCGGCAAAATCGGGCGTCTCCCCCGCCTGTTTCTGCAACTGTCGTTCGGTTTCCAGCGCCGTGGCGAAATCGCTGTCGGCGGCGCTCCACGCTGCTTTGCGGATCAAAGAGTAACTGTGACTTGGCCCTTCGGCCAGCTTTTCAGCAATGCTGAGCGCGGTTTCTTCCACAGCGTCATCTTCGGTCAGCCGCGTGATCAGGCCCCAGTCATGGGCCTGAGGTGCGGGGATCTTTTCGGCCAGCAGCATCATTTCCATCGCCCGCACCCGGCCTACCGCGCGGGTCAGCAACCACGTCGCCCCGCCATCCGGGACGAGGCCGATGCGCGCGAAGGCCTCAAGAAAATAGGCGCTTTTGCCCGCCACGATAATGTCACAGGCCAGCGCGAGCGACGCGTCCACACCCGCCGCCGCCCCGCGCACGGCTGAAATCAACGGCACCGGCAGATCGCGGATCGTGTGCATCAACGGGTTGTAATCCTGTTCCAGCGTCAGGCCAACATCGAACCCGGACACACCCGCAGGCATCGCGTCCTTGAGGTTGGCCCCAGAGGAAAACGCACGCGCGCTGCCCGCCAGAACGATGGCACGGGCAGTTTTCGCCTCCGAGCGCAGCGCAGCGTGCAGATCATGCGCCATCCGGGGCGTCATCGCGTTCATCGTCGCGGGATCATTCAGGCGCAGGGTGGTCACGGCACCCGTGCGCTCGATCACGATAGGATCGGTCATTGCTTGTCTCCTCCGGTCCAGCCCGGGTCAGTCCACCATGGGAAAAACCCGGGCATGTCGCGCGACACCTTGTCAGTAAAAGCGGGTGGGCGTTTTTCCATGAAACTGGCCACGCCCTCGGTCACGTCGGCCATGGAACTGCGCGCGGCAATGGCGCGGCTGTCGACACGGTGCGCCTGCATCGGATGATCCGCCCCGGCCATGCGCCACATCATCTGCCGCGTCAGTGCGACGGACACAGGTGCGGCGTTGTCGGCAATCTCATGCGCCAGTGCCTGCGCCGCATCCAGCAGATCGCCCGGTGCGTGAACCGACCGCACCAAACCGCCTGCCCGCGCTTCATCCGCGCCGAACACACGGCCGGTATAGCACCATTCCAGTGCCTGGCTCATGCCGACAAGGCGCGGCAGAAACCAGCTTGATGCCGCCTCGGGCACGATACCACGGCGCGCAAATACAAAACCGAACCGCGCATTGTCAGATGCGATCCGAAAATCCATCGGCAATTGCATCGTGACCCCGATGCCCACCGCAGGCCCGTTGACCGCTGCAATCACGGGTTTGAGGCAGTTGAACAGGCGCAGCGCAAGAATGCCGCCCATGTCGCGGTTGGCCGGATCGTCCCAGACACCCGCATCGGTCGAGGCAGGATCGACCTTGGCCGTGGTAAAGGCGTTGGGATCTTCCAGATCGACGCCCGCGCAAAACCCACGCCCTGCCCCGGTGACGATGATCGCGCGCACGTCGTCATCGGCATCGGCGGCATCCAGCGCCGCCAGCATGTCGTCAAGCATGACCTGGGTAAAAGCATTCAGCCGCTCGGGCCGGTTGAGCGTCAAGGTCATGACGCCGTTCGCCACTTCGGTCGTGATCGTCTGGTAGGTCATGTTTGCCGCTCCGTCTGGCCGGACAAGGCACGCGCGTTCAACGCGATCTCGTCTTCCAGCCCGGCGATCTGCGCGCCACGCCAAAAATCTTCGATATGCATACGCGCCCATTTCTCGGCCCGATCGGCATCGCGGTCGCGCAGCGCTGCGATGATGTTCGAATGCGCCTCGATCTGGCGCTTGTAGAATTTTGGTGCAAAGGGCGCGATCTGGGCAAAGCCGCGAAACAGCAGAAGGGAAATCGGTTCGCGCGCCAGCCCCAGTACGCGATTGCGGGCCATATCCCCGATCTGGGTATGAAACTGCTGATCCAGCTCGATCGTGCGCGCCATTTTCCCTTCCGCGGCCAGAAGATCGGCATGCACCTGCTGCAACGCCTCGATCTCGTCTGCCGTGGCGCGCTGCGCGGCGATACGCGCAGCCAGCGGCTCGGTGACCATCGTCACCTCCCACAGTTCGCGGAATGTCACTTTCATCAGCGCCATCGCCCGGCCTGCACGGGTGGTCAACTGATCGGCCTGCGGCACCGTCACCTCCATCCGGCGGGGTGAAGGGCGATGCACCAGACCGTCGCTTTCCAACTGCCGCAGCCCTTCGCGCACGGTGGAGCGCGTAACACCGAACAGCGTGCCCAACTCGGCCTCGCCGGGCAGTTGATCGCCCGGCTTCAGCTCGCCGCGAAGGATCTGCGCCTCGATCTCTTCAGCGATCTGCTGATAGGCGTAGCTGACCTGAATTGGCTTGGATGTCAGACCCACACCACCCCCCGGCCAAAAGGCAAGCCCCCCGAGAGCGCCACAGGCATCGGACAATCTGGGTTGGATGGAACGTGACAGATCATCTATCAGGGCCTCGTTATCGTCCGACATTAGTGAATGTTGATCTTGATTCCATGGTTCTGTCAACCGCCGAACCATGGGGATTTTGGTACCGCTTTGATGTCCTGAAAAATCAGCATTGGCGGTGCATCTGAAAGCGGGATCCGTTAAATCTAATATTTCGCAATATCTTAAACACCACGGCAGCACGTATCCGGCTCGACCACACGGACCGACCGGGCTGATTCACCTGAAAGCGATTGACCGGTGCCTGAAAGGCTCTTATGCCTGATTGTCGGACACTAGAACAAAGTGGATTTTCCATGGTCCAGACCCCGGATTTTGATCCAACCTTGCTGGAGCCTGTTCTGGGCGGGCCAGTCCAACTGTCCCCGGTCAGCGTCGGCCAATCCAATCCCACGTGGTTTGTGTCCTGCAATGGCCGCGACTTGGTCCTGCGGAAGAAGCCCCTTGGCGCAACGGTCGACAGCGCTCATGCCATCGACCGCGAATACCGCGTGATCGCCGCGCTGCAAGACAGCCCCGTGCCGGTTCCCAAGCTGATCCTGTTCGAACCCGACCCAGCCGTTATCGGCACGCCGTTTTACCTGATGGAGCGGATCGCGGGCACGGTGTCAGAAGCCACCGACCTGCCGAGCCTGACACCAGACGAACGCCGCGCGGTCCATCTGGATGCCGCACATATTCTGGCCAATCTCCACACTCAGGACATTCAGGCGCTTGGATTACAGGACTTCGGCCGCCCTTCAGGCTACTACGAACGGCAGGTCAGACGCTGGCGTAGCCAGTGGCAGGCGCTTGAGCCGCGCGAGGATGCAACGCTCGACGCGCTTGGCGACTGGTTCGCGGCAAATCTCCCGCCCGAAAACCCCACGACTATCGTGCATGGCGACTACCGCATCGGCAATGTGATCCATGCCCGCGATCCGGCGCGCATCGCGGGTGTACTCGACTGGGAGCTGTCGACGCTGGGGGATCCGCTGGCCGATCTGGCGCATTGGTCGATGTTTTACGGTCTGCGCCCTTACCAGATGGGCGGGCTGGCCGGGCTGGACCTGCCCGCGCTTGGTCTGCCCGACCAGGCCGAATTTATTGCGGCCTATCATGCGGCAGGCGGCTGCCCGGCCCCTTTGGGCGTGTTTCATCGCGCCTTTGCCCTATTCCGCATGGCTGTGATCTGCGAAGGCATCACTGCCCGCGCTGACGCCGGACATGCTGCCAATGCAGACGCACGTTCGATTGGCGCTCTTGCCCCCGGCTTTGCCCGGCTGGCCGATGCTCTGCTGTCTTCTGATAAATCCGATACCCCCTGAAGGAGCCCGATATGGATTTCGCCTATTCCGACAAGACCAAGGCCCTGCTGACCGATGTGCAAGGTTTCATGGACACGCATGTGCTGCCCGCCAACCGGCGGTTTCACGAGATCGCCCATACCGGTGCCTACCCGACCGAGGTGATCGAACCACTGAAATCCAAGGCGTTTCAGGCCGGACTGTGGAACATGTTCTCACCCGAGCTGGAAGATCACCACCCCGGCACGCGTCTGACCAATCTGGAATACGCACCTCTGGCCGAGGCGATGGGCCGCGTGCCCTGGAGCCCCGAGGTGTTCAACTGCAACGCGCCCGACACCGGCAACATGGAAATCCTGATGCAATTCGGCACGCCCGAGCAGAAAGAGCGGTATCTTGATCCGCTGCTGCTCGGTGAGCTGCGCTCGGTCGTGGGGTTGACCGAACCCGATGCCGCATCGTCCGACCTGACCAACCTTGCCACCACGATCCGGCGCGAGGGCGATGAATACGTCATCAACGGGCGCAAATGGTTCTCGACCGGGGCAAAGCACCCCAATGCGAACCTGTGCATCGTGTTCGGCGTGTCCGATCCGTCGCCTGATGCCGACCGGCACCGCAAACATTCGTTTATTCTGGTGCCGATGGACACGCCCGGGTTCGAGGTCGTGCGCGACGTGCCGATCATGCATCACCACGCCCCCGAGGGCCATTGCGAGATCTTGATGCGAAACGTGCGCGTGCCGGTCGATGCGATGCTGGGCAACGAGGGCGACGGCTTCATGCTGGCGCAGGCGCGGCTGGGGCCGGGGCGCATCCATCACTGCATGCGCACCATCGGGCAATGCGAACTCGCATTGGAACTGATGTGCGAACGAGGGCTGGAACGCCAGACTTTTGGCAAGCCGCTTGCTGAAAATGCCAACATTCAGGACTGGATCGCCCAATCTCGGATCGAAATTGACGCCGCCCGCCTGCTGATGCTGCAAACCGCGTGGAAGATGGACCAGAACGGCGCGCGCGCGGCGCGGGTGGATGTGTCCGCGATCAAGGTGATGGCCGCGCGGCTGCAAACCACGGTGGTGGACCGCGCCATGCAGGTGTTTGGCGCAGCAGGGATCACCCCCGATACGCCGCTCAGCTACCTTTGGACATGGGGCCGCGCGATGCGGTTTCTGGATGGCCCCGACGAGGTGCACCTGAAGGTGATCGCACGCGAGGAACTGAAAAAGGCCAAGGGGGCTCTGGGCCGGAACCTGGCGCATTTCGTTCCGCCCATACGCTGATCGCGCGGCCCTATAGGCAGGAAGGCTCTCTGGCCTTCGACCCGATACCGGCAACTGCCAAGGGTCATGAGCGCCGGCGGGGGCCGTGCCATTGTCATTCGGCCCCCGCAAAGCGGATCTGCGACACGTTTGCGATGAAGAACGGGAAATAGTCCTCAGTGCCGAACATGTTACCCGCCTCCACATGGAACGGAAGGCGGTAGCCGCTGACCTGGCGGAAGTCGGACATGGTCGCCCCGAAGGGCTGCAGGCGGTGAACCTTGTCAGGATTCGCATTGCTCCAACGCTGAAAGGAAGCCACCACAGGCCGCCCCTCGGGATCGACCGTGACATCAACTGACTGCGTCAAGTCTCCATAGCGGACCGTCACGCGAGCAGTGTCATCTCCGACGCCCTCCCATGAAATGCCCGCCCGGGGCAGGAGCGCGGCAGGTGCCCAGATCACGGCCTCGCCCGCGTATCGCCCAAAAGCCGAGCGCGTATGATCGGGGTCGCCCCCCAGGCGCGCGACCGGGATCAACCCCAGGATGCGAAATCGGGTCCAGGATCCGCTATCGGATCCCGAAACCGGCATTCCTCCGCGGGTTCTCATCGCCCAGACGAAACCATGAGGCACAGCGAGGATCTGGCGGGCCTGCATTGGCTGATAGGCCGGGTTGTCCTTGATTCCGAGGCTGAATTGCCCGGTCATCTCGATCTCGGTTATCGGCAACAATGGTGTGCCGGGCTGAATTGCGAACGTGAAATAGCGGCGTGCAGGTTCAGGCAGGTCGGCGACCATCTCGGGGTTGAAACGAACCGGATCGGTTGGTTGCAGTGCCGCAAGCCTGTTCCATTCGGCACGATCAGCGCGTCGGTCCAATACAAGCAGCAAAGCCAACGCCAATAGACCGAGCGCCAGCACAAGCGTACTAACAATAAGGAATTTCATCTAAACGATCCATGTTCGCAAGCTCCGCGTTCGCCCATCCATTCAGGCCCCGAAGAACATAAAAGCAAGCGGGACCGGGGACACGGCGGCGGCGATTGTGAAAAGGGTCGGAACCGGCGCAAAGATCCCGCTGAGACCCGCCATCAGCATGATCCCGCCGCCGCCGCCTATGACCGCGTTGCCGGGAATGTTCACCGACAGAGCCAGCGCGATGTAGCGATGGCGCAATGCCAGCGCCACCGTGCGGGGTGGTGCGCCGTCCAGAAGCATCGCCAGCCGCTCCTCGCGTGCCAGCGGGGCGGCGCGTGCCACCAGATCGGCAGCCCGGCGCATGCGCAAAAAGGACAAAAGCCTTTCGAGGACGGTGATCGGCAGCAAACGGCCCACGCAATAGGCCAGCATCATCGACACCACGGTCGCAGCATAGATCAGGGGGGCGATGGCCGCGCCGAAGGCGGTCAACATCGCGATCCCGATTTCGGCACCGGGCACAAAGGGCAACGCCAGTAGACCGACATAGGCGCCGGACCCCAGCATGATCGCCCGATGGACCTGACGTTCGCTGGCCGGCATGATCGTGAGGTCAAACGTATCGCGGATCAGATGCGCGGCCCAGGTCGCCAGCACCACAATGCCAATCAGCACGACGATGCGCAGCGCAATGGTCAGAAGGTCCGGGCCGGAGGGGGGACGCTGCGCGCCGTTCACCCGCTGGCCGCCCCGCCCGCGAGCGGCGTCGGGGTGCCTTCTCCAACTGCGTTGATCTGATGCGTCCAATACCAGCGCCGGGTTGTCCATGTCCCCTCGAACTGCACCTCATCCCCGGTGACGATGCCGTACCAGACAACGGTGAACGGCGCGTCATGGCATCGGGTGGTAGCGGTGAAATGGATTTTCTCGCCCTCGGTGAAGGTCCGGTATCCGTTCCAGCCGAAGTCGCAGGCCAGCTGACAGCGCGACGATTTGAACTGACCGTCAACGAAGGAAAACACGCTTTCCGGCATCCCTGCCCCAGTCTCCCGGACAGTTCCCGTCATGTGAAACGCCCGCCCATCAAGCGCGGAGCCGTCCTCCCACGGACCGGCGGGCACCGCGAAATCGGGGATATCGCGGTTCAGGGCCGTGACCGCCACAGCGCCGGCTCCGAGGACGGCGATAGCGATCGCGGCGGTCTGCAGGATGATGGTCATGGCGTTTTCCCTTTCAAACCTTGTGAAATCATGACAGTTACTCCGTCTCGGCGATACAGGCATCAACCGCAAAACGTTGATTACTCAACCCCAGCGCGCCGTCCGCATCAAGTGGCCACGCCGTTTCGGGCATGTCCACGCAAAGCTTGACCCTCTTTCGGCTCGCGTAGCAAGACCGCCGCGATGCACCCTGCCGCTGACCGCTTGCTGTGGTGACGGTCGCTCCATCCTCAGCCACGGCCTGCATCGCCCCATTCAAGCCAGGCGCGTTCCCCTGCCGGCAGTGCAGCGTCCATCATGGCATCGTATGCTGCAAGGTCGTCGTCGCTCAGCACACCCTCCCACTTTCGAGAGGTCGCGCTGTCAAAGAAACCCGCGTCGGCCTTCCAGAATCCCTGTCCGGCTGACGGCGTGAACCGGGCCGCGTTGGCCTTCATGTTGTCGAAGGTCGCAGCTTGGGCGATCGCGGCCATGACATCGGGCGAAACGCTTGTACCCACATGTTCGGCCACCTTCGCCACTGCACCGGGCAGGTCGCGCAGCATGTCGGAATAGTGCAGGCGGATCAGGTTCTCGCGCGGCGCGCGCGCCAGTGTGCAGCGGTAATGGTCGAGCAGCGGTTTCAGGCCGCGATGATCTACCGTCTCGTTCAGGAAGTCCCGAAAGCTCTCCGACGGATTGTCCGGCAAGGCAGCCTGCCCCATATCGCGGGCCATGTTGGCCAGGTGTTTGCGATAGGAGAAATGCACGTCGATCGGGTGCCGGTAGACGGTGACGTAACGCACCTCGGACCAGTAGGGAATGCCGTCAAAGGGCGTGTGCGTCTTGACCTGCCGCCGGTGCGCCTGCGCCTCAAGCCGGGCCATGACCTCGCCGAGGTCGCGAATGTTGATGTCGATCCAGGGCGATCTCATCGAGGTCTGGGCATCCACCTCCGGGTCGCCCGCGATGAGCATGGCAAGAATGCCTTGCATCCAGGTCGTGCCCGATTTCGGGGGAGTGGATACAACGATGTCACCCGCTCGCGCCACGAAGGCCGCCCAGCGGGTGCTGTCGGTGATGGCATCGGTGTAGGTGCGGCGGGCTGGTTCTGGGTTGGCGGTCATTCGTGGCTCCTTATTGTGGCGTCAAAGGTCGAGTTGCATGAATTTCAACGTCCACGCATAGGCGCTCGATGTCGTGGCGACACCACTTTCAGGGTACGGGTCGATGAAGCGGAAACCCATGGATTGATACAGCGTCTGCATCTCGACATTGTCGCGGAAGGTGTCGGCGAAGAGATGTCGCCAGCCCATCGTGCGCGCGTCGTCGATGCGCGCCTGAACCAGACGGCGCGCTGTCCCCTGACCGCGTGCCTCGCGGCGGACGTAAAGCCGCTTCATCTCGCCTGCGTCAGGCCTGATCCGGCGCAGCGTGCCCCACCCCACTGCCAGCCCCGTGTCATCGCGGGCGATCCAGATGCGGCCATGGGGCGGCAGATATTGGTCGACATGGTGCCAGAAATCCTCAACCCAAAAGGGGATATCCACCGCCGAGGCTCCGATGGACACCAGCTTTGGCGAAAGTTCCTCATAGAAGCCGGTCAGCAGCGGGTCGATGGCGGCGCGGGCGGGAGCTTCGGTGCAAGAGGCAAGGTTGATCGTCATTCGCGTTACTCCTTGAAGAAAACGATGCTTGGCGCGACTGATGTGGCTGGGTGTTCCGGATGAAACCTCACTGTTGGTCCGGCTCCCCTATCTTCAGCGGAGCGCGGTCAGACTCGGCAAAAGCGTCGATGAAGATCGGCGATGCCACCAGCGCGACCGCACCCACGATGTCCGCGGTCGAGACGAAATAAACCGAAGTAAAATCCATTGCCCCTACCCGTTGTCCGGAGTGCATGACGCGGCTTGACTGGACGCGAAATACGCGCGTGGGATCAGCCCCTTGGCATAGGCGTCTCGCTGCAACCCCTCGCGAAAATCTGGATGCGCGATCGAGATCATCGCCATCGCGCGTTCAGCGACGGATTTGCCCTTCAGACAGACCAGCCCGAACTCGGTCGCCGCATACATCACGTCGGTCCGGGGCACGGTGACGATGGTGCCGCCGGGCAAGTCGAGAACCACCCGGCTTTTTCGCATCCCGCCCTTTTCATAGGTTGAAGGCATGCACAAATACGCCCGCCCCCCTTTGGACTGATAGGCCGCGCGCACGAACCCCAGTTGCCCGCCCGTACCGCTGAAATGCCGATGGCCCGAGGACTCAGACGCGGCCTGGCCCTGCAGGTCCATCTGTCCGGTGCTGTTGACGGCCACGACGTTGTCGTTGCGGGCCACCGAATGGGGCAGATTGGTGTAATCCACCGCCCGGGTCTGAAATACCCGATTGCGGTTGATATAGCGATAAAGCTCGGCTGACCCGATTGCAAAGGCATAGACCGCCTGACCCACGTCCATCTGTTTGCGCGCGCCGGTCGCAGCGCCGCATTTGACCAGTTCCATCAGCCCTTCAACCATCATTTCGGTATGGATCCCCAGGTCCTTGACCCCCGCCTCTACCAGTGCCCGGCAGACCGCATTGGGCAATCCGCCGATCCCGATCTGCAGGCAATCGCCGTCCGATATTTCCGCGCCAACCAGCCGGGCAATCGCAAGATCGGTGTCAGAGGTCACCGCGTTCGGCAGTTCGGCGGCAGGACGGCCATCGCCGTCGATGACAAAATCCACCTCACTTTCATGCACCGCGTTTTCCTGGCCATGGCACCAGGGCAGGTTCGGATTGACTTCGACGATCACGATCTTTGCCTTTTCCACCAGCGCGCGGTGATAGGAGGCTGCACAGGAAAAGTTGTAGAACCCGTCAGCATCCTTTGGGCAGACCTGAATAATCCCGATATCCACGCGGTCGACAAAACGGCGGTAAAGATCGGGCCATTCGCCAAGGTTCAGCGGGATGTAGTTGCAGCGCCCCGCATCATGTTGACGTCGATCATAGCCCCCGAAATGCCAGTTGAGGCTGAGGATGCTTTCCCCGGTCGGGTCAGCCACATGAAACGCGCGGGGGCGCATTGTGATGCAACTGCGGACCTTTACGCCCCTCAATTCAGACACCCGCGCGGCAAGCGCTGCATCGAAAACATCCGGCTGGCAAATCCCGAACCCGTAATCCAGCCACATGCCCGATTGCACAAGACCGGCAGCCGCTTCGGCCGAGACGTGCTTGGCTGACTTACCGCAGGATTGAGCCGACATGGGTCTTTTCTCCTCTTTGCATGCGCCAGTTGACCTTGCCGTGAGGCGGGATCATTGCCTGGCCTCGGCGGGAATGGCCGCAAGATCGAGCGTCCAGGCGGGGCGAGACTCGGTCCAGTAGGCGATGGTGGGCGGCGGCAGGTCGGTTGCGTCGAAGAAACCGCCACCGACTGCGATCTCGCGTGGCAGAGCGTCGAGCCGCCACCAGACGGTGCCGCCGCAGGTTGCGCACAGGTTGCAGTCAACGCCGCGTCCGTCTTGTCCGGCGCGGCGGAAGGTTTTGGTCGCGCCGGTCACCATGACATCTGCCTCGGGCCAGTAGAGCGTCCAGTTGAAGGGCGAGCCGGTCTTACGGCGGCAGTCGGCGCAGCTGCAAAGCATCGACCGTTTCGGTTCGCCGCGTGTCTGGACCTGCACCGCGCCACAGGCGCAGCGGGCGTGCCTGATTGTCTGTGTCATCTCAGTCCTCCCGCAACAGGCGGCGCAGGATCTTGCCGCTGGGGGATTTCGGGATCGCCTCGACGAAGCGGATGGTGGCGGGCAGCTTGTAGGTCGCCAACAGCACGGCCAGATGCGCCAGGATCGCTGCCGTGTCCACGGTGCTGCCGGACTGGCGCACCACGAAGGCCACCGGCACCTCGCCCGCGTCCTGGTCCGGACGGCCGATCACGGCCGCGTCGGCAATGTCGGGATGGGTCAGCAGCGCTGCCTCCACCTCGGCGGGGGCGACCTGGAAGCCCTTGACCTTTATCAGTTCCTTGAGCCGATCGTGGAGAGTCAGATAGCCGTCCGCGCCGAAGCTCCCCAGATCGCCGGTACGCAGCCAGCCGTCCGGCGTGATCGTCGCCGCAGTCGCCTCGGGGTTGCCGTGATAGCCCTTCATGACATGCGGGCCGCGGACCCAAAGCTCGCCCAGAGGCGCGTCCTGCCCCGTCTCGGGGTCGACAATA
The DNA here is from genome assembly GCA_024637305.1 of Sulfitobacter sp. GTDB lineage: Bacteria > Pseudomonadota > Alphaproteobacteria > Rhodobacterales > Rhodobacteraceae > Sulfitobacter. Next base: position 46,904 of record JAGXFI010000065.1, read on the forward strand.
CGGCACTCCGCGTTGGGCACGGCCACACCGACACTACCAGGGCGGTTGGTGTCGAGCGGCGTGGCGTGGCTGGTCGTTGTCAACTCGGTCATGCCATAGCCTTGCACGGCCACGATCCCGAGGCGGTGCGCAACCACCTCGGCAACCTCTCCGCCCAGCGGGGCCGCTGCGGACAAAAGCCGCCGGGTGGCAGACAGATCGAAGTCTCCCACAACGGGATGCTTGGCCAACGCGACCGCCACTGGCGGCACCACGAACATCATCGGCGTGCGATAATCGGCACATAGCCGCAGGAACAGGGCAAGGTCGAAGCGCGGCATGGTCACGAGTTTCGCGCCCATCACCAGATGCAGGTTCAACAGCACGGTCTGCCCGAACATGTGAAAGAAAGGCAGAAAGGCGACGGTCCATTCGCCCGGTTTGACGATGGCGAACGGCACGTTCTGGTCCATGTTCACAGTGAGGTTGCGATGGGTCAGCATCACCCCTTTCGGGCGACCTGTGGTACCCGAGGAATAGGGCAGCACCGCCACGTGGTCGGTAACGTCCACCGGCACCTGCGCGGGCAACGGATCGCCCATCCAGTCCGACAGCGGCGAAGCGTCAGATCCGTCGCCCGCCCCCGCGCCGATCACGGCGATCTCGGTGATGGCGGTGCCGGTGGTGGCCGTGCGGGCGGTCTCGACCAGTTCCGGGGTGGTGATCAGCCGCGTGGCACCGCTGTCGACCAGTTGGTGATGGATCTCGGCGGTGGTGTAGGCCGGATTGATCGTCGTGACGGTGCCACCCGCATAGAGCGGACCGTGATAGGCGATGGCATATTCCGGCATGTTGGGGGCAAGGATCGCGGTCACCTCGCCCGGTGTCATGCCGCGCGCGACCAGCCCGCCCGCCAGCCGGGCGACGCCAAGGGCCAGCGCCTGCGCGGTCAGTTCGCGGCCCGTCGGACCATCGACCATGACGACCTCCTGCGGGTGCCCGGCAAGGCCGGCCAGGAGCTTTTCGGTGATGGTCTGCCCGGTCAGGGGCACGGGCGGCAGAGGGCTGTTGTAGATCATGGATCCTCCATCATTTGATTTGGTCTTGTCCGGTCATGGCGCGGAGTCGCCAGGTTGTGGCGGCAATTGCACGATGGCGAGGCGCACATCCTCGTCATCAATCACCGTGGTCGTGTGACCCGTGCCCGCTATATCCTCCATCCGCCAGATCGCGCCCGCGCCGAACTCGCGCGTCTCGCCGTCCCCGGCCTGCACCCTCAGGCGACCCGACAGGCAAAAGGCGACCTGCCGGCGCGGCGATGGATGCGGCAGCCCGCCCCACCCGGCGGGCAGGACAAGGTAGAGCAATCCGGTCGCCGCCTCGGTGGCCGAGATCGGCATGGCGGGTGCCGGCGGGGCGAAAGAGCCAGCTGTCAGCGGAACGACCGGGTCCGAGAAATGCGAAACACCGCTGGCATCTTCGGTCAGGTGCAGGAAGGGCATGGCGTCGATGGGCAAGTGTCTGTCTCCTTTTGTCAGGCGTGCAACAGGGTTCGTTGCGGGTCTGCCGGCGGCCATTCAAGCTTCGCGGCGTGCGCGAAATGGCGTGTCTCCGGCTTGACGCGGTGGCGGCTTCCTCATCCCACGGGCTTCGTGGCGATCATCGTGACGAAGGGCAGAAAACCGTAAAGCGTTCCGGCCTCGGCGCGGCGCAGGTACTCGGCCTCCAGCGCATCGGCCAAGGATTGGCCAATCACGCCTTCATCCACCAGACGTGCCGATGCCATTCTGACCCAGACCAAATTGCCCATCCCGTCCGTCACCACGCGGTTCGCGGTGCCAAAATGGTCGACTGCCAGCCCGGCCGCGCGGGCCAGCGGCTTGAGCTTGCCCGCAAGCCAGGCGTCGGTTACAGACCCGGCCACGAAAGCCTGGGCACAGGCCCCAAGAGGATCGCCTGGCCCGAGCCCAAGCGCGGCCTTTGAAAAATCAGCGTCGCAAACCACCAGTGTGCCGCTAGGGCGCAAAAGACGCGCGGCCTCCGCGACCAGCGGGGCGGGGTCAGCCACATGGGACAGCACGGTGTGCAGGATGGCGATGTCTGCGCTGTCGTCCGCGAGGTCGAGCGCGGCACCGTCGCCAACGCGAAACTCCAGGTTCGCCCGGTCGCCCGCCAGCGCCCGCGCCTTGTCCGTCAGGGCGATGGACGGCTCCACGCCGATGACCAAGGCCTGCCCGAAGCGGTCGGCGATCCGCCGCGTCACGCCGCCGGTGCCGCAGCCGATATCGACGATCAGCGATCCATCAGGCGGGTCGAGCCTGTCGAGATAGGCGTCGATCACCGGCAGCATGTCGGGGTCCGCCGCGCGGACCTCCAGCGCGGTGGCGATGATCCCGATCAGGTCCGGCGAGGAGGCATCGACATCGGCGAAAGGATCGCTCATCCCGCCACCTGCCGGGCATAGTCTTCGGCGTCGAACCAGCCAAGCGAGGCCGCGACCTTGCCTTCGGGGTCCATATCCCATTCCTCCCAGCCCGTTATCCGCAGCGGGTTGCTTGTTTCGGCGTGGTGGCCGGTGAACGTCCACAGATAAACGACATGATCACCCGCGACGCGCAGCCCGTCGCAGACAAGGCTCAGATCCGGCACATCCGCGAAGAACCCGGCCGCCATCGCGGCGACGCCGCCGCGCCCTTCCCACGGGGTGCCGCGATTGATGACGATGCTGCCAGTCTCGGCATAGAATGACGCCACGGCCTCGGCCGAGCCGCTGTTCCAGGCGGCGGTGTAGTCGGCGGCGATGGCAGTGATGTCAGGCTTCATGTCTTGGCTCCTGCGAGGGGTCATCGGTCGGTTCGCCGCCGAACAGGGCCCAGAATTCGTCGCGGGCATTGCTGCGGGGGAATGGGTTGGCCGGCACCGGCACATCCAGAAATCGGCACAGCGGTTCCCAGCCATCCGACGGCGTGAAAACCAAAAGCCTGTCGGCCGGAACGGTGGCGCGGACCTTTTCGTTGTTGCGCCGGTAGGCTGCGATCGAACTTTCACGATCGAGGCCGCCAAAGACGCCATCGACCAGCAGTATTTCCATTGTGCCGAACATCTCGATTATGGGCGGCGGCACGGGGAGCGATCTGTAGTGCAGGAAGAACTTGCCGATCGTCTTGGAGTAGCTCGCCCACCAGTCGTCTTCGGGCCGCTCGGTATGGATCACCTTCGCATCAGGAAAGGCGGGCAGGATATCCTGCCAATAGGCAGCTCCCGGGAAGTCGACCTGCGAATTGTAGTCGGCGAAGACCTGCGTCCAATCGACATCGCGCCCCGCCGCAAGCGCGTTCCAATACGCGGGCTGGTCGGGGTTTCCCATGACCTCGACCATGTGGTGGCAGGGACCAAAACCCAGCTCTTCGAGTGCCATCTTGGTCGACATCGTTCCGGTCCGGCCAAAACCGGAGCCGATAATCTTTAGTGCCATTCCACTCTCTCCTTGCTGCGTGTTCGCGATGTTGCGCCGAGGGGATCTCCATCCCAGTCGCCCTGGCTGCGCAGGGCGCGCTGGCAGGTGAAGGACGAAAACCCATCAGCATGCCCTGGTTGCTTTCGTCGGTGCGCTTCCGGTGTCGGCCGAGTTTGTAGGCGGCCTCGCGGTCCTCGTGCTCCTCCTCGGGAGCCGCGGTGCCGGCATCCGCGACACGCGGGTGCCGGCATGCGCCCACGCGCCGGTGGCGTCAGGTCCAGCCGAGAGCGCGCATCGACTGGGCGTCGTTCCAGATCTTGGTCATGTGCTTGATCTTCGGCCCGTCGAACGTCATTGCATACACGTAGTCAGCCGCCACGCTGCGCCCGGTCGGCGGCACCGGCCCACCCTCGTCCGTGTGGGTCCCGTGGAACACCGCGAAACCCAGCACCGTGGCGCGCGCCTCGTCGGCGGCGAAGGCCTTCATCTCATAGCGGCCGTCTGGTGCCAGCTTCAGCAGTCCCTCCATCCAGCCGGCATAGGCCTCGATCGTGCCGATCTCCGCCAGGGCGTCGGACTGGCAGGAGAAAGTCGCGCCCGGCATGCAGAAGGGCGCGCAGGCGGCCCAGCCCTTGCCCGTCTCGATGGTGTCGAAGAACGCGGCGGCGGTGTCAGTCATTGTCATGGACTTGTTCATTGTGTCGCTCCCTATCAGGTGGCCGCTATCTGGGGCGGCTTTTTCAAATGGGGCAGTTTTGCGCGGCGCTCGCTACAAGACCGGCTAAAAATATCTAAATCCAGGCGGGGAGGACCGGCATCCAGACCTGGGCAATGGCTCCTTTATCGCAGCGCGTCGGCGGCTTCGGGCGGCGCTAGGCCCGCCGCGATGCGAAAGAACATATGCGCCCGGGCGAGGTAGTCAGGGTTCGAACTCAGCCAGCGCCCCGCAAGCCGCGCCTCGACCAGGGTCGGCGCGATCGCCTCAACCTTTCGAAAGGCGGAACGGGCGCGGTCGATCCGCCCCGCCCCCACCCAGGCTATGGCCGCCAGGATCAGCGGCGTGGCACTGGTCGCGGACTCTGCCAGCGCGGCCTCGGCCGCCTCGGCAGCGGCGACATAGTTACGCACAGCGAATTGGGCAAAACCCAGCGCCGCAAGGAGTGAACCGCGCGCCGGATCACGCGGGCTGCGCCGCAGGGCGGCTTCGGCCAGTGGCAAGCCCCGCGCGGCCTCGCCGTGCAACCCCTCATAAAGCCCCAGCCAGGCAAGTGTCACCGCGCAGTTGGGGTTCATCTCATGGGCCTGCCGAAGTTCGGGCAGACCCGCATCGGGGCTCTGGTTCAGGAAATGCAGAAGCGCGCGCAGTCGGCGCGCATGGTGGTCGATCGGATCGGCCGCGATGGCGCGTGTGGCCGCGTCGATGCCCTCGGCAAGTGTCCTGGGAACCGAGTCGGTCGTAGCATGGTATACGTTCCACCAGGCGACCCAGGCCAGAACGCGCCACGCAAGCGCGGAGCCGGATTCGCGCGTCAGCGCCTGCCGGGCAAGCTCTGCCGCCCGGTCGCGGGCTTGCCGGTCATAGGCCATGTCTCCTGCCGAAATCACCGACCAGCCTTTGCGCGCCAGACCATGAGCCGTCAGATCGTCGGGGATAGCCATATGGATGCGTTCCGCCTCCGCCCGGTCGATCTGCGGCGAAAGGCAGGTGACGATCGCTCGGGCCACGCGCGCCTGCGTCTCAAAATGGCCCGCAAGATCACGGTCGAAGTTCTCGGCCCAGACATGACCTCCGGTGGTCGCGTCGATCAACTGTGTTGTCACCCGCACATGACCGGGGGTCGCACGCACGCTGCCCTCGACAACATAGCGCACGCCAAGGTCGCGCGCGATCGTGCGCAGGTCGCGGGGCATGTCGCGATAGACGAAGGCCGAATTGCGCGCGACCACGAAGAGATCGCGGAAACGGGAAAGCTCGGTCGTGATATCCTCGACGAATCCATCTGCCAACCAGTCGAATTCCGCGTCGCCCCCGAGGTTTGAAAACGGCAGAACGACGACAGAAGGCCTATCGGGCAAGGCCAAAGGTGCCGTTTCTGGCGCGACCTCCAGCCCGAACCGCAATCCCCGTCCGGGCACGGTCACGATGGCCTCGGCCCCAAGGATGCGGCGCAGGTTGGCGACTTGGACATTCAGGTTGTTTTCGCCCACGACCGCATCGGGCCAGACGACCTCCATGATCTCGTCGCGACCGACCACGCGGTCACGATGCGCAATAAGGAGCTCCAGAAGATCGAAGGCGCGGGCCCCGACCAGAAGGGTCGACGATGCCCGTGTCAGCCGCCGTGTTCTGCGGTGCAGAACGAATTCCGAGAAACGAATGCTGTCCATGGGCCCGCATTAACTGTTCGATCAGGCACACCCTACTTCAAAAATTAGCGAACATTCCCATGAAATAGCATTGCAACGCCAAAAAAACATGTGGATCAGCCACCTATGGCCACCATGCCGCATGCCGGCACTGTCTCGAACAATTTGGTCAGAGTGACACAAGAGTGTCGTAAATAGTTTACGGTCTTGAACGACAGTCCCCGGCGAGGGTGTTCGGCGTCGATATGGATGGGCCGACACTCACGGAAGTTGGGGGCATCTGGACCGGCCATACGTGGCAGCGGCTGCGCGTGCGTAGAGGTGCGCTTTTCAACAGTGTGAAATTGACAAAGGGACAGTTCATATGTCGAAGCCATTTAGTTTTCCTTCGGGTCTTTCAAAGAAAATGCACCTTGCCATCGGAATCGACGGCAAGAGCGATGCTCCGATAAAGGCCGGTCGGAAAGAAATTGAAGTTGCGCCGATTGAGGGTGAAGCGCTCTCGGTTGAACAGGTGACTGTGTATGATAGCGGCATTGGCGAAGGCGGGTCGGAAGTCGTTTCGCATTTTGACGGCAGGCTTTACGTAACAAATGGCGAAGCCGACAGGATCGACGTGATCGACGTTGAAACGGGCGAACTTCTGAACTCCATCGACCTGACCGATATCCCCGGATATGACGGTCTCAACTCGGTTACGGCTTCCTCCAGCGGCATCGCTGTCGCTGTTGAGATCAAGAACGCCCAAGCGCCTGCGTCCCCTGTGCCGGTGGACGAAAACGGCGACGATGCGACGCCGATTTTCACCGTAGACACCTCGCTCGCCAATGGCGTTGTCGCGATTTATGATCTTGATGGTACGCCCAAGGGCACGGTCGAGGTGGGCAATCTGCCTGATATGGTGACCTATTCCCAAGATGGCACAATGATCTTTGTCGCCAACGAGGGCGAGCCGCAGTCCGGCCAGGACCCTGCGGGGTCGATCTCGATCATCGACGTGCGGACGATGACCGCCCAGACCTTCGGTTTCGATGAGTTCAACGACCAGGTCGAGACCCTGAGAGAGGCCGGCGTCCGTATCTTCCCCGGTAAAACGCCCGGCACTGATTTTGAGCCGGAATACATCGCACAGTCGGGCAATCTTTTGTTTGTTACCCTGCAAGAGGCCAATGCCGTCGCGATCTTCGACTTGAATATCATGGCGTGGGACAAGATCGTGCCGCTGGGAACACAGGATTATTCGAATGTACCACTCGATCCGCTGGATGATGGGCTGATCAATCGCGATACCTACGCGGGGCTGGTGGGCATGCGGATGCCCGATGCGCTGGCCGCGACCGAGATTGATGGTGTCAGCTATTTCCTGACGGCCAACGAAGGCGATGACCGAGGAGATTTCGACGAAGGAGGCGACGCGGCCCGTGTCGGGGATATTCTGGACGGCGATGTGGAAGGGGTATCTTTTGACGAGAGCGTGGTTACCGATGGTCTGGAGCGGCTCAATATCTCGATCTTCGACGGAGATACCGACGGCGACGGCGATATCGACATCATGCACGCCTATGGCTCCCGCTCGTTCACCATCTTCGACGCCGATGGAAATCTCGTGTTCGATTCCGGGGACGATTTCGAAAGGATCCTGTCCGAGATCGCGCCGGAACGCTTCAACAACGACGATGGCGAAACGCTGGGCGAGCTGGACGACGATGGCGATCTGATCGTTGACAACCGCTCGGACGCCAAGGGCCCCGAACCCGAGGCAATCGAGGTGGGCAAGATTGGTGATGCGACCTATGCATTCATCGGCCTGGAGCGTGACAGCGGCATCATGATCTACGATATTTCCGATCCGACGAATTCAGAGTTCGTGGACTATATCGACGGCCATGCGCTGGGCAATGTCAGCCCCGAGATCATCGATTTCATCGCCCCACAGGACAGCGCCAGCGGCTATGCGCAGCTCGCGGTGTCCTACGAGGTTTCCGGAACCACGGCAGTTTATGAACTGGCCTTTGGCTCTGAATTCTCCGGCACTAACGCTGCAGATGAGATCAACGGCACCATAGGCGACGACGTGGTGAACGCCGGACGTGGCGCGGATGTGGTCGATGGTGGTGCCGGAGACGACATCATCCATGGTGGTCGTGGTGCAGACATCCTTGTGGGTGGCATGGGCGATGACATGATCCATGGCGGTCGCGGCGGGGACCTGATCAACGGTGGCACGGGCAATGATACAATGAGCGGCGGCCGTGGCTCGGACGTGTTCGAGTTCCAACTGGGCGATGGTGAAGACACAATCACCGACTTTGCGCGCAATGACATGATTGACATGACAGCGACGGGACTTTCCTTCGAAGATCTGACGATCACCGAAAGCAACAGCATGTTCACCGTTGCATACGGCGATCAGGGAGACAGCATCGAGATCGCTCTCGTCGGTTCCCTCAGCGATCTGGGAGCGGACAACTTCGTGTTCTAATCGGGACTCACTTTACAAATCTGGGCGCGCGGGAGAAATCCCGCGCGCCCAGCGCTTGGGAAGGTGCACCAGGAACATCTGTTCCAATGGCAGCTTTGTCCGGCTCGGGCGCGAACGCCTGTAGCGCCAGTCTGGCCCCTGCCCGCGCAAAGGCAGCGGCACAGCCCGCCGCGATGGACAGCGCGTTGGCCGCACCGATCACAAGGCCGGCATGATCGCTCAAACACCCGGAATCATCTATTTTTGAAATATGTAGGTGCTCGGCGCAACGCACAGAACCTCGTATCCCGCCTTAGAGCGGCCCATAGTCGTTCATGCCCAGATCACGATCTTCCGCACCGGGATTGCGCCAGGACAAGATGAACCCGGTATGCCTCCGGGCCACCAGCCAGCGCACGAGCGAATTTTGCCCTGACAGATCGAGAATGTAGTATTTCATGATCCAGGCTGGCACGATCAGGATCGGTTCGGGATGCACCGTTTCGGTCGTTGGGCTGTACTGGATCAACTCGCCAGATAGCTGCGCACGACAACCTTGCCCGGTGTTACGGCAAGATCTTGCCCGACGGTCAGTGCAGTGGCCGAAACTGGTGGCCCCGCCGCGACAAGCCCAGGGGTTTGCGTGGCGCGCTCCAGCAGCTTGGCCTGTTTGCCGGGGGCTATGGCAAGATCCATCGACCAGTCCGCAAACGCCATCCAAAGCGCCGACGGGGCCATTCCACCCTTCATCTTTGAGATCATGACACCAGCAGCGGTATCGAGGAAATCATGATAGGTTTTTGGTGTTTCGGGCAGGGTTTCATCGTTTTGCATCGGTCGTCCTTTACATAGCCCGCCTAGCAATAAATACCGAGTGCAACAGGAACTTTACAACCAGAACACTTGGCAATCCGTTTGAAGCCCGATCAGAAAAGCGGGATCACCGGTGCGCAAATGACCGGTACCATCAACTTTCTTGGTGCCGGTTCTCTGGAACCCCAGCACCCAGTGATAAAATAGCGCTCACGCCCTGTTACACGCATATCGCAACCCGTGACAGCGCCGCCACAGTGATCATGACCTCTGGAACCCATCTGGTCTGGTATCTCCCGGCGCATTTGCCCGATGCTGAAACATCCCAAGCCCTGGCGCGCGCGGTCGGCGTGAAAGTCTATACCATGATTCTGGAGACTGTGACCGGGCCAGGGTTTCTGTCCGATTGGAACCGTTACATCCTGTTGGGCTACGCCGATTTGCCGGAGCACGTCATAAAAGACGCTGTCGAACGTCTTGTCGGTGTGCGGCAATAGCAAAGCTTCATCCGGTTTGTTCTCCAAGCCGCCCTTGGCGCTGATGGCGTCGAATGATTGCGCACCGCCCTTTGCGGATGGTCATTGTGATGCCCGTTCCACTTGCAGCCATCGCCAAGGCGTAGAGCGGTCCGCCAACGGCAAGGGCTCTCACAACGCAACCTTGCGAAGTAGGTTTACCATCCGGCAAGGATACCAGAGCTTTCGCAATTCACAAAAGGCACCGCGCATTCAGCCACCTTCCACGTCGGTGCCAGCGCCTGCGAACAACTGGATCATCTGCTTCAGGGCGCGGTCCGAGCGGGCGGCGATTGTGGGTTGATCAAGCGGGCCTAGGCGTCCGAGGGCTTGTTGCAGCGGGATTTCACCGAACAGCAGGCTGATATAGGCTTCGGTGGCGACGGAAGGATCGGTGTCTGCACGGAACCGGCCATCGGTCACGAGCCGGGACATGACTTTGGTGATCATTGCGATCATCTCCTGTCGCGCCGCCGTGTCGATCGCCGCGCCCAGAATTCCTGTCTCGCCGGCATCCGCGATGGCGGCGCGATTCATGATGATCGCTTTTTCACCTGTCGTGAACGCCAGCAACAGCGGACCAAGGGCCTTCAGCGCTTGCAGCGCATCGCCCTGCCCTTCCACCGTCTCGCGCAAGAGCGTCTTGACCAATTTCGCGTTCTCTTCAATCAGGCTTTGGAACAGCTTTTGCTTGTTGCCATACCACGCATAAAGCGTCTGGTTAGACGCGGCCGCGCGTTTGGCGATCTGAAGCATGCTGGTGCTGCGATAGCCCTTTTCGGCCAGCAGCCCAAAGGCCGCCGCCTCGATCTCGCGCCGCCGGTCTTCGTTGCCGTCGATGGTCATTTTGTTCACCCGATAATCTGTCTTGACAGTAAGTGTACACATATGTACTCGTAGGTCAAGAAGGGTACACAGGTGTACGATCATGATGGGGATCAACATGCGAACAGCCAAAATCCTGACCCTTGCCACCAGCGCCGTCCTTGCTACTGCCATAGCCTTTGTCGGCTGGTCGACTTGGCAAACCGAAGCCGATATAGCGGCCTTCCAATCGCGCATTGCCACCATCGGCACGGCCACTCCGGCGCGGGCTCTCGATCCCAACCTGATCGCGGAACTACCACTGCCAGTGCAGCGCTACTTCGCCTTTGTGTTCACCGGCCCGGTCCAGCACTTTGGCAGTGTCCATCTGGTAGCAGAGGGGCAGTTTCGCCGTCCGCTGACCGACGGGTTCAACCCCACCACCGCCGAACAGGTTGTCGCCATCGGCACACCTGCGCTGATGTTTTCGGCCACCACCCCGGTCCTGCCCGGCATCTGGGCGCGGGCCTATGATTTCTTTGCTGATGGCACGATGGACATGCGGGCCAAGGTGCTGTCCACGCTGACCGTCATGGCGGAACGCGAAACGCCGGAGCTGAACCGCATCTCGTTGCGGCGCTGGCTACTGGAAAGCGCGCTTTATCCGCAAGCATTGCTACCCGGTGGTCCGGTAGTCTGGGTGCCGATCAACGACACCAGCGCGCGTGCCGTGGTGACGGACCGGGGCCAGACTGCCTCAATGATAGCGCATTTCGACGCGATGGGTCGCATGACCAATATGGTGGCCGAGGAAGACGGCGACCTGGCCACCCCGTATCACGGATCGGGCGAGCATGTTGCGCGCAGCGATTACCGCGCTGTCGGCAATCAGATGATCCCCCACGCCTTCACCATCTCCCGCGCGGCGGACGGCGAACTTTTTCCGTTCTGGGACGGGCGGATCACCGCGATCCGGTTTGAGCCTGAGTGAAAGCGAGGCCACCATGATCAAATACCCCCTCATCGTGCTCGGGCTGCTGGCCCTTGCGGTCGGCATCGGATTTCTGCACGCATCGCGCGAAAGTGCGCGGTTGATCCAGACCCATATCACCGGCCCCGCGCCTGTCGTCACCATCGACCTGCGCCCTGCGACCTATGCCGATCTGCCGCCGCCCGTGCGCCGGTATTTCCACTTCGCGTTCAATGGCCAGACCGAGGTTACGCTGCGCGCCGTGACATGGCGCGAAAAGGGCCGTTTTCTACTGCCAGTAGGTGAATTCCGCGCTCATGGCCGGCAGACCAACCGGCCCGATATGCCGCTTTATGCCTGGACCGGTACCTTTCACCGGTTTGGCCTGCCGATTATCGAAAGCCGCGATGCGTTTCTCGGCGATCGCCACGACATGCGCGCCAAACTCTTCGGCTGGATGAAGGTGATGCAGACCGACTATGTTAAGCCCGATCAGATCGCCTCACTGCACAGCTATTTGACGCTGCGCTACTACGGGCAGGCCCCGGTCATGCCCTGGGCGCTCTTGCCGAATGAACATGTCGCGTGGGAGGCCCGCAATGAGGCGTCCGCACGGTTGCGCATCACCCGCCCCGGGCTTGAGGGTGCCTATATCATCCGGTTCGGGGACGATGGCCGGATCACCGAAATGGCGACCGACCGTCTGCTGATGGAGGGCAACGGAACAATGCAATTCGAAGTCGGCCAAAAGCTCGATTATCGCGAGGTGGGCGGGTTCATGGTGCCGACGCGGATGGACTATTTGTGGACTTTGGAGGACGGCACGGTGTCGAGCCATTACCGCTTTGCCGTTCAAGATCTGGAGCGTTTGCCATGAGCGGGGCCGAGCCTTCCGGTCAGGCGGTCGCACTTGCCTTGCTTATCCTGACGCTGATGTTCTGCGGCGCGATGTTCGGATTCTTCTTCGCCTGGACCAGTTCCACGCTTTGGGGGCTAGATCGCATCGCGCCCGAGGTAGCGATCACGGCGATGCAAGCGATGAACGCCGCCGTGCGCAACGCGGTTTTTGGCGTGCTCTTCTTTGGCACGCCACCCCTTATGGTGCTGACCACGGTTTGCCTGTTCGTGCGGGACAATCGACGCGCGGCTTTGCTGATGGCGCTCGCCAGCCTCATCTACATCGGCGGCGCGACGATCGTCACCGTCAGTGTCAACGTGCCGCTGAACGAAGCCTTGGCCGCGCGTGTTCCCGGAGACGGCACGCCCGCCACAAGCCAGTGGCAAGCCTATTCCGCGCCCTGGCAACGCGCCAATCTGATCCGCACCAGCGCATCCGGTGCCGCGCTGTTTCTCGCGGCCATCGCGCTGCACCTGTCACAAAAAAGGAACCCCTGATGGACCTGACGCTTCTTGCTTATGCTGCCATCGTGCTGGTCGCCGTTGCCACGCCGGGACCGACCGTTCTGCTTGCGCTGTCCAATGGCTCGCGGCATGGCGTGACGCTCGCAGGCTACGGCATCGCGGGGGCGGCGCTTTCCGATCTTGTGTTGATCGGCGCGGTGTCGCTGGGCCTTGGCGCATTGCTCGCGACTTCGCAGGTCTGGTTTGACGTGCTGAAATGGTTGGGCGTGGCCTATCTGTGCTATCTTGGCATCCGCATTTTACGCCAATCGGCAAGTCCACAAACGATCGTGGCGCAGGATGTTGCCCGGTCGGACGGCCTGACAAGATCCATATTACTGCGTAGCTTTCTAGTCGCGGTGACCAATCCCAAGGGGTACCTTTTCTTCACGGCCTTCCTGCCGCAATTCGTCGATCCTTTCGCCCCGTTGCTGGCGCAATATGCCGTCCTGACTCTGGTTTTCGTGGCAATCGACGTCGCAGTCATGGGGGCCTATGCGGTTCTCGGGGCCTCAACGGCCCGAAGGATGCGCGCAGGCGCGCAGCGGTGGATCGAGCGGCTATGCGGGTCGAGTTTTCTGCTTCTGGCCTTAGGGCTGGCGTTATATCGCAAGTCTGTAAGCTGACGCACTCACCGGACCCGATTCCACCGGCACCTTCACCCAGTTGGAGTTCGGTCACACCTCCCGAGATCCGCCCGACAAGACCCACGAAGGCAGAATCCCGATGCTTTCGGGTTGGTGCTCAACCTGACCCAAGGCGATGACGGCGATGGCATATTCGATGCGGATGATACCTTTTCTGCCGGGGATGCAAGGTTCGGCCATCTAACCTCTTGCCGATGCCCTCAATCCTATCGTCTCTTCCGGCGGTCAATTGGACGGTTTTCAGTCAACCGCCTAGGGTGGCGGAGGAGATTGAGGATCACTTCGAATTCAAAGGCTACGTCAACCTGCAGATCCGATCACTCTCAGGTGTCATCCATACTGGTGACAATTCTGCCATCCTCCAGCGTCAGGATACGGTCCGCGCGGTCAAGGATCCGGTTGTCATGCGTCACCAGCAAGGTCGTCGTGCCCCGAGCCGCGCCAAGGCGTTTGAGCAGGTCGACCACATCGGCGGCGCTGTCCTTGTCAAGCGCGGCCGTCGGTTCGTCCGCAAACACCATTGCAGGGTTGCCAACGAGGGCGCGGGCCACAGCCACGCGCTGTTTCTGTCCGCCGGACAGGTTGGCAGGCAGGTAGTCAAGCCGGTCAGACAGGCCCAGAAGGCCAAGCGCCTGTGCAGCGGCACGTCGCGCAAGATCATCTGTCACGCCGGGACGGACCTGCACACCCATGATGACATTCTGCATCGCTGTCAGGCTTTCGTGCAGATTGTGGGATTGGAAGATAAAGCCCAGCCGCTGGCGCAGCGCGGCCAGCTCCGCGTCACCCGCGCCCAGTAGCTCGTGCCCCATCAACCGCACGGAGCCGTCCTGCACCCCACGCAAACAGCCAAGCAGCGTCAGAACCGTGGTCTTGCCCGATCCTGACGGACCCATCAGCACGGTAAAACTGCCGCGCGGCAGGCTGAGATTGATGTCAAAGAGAACCTGCTTGCGCGCCTCACCGGTGCCAAACCAATGGTTCATCCCGCGCGCCTCGACGATCATGGCGTTATCCATCATGGCTCCTCAAAACAGATCGGCAGGATCGGCCGCCGCAAGACGCCTTGTGGCAATGACGCCGGACAGAACCGAAAAGAGCACCGTTCCCAGAAACACCGTCACCGCCATGCCGGTCGTCATGGCCAGCGGCAAGCTCGTGGCCTTGCCCATCAGCGTCAGAATAGCGGTGCCCACCGCCAGCCCCGGCAGAAAGCCGAGGATGCCAAGCACCAGCGCCTCTTCGACGACAATGCCGAGGAAAAACCCTGGGCCATAGCCCATCGCCTTGAAGGTCGCGTATTCACGCAGATGGTCGGCCACGTCGGCTGACAGCACCTGATAGACGATAACCAGCCCGACCAGCACGCCGATCAGCACACCAAAGCCAAAGATGATGCCGGTGGGTCGCTTGGTCTGCTGATGGCGCAGGTCTTCCTGCGCGGCGTCGCCGTAGCTGCGGATACGCAGAGTGGTGTCCGATATCAGGCCGCGCAACCGGTCAACAACCGCCGCCACATCAGCACCGGGGCGCAGGCGCAGCAGGATATGATCCGGTGCAGATGAACTGCGGGATGTGAACAGCGACAGGAAGGTCTGATCGGAGACGAACATATACCCGTCCCCGCCAAACCCGCCGCCCCCCGCAAAGGTGGTCAGCGCCGTGAGCGTCCGGGTTTGCGTTTCGAAAGACAGCGGAGTTTGCGGACGGATCGCGGCAGCCTCATCCTTTGAAATGCCCCGCGCCAGACGGTCGAGGATCGCCACATCCTGCACCTGCAACAGCCCGATGTCGCCGGCGATCTGCGGTGCGATGAAGCCGGGCTGGCCCGGATCGACGCCAAAGGTGGTCAGGCTGATGTCCGTGTCGCCCCGGTTCAGCGGCGCGTTGGCGATGAACAGCCCCGTTCCTGCGATGACGTCCGGATCGGCAAAGGCCTGCAACATCCACTGTCGCGCGACATTGCCGCCCTCGGCCAGCGCATTCGCATCTGCCGCCGAGATCATGATGTCCGCATTGAAAAACGTGTAAGGGCGCAGCGTTGCCGTCGCCATCGAGTTCATGATGCCGAGCTGGACAAATACCAGCACATTGGCGAAGGCCACGCCCGACAGCGCCGCGAAAAACCGCCCCCGCTTGTGCGTCAGCTGCAACCAGCCGATCGGCAGTCGACCGAACAGCCATTGCAAAAGGCGGTTCATTGCACGGCCCGCGCCACGGCACCGGTATCTATACGCGCCACGGCCTCAAGCCCGACATAGCGCGCCGCAAGCATCGAAGATCCCGCATCAAGCGCGACCAGGATCCGGATCACCCGTGCGTCGGAATTTGCCGCCGCGTCGTCCGAGATCAGGCCCTGTCGTCCCACAGTCAGCCCGATGCTTTCCACCGCACCGCGCAAGGACTGGCCAAGCGCGGGTGCGGCCAGCTCGACCGGCTGGCCCACGGCCACGGCGGCAACCCTGTCCTGCCAGACTTCGACCTCGGCCATCATCGCGGTGGTGTCGCCCATCTCCATGATGCCCTGGGCGGGTGGGCGTTGCCCCGGCGTGGCGTGGATGTCGAGGATCGTGCCGTTTATGGGCGCGCGCACCTCAGCGCGGGCCATGTCCATCTGCGCGCGCTTCAGCTCTGCCTCGGCGGCGCTTACATTGCGCGCGGCGACGACGACATCGGGCTGATCGTCCAGTCCGCCGGTAAACCGTTCCAGTGTCGCCTCGGCGCGCTGCACGGCAAGGGCTGCTTCTTCGGCGGCTGTGCGGGCGGCATCCAGGGTGGCGGTGGTGGACACCCCGCGGTCTGTCAGGCCTTCTGTCCGGGCCAGCTTGCTTGCCGCTTCGCGCGCAGCGGCGCGGCTTGTGTCCAGCGTCGCCTGCGCCTCGGCCCGGCTGGCGGCGATTGCACTGCGGGTCTGGGCCAGTGTCGCCTGCCGCACGGCCAGATTGGCCTCGGCCGTCAGCACCGCGCCTTCCAGCGCCTCGCGGTTGTCGAGGCGTGCGACCGGAGTGCTGCGGGTCACGGTGTCACCAACCGAAACGAGGATCTCGGCCACGCGCGCGTCACCCGCACCATAGGGGGCGGCCACAATGGCCACGTCGCCGCGCGGCATCAGCCGCGCAAGCCCCACGACATCGGTCGGCAGCAGTGTCTCGGCCATATCTTGCGGCAGCTCAATTTCCGGGGGCAGCGCGATCGGGCTACCCGATCCGCCACCGGGTTGAAGGCCTGTAAGTGCGTAAAACTTCTGAAGCGCGGGCGGCTGAAAAGACATGCCGATGACCCCGCCGGAAAACATCAACACAGGAATCAGCAGGACAAACAGATACCGTTTGCGAAACCAGCCTCGGTGCTGTGCGGTATCGGCAGTATCTGGGTCGCGGCCCAGATCGAGTGGCAGATCGGGGGCATCCTTGGCGGTCATCACGGTCGTCCTTCCGGGCAATGAGAGATGGCGACAGATTCCATCGTCTTGCGTGATCATATTGCGAAATCAGCAAGTGTAATACCGCCATCGTCTTTCTTGTCCAGATAGGCAAACCAGCCAACGGTACCCGCGAGAAATTCTTCGCGCGATACGCAGTCCGGCAGCCGCGGCACCCGGATCAAAACGACCCGGACGACCGCACCCTCACTCTGTGCTGGTCACGCCGATTGCATGAGCACCGCTTTGCCGGACCAGACGGCATCGTCCACCGCGCTTGCCAGAACGGCGGCAACGTCACCCCGTGCGGCCTTAGCGCTGACGTTCACGGAATCTCCGAAACGCATGTCCCGCGTGCCGTCTTCGTCCGTCAAGGCAACCGGGCGGAGGATGGCATAGCTCAGTCCCGAGGCTTTCAGGTGCTCGTCGGCATCATGCTTTGCCTGAAGATAGTGAGCCATTTCGCCAGCGGAGTCCGGGTTGTCCGCTCCGACACTGCTGAGCATCACGAACCGCGAGACGCCCGCCTGCGCGGCAATGTCTATCAGGCGAATAGCGCCGTCGCGGTCCACCTTGTCGGTCATCTCAGGACCGGTCGAACCGCCGGAACCAGCGGCAAAAATCACGGCCTCGCAATCATCGCATACATCGTCTTGCAGATCCGTGAGGTCACCGTGGCGCAAAGCGACATCCTCCGGCAGGCCTGTCGTATCAGAAGATTCGCGGACCAGGGCAATCGGGTCATGGCCGTTGTTTTTCAATTCATTGATCAGGCGGATGCCTGTTTTGCCGGTCGCTCCGGCAACGAGTATATTCATCGGGTTCTCCAATTCAATTTGCTTTGTGCAAGCTTCGACCGTGGCGGGAGCGCCGAAAACTTTGCTTTTCAGAAGGCCAACACCTGCGGCGGTGGCAAGTTCCAAGTCATCAGGCATGCCGCACGACCATGCCCAATCCTGCGGCACAGCTTTACCTCATTGCTGCCCCTCTCCTGGCAGGTTCTTGCGATAAGACATTTTTGCGGTAACGCATTTGGATTGGTGCCAGAGCAATGGAACAGCAAGACAAGGAAACTGCCGAAGACACAGCAGAGGAAACCGGAGAGCCTCTTGCTTCTGCCGCAATGCAAGGCGAAGAAGCCGGACAGGATCCGCCTGTCATTAAAGATTACGCCAGCCTCTGACTCGTGACATGCGGATATGTGCTTGGTAGACTGAACCCTATGAGCACCCCGATCAGCAGTATCCGCAATCTCGGCCCGGCGATGGAGCAAAGCCTGAACGCGGCCGGCATCCGGTCTGCCGAAGAGGTGCACGCGATGGGGGCCGATGCGGCCTATGCCAGACTGCTTGAGAATGGCGCGCGGCCACATTTCATTGCCTATTACGTTCTGGTCATGGGGCTTCAGGGTCGTCCCTGGAATGATTGCAAGGGCGATGAGAAGACGGCGTTGCGCAGGCGTTTCGACGCGCTGAAGGCCCAAAGCTTTGACGAAGACCGGTCGCAGTTCGAACGTATGATGGACCAGATCGGCATTCGTACGCCCTGAACGCAAGAAGGCGACCCAGCGGGCCAGCCCCTTACGGCAAATGTTGATAGCTCACCAAGGTTGTTGGTGAGCTATTTTTCGTAGTGAAGGTGTCTGGTGATTGTTTTTTGTCGGGGCCGTGCGCATTCCTATTTCCGCTCTATGACATTTTCATTTCTCATCGTTTCCAAGATTGTACGCCGCGCTTCTCAAGCCGCTCTGCTGGCTTGGGCTATCGTGTGCGTACTTATGCTTGTAGATGCGAGCAGCGCTCCCTCTGGGACATTCTGTATCAACAAGCATGGAGAAGAGCTTACAGTCTGCCTGAATGGAGCGTTTCGAGATGAGACGAACATCAATTCCCTTCACGCCGAGCTCCTCCGACATGGTTACAAGATACACGCCCTGTGGCGGAGGCGATCCAATATTGGAAACCGCAATATTATTGGCTTGCACCGCCAACAGGCCATTTCATGTATCAATCTGCTGATTCTATTTCGGCCTCGGTGGGGAGTGGATGGGCTACAGGCGATAAGTTCAAGGACGGTCCTTTGATTGCGCCGCGCTGACGCAGACCGTGGTCTACGGTGCCGATCTACATGAAGTCCCGTTCATACACCCGCCCGCGCGCAAGGCCGATCCGGATCGCGGGCGTCTTCTTGTCTTCGCCAGCATCTCGGGTTTGTAGAGATATTGCTTGTCCCAGGTATGACCGGTGTTCCCTATCGAAATCTGATCTTTGCCAGCGAAACATCGGTGCACAACATCTGGAAGATGATCCGATTTTTGTCGCTGCGCAGGTGTCGTCTGGCAGGTTTGCCGATCGAGAAGGTCTTGGAGCAAAGGCGGCACTGGAAGTGAGGATCCCCCTTTGCCGTATTCCCGAAGCGACGGTAGAACTCCGGGCTGGTCTTCGGGGCCATACCATGAGCGAAGCAACCTTCTGTCCGACAGGATGGCACTGTCGGATCAAACTCTTGCAAATGCTTGAGACGTTTGTACTCTTCGACTATCGCGCGATTATTCTTGATCCGTGAGGTCTTGTTGCAGGTCGGGCATTTAAAGAATTCTTCGTGCTTCTTACCCGAAACAAAACCGTGCAAGGCGTCCGGTGGCGCAGGTGGCGCATCTGTCGGCCGCTTGTATGGGTCTGGAAAAACGCCGTAGGTCGCGCATTGCGGGTTGCGGCAGAAGTTCAGATCGACGCCCTCAAAGGCCAGTGGAAATCGCCGCTCCAGGGCGGCAATTTCTGTCGGAGATATTTTCGAGCCATCGAGCACTTGTCACCTCCATCGAAAAGTGGGTCAAGATACTGTTTTGATGGTAATGTTGGCCACTTAGTGGCCAACAGAAGTGATTTTTTCAACATTTGCCGTAAGGGGCTGGCCCAGCCGGCCGCCCTTCGCATTCCCGATCGACGGTTATTCAGCCAACCAGTTCAAGGCCGGAGAAGAAATAGGCGATCTCGACCGCTGCTGTTTCTGGTGCGTCCGATCCGTGGACGGAGTTTTCACCGACGGATTCGGCGAATTCCGCGCGGATCGTACCGGGTGCCGCATCGGCGGGGTTTGTCGCGCCCATGACTTCGCGGTTCTTGCTAATTGCGTTTTCGCCTTCGAGAACCTGAACGACAACGGGCTCGGAGGCCATGAACTCGCAAAGCTCGTCATAGAAAGGACGCTCTGCGTGAACAGCATAGAAAATGCCGGCTTGCGCCTTGGTCATGTGAATCCGCTTTTGCGCGACGATGCGCAGACCTGCGTCTTCGAATTTGGCGTTGATTTTGCCGGTCAGGTTGCGGCGGGTAGCGTCTGGCTTGATGATGGAGAACGTGCGTTCGAGGGCCATGTGGCTTGCTCCTTTAGGGTGTTGTTTGGCGCGCTCCCTAGCATGAGGGTCTGGCCGTGAAAAGGCGCGATTGACGGCACCGCGCCGTTGGTCCACACCGCGCGCATGTTACGCATATCCCAGATCAACTATTCCGTCGAAGGCCGCCCCCTGTTCGAAGAGGCGTCCGCCGTGATCCCCGATGGCCACAAGGTCGGCCTTGTCGGCCGCAATGGCGCGGGCAAGACCACGCTTTTCCGTATCATTCGCGGAGAGCTGGGGCTGGACGGCGGTGCCATTTCGCTGCCCAGCCGCGCCAAGATCGGCGGCGTCGCCCAAGAGGTACCGTCCTCCGACGTTTCGCTGATCGACACCGTTCTGGCAGCCGATACCGAACGCGCGTCCCTGCTTGCCGAAGCCGATACAGCCACCGATCCAAACCGCATTTCCGAAATCCAGACGCGGCTGGCCGACATTGACGCATGGTCAGCAGAAGGCCGCGCCGCGTCCATCCTCAAAGGCCTCGGCTTTGAAGATGCCGAGCAAAAGATGCCCTGCTCCGCCTTTTCCGGGGGCTGGCGGATGCGCGTCGCGCTTGCGGGGGTTCTGTTTGCGCAACCCGATCTGCTGCTGCTCGATGAGCCGACCAACTATCTCGATCTCGAAGGGGCGCTTTGGCTGGAATCCTATCTGGCGAAATATCCGCACACCGTCATCATCATCAGCCATGACCGCGGGCTGCTGAACCGTGCCGTGGGCGGGATCCTGCATCTCGAAGAACGCCAACTGACTTATTATCAGGGCTCTTATGACCAATTCGCCCGCCAGCGCGCAGAGCGCCGCGCGGTGCAGGCCGCCATGGCCAAGAAGCAGCAGGCCCGCAAGGATCACATGCAGTCCTTCGTCGACCGCTTCAAGGCCAAGGCCTCCAAGGCCAAGCAGGCGCAATCACGACTCAAGATGATCGAGAAGATGGACATGATCACCCCGCCGGAAGAAGCCGCGCGCAAGGTGTTCACCTTCCCCGAGCCGGAGGAACTGTCGCCCCCCATCATCAGCATCGAAGGCGGTGCCGTGGGCTATGGCGGCGAGCCGGTGCTCAGCAGGCTGAACCTGCGCATCGATCAGGACGACCGCATCGCGCTTTTGGGCAAGAACGGTCAGGGGAAATCGACCCTGTCCAAGCTGCTGTCGAACCGGTTGGAACTGATGGCCGGGAAATCCGTGCAATCTTCCAAGCTGCGCATAGGCTTTTTCGCCCAGCATCAGGTCGAAGAACTGCACATCAATGAAACGCCGCTCCAGCATATGATCTCTGCACGTCCTGGCGTGCTTCATTCCAAGCTGCGCGCGCAGATGGCGGGCTTCGGACTTGGGCCAGATCAGGCCGAAACCGAAGTGGGCCGCCTGTCAGGGGGCCAAAAGGCACGTCTGTCACTGCTTCTGGCCACGCTGCACGCGCCGCATCTGCTGATCCTCGACGAGCCTACGAACCACCTCGACATCGAATCGCGCGAAGCGCTGGTAGAGGCATTGACCCGCTATTCCGGTGCCGTGATTTTGGTCAGCCATGACATGCACCTGCTCTCGATGGTCGCGGACCGACTGTGGCTGGTATCTGACGGGACCGTCAAACCCTATGACGACGACCTCGAAGCCTACCGCAAAATGCTGCTGACGCCGGATACGGAAAAGCAACGCAAACAGCCCAAGGCGGACGCGCCAAAACCCAAGCGCGCGTCCCGCGACGATATCCTCAACCTGCGCGGCGAAGTCCGCAAGGGCGAGGCGCGGGTCGCCAAGATCAACGAAATGCGCGACAAGCTGGCCAAAAAGCTCGCCGACCCTGCCCTTTACGAAAGCGACAAGATCGGCGAACTTGAGGTCTGGAACAAGAAATACGCCGAGGTCATGGAGGCACTGGAACGCGCCGAAGCGCTCTGGATGCAAAGTCTCGAAAAACTTGAGCGCGCCGAGGCCTGAGGGCAGATCCGTCTGGCCGAAAATTGCACGGGGGTCCGGGGTGTAAACCCTGACGAGATACATGCCGATTGATACCGCTTACATGATCACCGCCATCGTCACGATGTTCGTGGTGATTGACCCGATTGCGATTGCACCGCTGTTCATTGCGATCACGCGCGGCATGACGGCCGCGCAACGCCGCATGATCGCATGGCGTGCGGTGACCGTCGCGGCCATCGTGCTGGCACTGTTTGCCGCCCTGGGCGAAGCGGTGTTGACCTTCATCGGCATTTCCATGCCCGCTTTCCGCGTCGCGGGTGGCCTTTTGTTATTCCTGACAGCGCTAGACATGCTTTTCGAACGCCGCACCAAACGCCGCGAAGGTCAGGCGGAGGAAGCGGAAGAAGAAGACGGAGACGACCCATCCGTGTTTCCGCTCGCCATTCCGCTTATCGCGGGACCGGGCGCTATCGCATCCGTTATCCTGCTCACCAGTGAGAAACCCGGCGGTGAAGGGCTTGTGACCGTTCTGGTGATCACCGCGCTCGTGCTGATCGTGATGGGCCTGACGCTTCAGGCAAGTGGCTATCTCGAACGGGTGATAGGAAAAACCGCGATAAACGTGATTACCCGCCTGCTGGGGATGCTGCTGGCGGCATTGTCGGTGCAATTCGTACTCGAAGGATTGGCGGCCTTCGGGTTTGGTCCCAGCGGTTCCGGCCCTATATAGGCTTCAGGAGGACCGCATAATGACCGCAGATGACACCGGACGGCTGCTCTATCTTGCCCTGTTGGGGATCGGTATTGCCGGCTGGTTTTTCATTCAGGGCCGCGAAGGGATCGGCAAGACCCTTCAACATGCAATGGTCTGGGGCTTTCTGTTCGTGGGCGTGGTTGCCGCCTACGGGCTGTGGAATGACATCCAGAGGGCGGCGTCCCGTGACCAGATCAGCCAGATCGGGACCGGACAGATCGCCGTGCCACGCCAGCAGAACGGCCATTACTACCTGACGCTCATCATTAACGACGCGCCGGTGCGCTTTGTCGTCGATACCGGTGCCAGCGAAATGGTACTGACTGCAAATGACGCGCAGCGTGTCGGTCTTGATATCGACAATCTGGGGTATTTCGGCCGCGCCAATACCGCGAACGGCATGGTACGGACCGCACCGGTAGAATTGAACACAGTCACATTGGGCGACGTCACCGACACCAATGTCGCCGCCGTCGTCAACGAGGGAGAGATGCGCGAATCCCTTCTGGGCATGGGATATCTCCAGCGCTGGGGCCGGATCGAAATCGCGAACGGCGAACTGATCCTGACGCGCTAGCCGCTCTGGGCCTTTTTCTCCCAGCGCCCGCTTTCCTCTGACCAATATTGCGCGGCGACACCCGCGCCGGTCAAAGCCTTCCACTGGCCGCGCGCCTCTGACACCGCCGCATCGTCATGACCGTCGAACAGGATGCACACCCGCTCCAGCGCTCCGACCTCTTCCGGGGCGACCTGCGCTCCTTGCACGGCCATGACGCAAACCGCACCATTCACGATACCCGCATCCGTCTGCAACAGGACCGGTTGCATCGCATCGCTGGTACCGCCCTTGAGACCGTGCGGCAAAAAGCCGTCCTTCGGCCCCAGCCACAGCGCCTCGTCCAGTTGCGCCAGGGCCGTCGCGTTCGTGCCGCGCACCGCGACACGCCAGCCATTCGCCAGCGACTTTTCCAGCAATGTCCGAAGTGTGTCGGCCAGCGGACGTTGCGTCAGGTGGTAGAACAGGACCGCGCCCACGCAATTACCCTTTCTCGAACCGATCCGCGATCAGCCGGTTAAGCGCCGCCACGCCCCAGCCGGTAGCGCCCTTGGGCGCAAGCGCCGTCTCGTTCTTGACGGACGCAACCCCCGCAATATCCAGATGGATCCACGGGCAGTCATCCTTGACGAAGCGTTTCAGAAACTGAGCCGCGGTAATCGAGCCAGCCGGCCGCCCACCGATATTCTTCATATCCGCAATCCGGCTTTTCAGCAGGTCGTCATAGGCCTTGCCCAGCGGCATCCGCCAGGCGCCTTCGTTTTCCGCCTTGGCCGACTTGAGAAAAGCATCACACAAATCGTCGTCATTCGAGAAAACGCCGGCGTTCTCATGCCCCAATCCAATGATGATCGCGCCCGTCAAGGTCGCCAGATCAATCATCGCGGCAGGCTTGTAGGCCTCCTGAGCGTGCCACAGCACGTCACACAGCACCAGACGGCCTTCGGCATCCGTATTGATGACTTCGACGGTATCGCCTTTCATCGTCTTGATCACGTCACCGGGGCGCGTCGCATTGCCCGACACCATGTTCTCGACGATTCCGACCAAGCCGACGACGTTGGCCTTTGCCTTGCGCCGGGCAATTGCGTGCATGACACCGACCACGACAGCGGAACCGCCCATGTCCATGGTCATGTCCTCCATTCCCGCGCCGGGTTTGAGGCTGATGCCGCCGGTGTCGAACACCACGCCCTTGCCGACCAGCGCCAGCGGCGCATCGTCCTTTTCTCCGCCACCCCAACGCATCACGACCACATAGGACGGACTGTCCGACCCTTGACCGACAGACAAAAGCGTTCTCATCCCAAGGCTTGCAAGCTTTTCTTCATCCATGACCTCTACTTTGAGGCCAAGGCTCTCCATTTCCTTGATCTGTTCGGCATAGGCGGTCGTTGTCAAAACATTCGCCGGCGCATTCGTCAGGTCGCGGGTCAAGAACGCCCCTTCGGCAACCGCCATAAGCGGCGCTGCTTTCGCCTCGATTTCGTCGGGTTTGGTACACATGACCACGATTTTGCCAGCACGCGGGTCCGCCGCCGATTTCTGGTCGTCATAGTCGTAGTCGCGCATCACCGCGCCAAAGGCCAATTGAGCGGCGCGGGCATGCCCGCCCGCTGCGACCAGCAGATCCGCCTTTCCGCGCAGCTTGGCCAGTCCCGCCCCTGCCTTGCGCGCCGCTGCGATGTCATCCCCGCGTGACAGCCGGACAACGTCGACCGCTTCTGCTTCCATGCCCGCCGGATAGGCCAGGGTCGCCACATCGCCCGGCTTCATCTTGCCGAACCGCTCTGCCGCGACCAACCGGGCGACGGCACCCTTGGTCAGACGGCTTACCCGCCGCGCCAGCCGGTCAAGTTTGCCATCCGCGCCGACGATCACCGCCACACGGCCCTTGTGAGACGCAAACGCGTCGATATCGTTATCGGTAAATGAAATCGGAGTGAGATCGGTCATCAAGGCGGCCTTTCGTGTTACATATGACTCAGACCTAGCGCGCATGACGCGCCAGTGCCAGATAGCAGTTTGCGACACGCGCCAAATCGGCTATCACGAAACCAATCGCCGTCAGAGCAACCGGAGGACATCGCGTGGCAAGGTACGACCGCTACATGCTGTCGCAACTTCTGGTACTGTTCGGCTTTTTCGCGCTGATCCTCGTTGCGATCTTCTGGATCAACCGCGCCGTCGTCCTGTTCGACCGGCTGATCGGGGACGGCCAGACCGCCTTTGTTTTTCTGGAGTTTACCACGCTTGGTCTGCCCAAGCTGATCACGACCGTCCTGCCGATCGCCGCTTTCGCCGCCGCAGTCTACGTGACCAACCGCATGTCGGGCGAATCCGAGCTGACGGTTTTGCAGGCCACCGGCACCAGCCCATGGCGGCTGGCGCGTCCGGTTCTGATTTATGGCCTTTGCGTTGCGTTCATGATGTCCGCCCTCAGTCATTTTCTCGTGCCGATGGCGGGTGCGCAGCTCAAGGAACGCGAGGCGGAGATATCGCGCAACGTCACCGCGCGCCTTTTGACCGAAGGGACATTCCTGCATCCGACGGAGCACGTGACGTTCTACACCCGTCTGATCGACCCCGACGGCGTGCTGCTGGATGTGTTCCTGTCAGACAGGCGCAATCCGAAAGAAGGTGTAATTTACACGGCGGCGCAGGCCTATCTTGTCCGCAACGGAGAAGGTACCACGCTGATCATGGTCGACGGTCTGGCGCAGCGGCTCGAAGCGCAGGACAACCGCCTTGCAACAGCCAAGTTTCAGGATTTCTCATTTGATATCAGCGCACTGGTAAGGCGCGATGCGCAAGGTTCACAATCCATCTCCGAGATGACAACCCCGAGGCTGCTCGCCTCCTGGACCGAGACACCCCAACCACCCGGCGAGATCGCCGAAGAATTCCACGATCGCTTTGCGCAACCGCTGTTCTGCATCGTCGCGGCGATGGTCGGCTTTGCGACACTGCTTATCGGCGGCTATTCCCGTTTTGGCATCTGGCGCGAGATACTGATCGCTTTCGGGCTGCTGATTGCCATCGACGGGCTGCGCGGCACCCTGGTGGACCAGGTCCGTCAAGATCCGGCAATGTGGCCGCTGATATACCTGCCCGCGTTGATCGGAACGCTGCTGGTGCTGGCGATGCTGACCCACGCGGCACATCCCGGCTGGAGGGCACGGGCCCTGCGACGGAGGGCGGCGGCATGATCCTGCACCGCTATTTCGCCCGGCGTTTCACAACCGGTTTCGCCCTGATTACGGCCGTTTTCGTCGCGTTGGTGATGCTGGTCGACCTGGTGGACCAGGCGCGGCGCTATTCGGGCGAAGACGTGGGTTTTTCCGAAATCCTGACATTGGCCCTGCTGAACGCGCCGCAGACGATCAATTTGATCCTGCCCCTTATCATGATCCTTGCGACCGTCGTCTTGTTCCTGTCGCTTGCCCGCAGCTCAGAGATGGTGGTGACCCGTGCTGCCGGACGCTCCGCGCTGGCGGCGCTGCTTGGTCCGGTGGTGGTTGCGCTGATCATCGGCGGGCTTGCCGTGGCGATGTTCAACCCGATCGTGGCGGCCACGTCGAAACGTTATCAACAACTGTCCGATACCTATCGGTCAGGCGGCGTATCTGCTTTGTCGATCAGTGACGAAGGGCTCTGGCTGCGTCAGGGCGGGGAACAGGGTCAGACGGTGATCCGCGCGTGGCGATCAAATGCCGATGCGTCGATACTCTATGATGTGACGTTTATTTCCTACGCACCCGGCGGCGGCCCGATCCAGCGGATCGAGGCAGATAGCGCCGCACTCGAAGGCGACGCGTGGCAGTTGAAGAACGCCAAGGCATGGCCCCTGCAGGCAGGTATCAACGCCGAAGGCAACTCCGAAACGTTCGACACGCTGGCGTTTCCATCGACGCTGACAGTCGAACGCATACGCGAAAGCTTTGGCACACCGGCCGCGGTTTCGATCTACGAGTTGCCGCAGTTCATCCGCCAGCTTGAACAGGCGGGCTTCAGCCCGCGCCGCCACAAGGTATGGCTGCAGTCCGAACTGGCCAGACCGCTCTTTCTGGTCGCGATGGTTCTGGTTGCGAGCGCATTCACCATGCGTCATACGAGATTTGGCGGCACCGGTGTTGCGGTTCTGTCGGCGGTTCTATTGGGGTTCGGCTTGTATTTTATCCGCAGCTTTGCGCAAATTCTAGGCGAAAACGGGCAAATACCGATCTATCTTGCCGCTTGGGCACCGCCAGTTGCTGCGATCCTGCTGGCGCTCGGTATCCTGTTGCACGCGGAGGACGGATAGCATGCGCGGCTTTATCGCAGTCTTTCTGATCCTGCTCGCGATTCCGCTGCAAGCCCAGCAAGATTCCGCTGCGCTATTGGTGGCGGACCAGCTTTACATAACGCGCGAGCGGGTGCTCGTGGCTTCGGGCAATGTCGAGGCGTTTCAGGGCGAGACGCGCCTGCGCGCCGACGCCATCCGCTATGACCAGCGGTCCGGCGCGCTCAGTATCGACGGGCCGATCACGCTGACCGACGACGAAGGCACCGTGATCCTGGCAGACGCGGCCAGTCTTGATGCAGACCTGCGCAACGGTATCCTGCGCGGCGCGCGTCTGGTCATCGCCGAGCAGTTGCAATTGGCCGCCGTCAGGATGGACCGCGTCGATGGCCGCTATAGCCAGCTCTACAAAACCGCCGTCACATCCTGCCGGGTCTGCGACGACGGGACACCACCGCTGTGGCAGATCCGCGCAAAACGGGTCATCCATGACGAAATCGGACGCCAGCTATATTTTGACGAAGCACAGTTTCGCATCGGCAGGATCCCTGTATTCTACCTTCCACGCCTGCGCCTGCCGGACCCGACAGTCAAGCGCGCGACAGGTTTCCTGATCCCGTCCATCCGCAGCACCTCGCAGTTGGGTGTCGGACTGAAAATTCCCTATTTCATCAAAATTGGCGAAGCCCGCGACCTCACGGTCACGCCGTATCTCTCTACATCGACCCGCACAGTCCAGCTGCGCTATCGTCAGGCATTCAGACAAGGGCAGATTCAATTCGATGCTGCATTCACCGGTGATGATCTGCGCCCGAACAAAACGCGCGGCTATGTTTTCGGTACGGGACGCTTCGACCTTCCAAGAGATTTCGTGCTTGAATTCAACGTCGAGACAACAAGCGACAACGCCTATCTCAAGGAATACGGATATTCTGACGCGGACCGCCTGAAATCGGAACTTCTCCTGAGTCGTGTGAAGCGGGATGAGTTCATCCGCGCGAGCTTTGTCAATTTCAAGACGCTGCGCGATAGCGAGGTTAACGCGACCCTGCCAACCCTCTTGCTGGACGGTGAATACGAACGCCGATTCTTCCCCCGTGCGCTTGCCGGTGAACTCCGCATGACGCTGGCCGCGCACAGCCACCGCCGCCAGTCGGACATCGACATCGCTGGGCGCGACGTCGCCCGCCTGCACGGCGACGCGACGTATCTTGGGGGGCGGGCCTTCGGTAGCTTACGCACGGATTGGCGGTTGGGCGCGTCCTTCAATCTCTTTGATGTGACGCAAGATTCCACAACGCCGCAAACCCAGACCGAAATCGTCCCTTTTGGCGCGCTTACCCTGCGTTATCCGTTGCTGCGCCGCGAGGCCAGTGGAGCGGCGCAGACGCTTGAGCCGATTGCGCAGATCGCCTGGACTGGCGGCGACCGGCTACCGCTTCCGAATGATGAAAGCACCCGTGTCGAATTCGATCAGGGAAATTTGCTGGCGTTGTCACGGTTTCCGCGCCCCGACCGGCGCGAACGCCACGCTGTTGCGGCCCTTGGCCTGAACTGGGCACGTATCGACCCTGATGGATGGGATGCGGCACTGAGCTTTGGCCAGGTATTCCGCGAAGACTCCGACGCCGCCTTCTCGCAAAGCTCGGGGCTTTCGGGGACCGCGTCCGATCTGCTGATCGCGGGGCAGATCGACGGGCTGTCCGGCGTGTCATTAACAGGGCGCGGGCTTTTCGAAGGAAACATCAATCTGTCCAAGGCCGAGCTGCGCGGTGACTGGGACTTCCGGCGCGGGCGTCTGGGGGGCAGCTATGTCTGGCTCGAAGCTGACAGCACCGAGGAGCGCGTGCAGGATGTATCGGAAGTGACACTCGACGGTGCCTTCAGGATCAACGACCACTGGACCGCCAGCGCTGATTGGCGCTATGACACGGCAGATGACCGGGCTGCGACGGCAGGCGTTGGGTTGAGCTATGAAAACGAGTGTGTCACGGTCGAGTTGAACGTCGACCGAAGGTATACTACGTCGACAAGTATTGAGCCGTCCACCAATATCGGATTTAACATCGGCCTGCGCGGGTTCTCCGCCAGCAATGGAACAGAAAGATACGTCCGCTCATGTTCAAACTGATCGCCCTCCCGCTCGCCGCTGCCGCCCTTACCCTGGCTGCCACTCTGCCTGTCACGGCGCAGAACCTGTTTGCGCCTGCTGCAATCG
This sequence comes from Sulfitobacter sp., assembly GCA_024637305.1. Classification (GTDB taxonomy): domain Bacteria; phylum Pseudomonadota; class Alphaproteobacteria; order Rhodobacterales; family Rhodobacteraceae; genus Sulfitobacter. Next base: position 76,869 of record JAGXFI010000065.1, read on the forward strand.
TGAATGACAGCCCGATCACGGAATTCGAGGTGCAACAGCGCCAGCGCTTTCTGCAATTGCTGAATGCGGCGCAAGGCGACCGGGAATCCATAATTGACGCCATGATCGACGAACGCTTGCGTGATGAGCTTGTGCGCGATGCGGGTCTCGAATTCAGCAGTACCGGTGTCGATCGCGCGATGGAAGATTTCGCTGGCCGTGCAAACTTGAGCCTTGAGGAATTCGTGCAAACGCTCGAACGCGCAGGCGTCGCGCGGGAAACCATGCGCGACTTCGTGCTGAGCGGTGTTATCTGGCGCGAGTATATCCGCAGCCGCTACGGAAGCCGCGTCCAGATCACAGAAGCCGAGATTGACCGCGCGCTGGCCGAACAGGGTGCCGGTGGCGGATCGAACATCCGCGTTCTGGTGTCCGAGATCATCATTCCCGCACCGCCACAGAGCGCCGCCGAGGTAAACGCGCTTGCGGTCCGGATCGCCCAGGCCACGACCGAGGCGGAATTTTCTTCCTTTGCGCGTCAGTATTCCGCCACCGCGTCGCGCGGTGCAGGCGGCCGCCTGCCCTGGACGCCGCTCAGCAATCTGCCGGCATCGCTGCAACCGGTGATCCTGTCCCTGTCACCGGGCGAGGTCAGCCAACCGTTGCCGATCCCGAACGCCGTCGCATTGTTCCAGTTGCGCGCAATCGAAGAGATGGGCGCACCGCAGCCGGAATACGCCTCCATCGAGTATGCCGCCTATTATCTGGCCGGGGGCCGATCCGAAGCGACGCTGCAACAGGCCGCTAATCTTGCTGCCGAAGTCGACGTTTGCGACGACCTTTATGCTTATGCCAAAGACCAGCCTGAAAGTGCCCTGGACCGCGAGACCAAGAAGCCGGGCGAAATTCCACAAGACATCGCCTTTGAGCTGAGCAAGCTCGACGCCGGCGAAGTGTCAACCGCCCTGACCCGATCGGACGGTCAGGCGTTGGTGTTCCTGATGCTGTGCAAACGCACTGCCGCCGGAAATGCCGATGTCAGCCGTGAGGATGTCGCGGCCAACCTGCGCCAGCAGCGTCTGGCCGGTCTGGCGGAAGCTCTGGTGGCACAACAACGCGCAGAAGCTCGCATCGTCATCAAATGACCCGCCCCATCGTCCTGACCTGCGGGGAACCAGCAGGAATCGGGCCTGAAATAGCCGCAAGTGCCTGGGCGGCGCTGGCGGATAAGATGCCGATGGTCTGGCTTGGTGATCCGCGTCACCTGCCGCCTGCAACCCCGTTTGAAATGATCGACAAGGCCGCCGATGCAGCACTGGTATCCTCGCGTGCCCTGCCCGTTCTTAAACATGGTTTCGGCAGCATCGCGCGCCCGGGCAAACCCGATCCGGCGCACGCTCAGGGCATCATCGACGTGATCGCGCGCGCGGTCGCTTTGGTTCAGGACGGTGAGGCGGCGGCAGTTTGTACGGCACCGATCCACAAGAAGGCCCTGATGGACGGTGCCGCCTTTGCCTACCCCGGTCATACCGAATACCTCGCCGCACTCGCCGGTGGCGTGGACGTGGTGATGATGCTTGCGTCAGACCAGTTGCGGGTGGTGCCCGCGACGATCCACATTGCGCTTGAGGAAGTGCCATCCGCCCTGACGCCCGACCGATTGCGCCGCACGATAGAAATTACGCACCAAGGGCTGCGCGACCAGTTTGGGATCGCGCGACCGCGTCTGGCCATCGCAGGGCTGAACCCGCATGCGGGCGAAGGCGGGGCCATGGGCTGCCAGGAGGTCGAGTGGATCGCGGACCTTGTCGTCGCGATGCGTCACGAAGGCTACGACCTGCGCGGGCCATTGCCCGCCGATACGATGTTCCACGCCGCCGCGCGCGCCACCTATGACGCGGCAATCGCCATGTATCACGATCAGGCCCTGATCCCGATCAAGACGCTGGATTTCGACAAAGGCGTAAACGTCACCTTGGGGCTGCCGTTCATCCGGACATCTCCAGACCACGGCACCGCCTTTGACATCGCGGGCAAAGGCATCGCAAACCCCTCCAGCATGATCGAGGCGATCCGGCTTGCACACCGCATGGCCACGGCATGAGCGGCATCGACGCCCTTCCGCCACTGCGCGAGGTCATCTCGACGCATGGGTTGTCGGCACGCAAATCGCTGGGGCAGAATTTTCTGCTCGATCTGAACCTGACGGCAAAAATTGCCCGGCAGGCAGGAAGCCTGACAGACCATGATGTGCTGGAAATCGGCCCCGGCCCCGGGGGCCTGACACGCGGCCTGCTTGCAGAAGGCGCACGCCATGTGCTTGCCGTGGAAAAGGACGCCCGCTGTCTGCCGGCGCTGGCAGAGATTGCTGCCGCCTATCCGGGCCGTCTGACGGTGATCGAAGGCGATGCGCTCGAGATCGACCCGTTGGCCTATTTGACGCCGCCGATCCGCGTGGCGGCGAATCTGCCCTACAATATCGGCACCGAACTTCTGGTCCGCTGGCTGACGCCGCCCGACTGGCCCCCGTTCTGGGAAAGCCTGACGCTGATGTTCCAGCGCGAGGTCGCTCAACGTATCGTTGCCGCACCGGGGTCGAAAGCCTACGGTCGCCTGGCCCTGCTGGCGCAATGGCGGGCGCATGCGCGTATCGTGATGGATCTGCCCCCGGGGGCCTTTACCCCGCCGCCCAAAGTATCGAGCGCCGTCGTGCACCTGACCGCGCTGCCTGAACCGCGCTTTCCCGCCGATGCGGCCGTGCTTTCGCGTGTCGTCGCCACCGCGTTCAATCAACGGCGCAAGATGCTCCGCTCCGCACTCAAGGGATTGACGCCGGACATCGAAGACCGCCTCCACGCCGCCGGTATTCCGCCAACGGAGCGGGCGGAACAGGTTTCCCTTGAGGGGTTCTGTGCGCTGTCGCGGGAAATAGCCAAACCATGACGACCTGACGCATTGATGCGAACCTGACGGCCAATCGATCAACAACTATCTGCAGGGTGACGCACCATATTTGCGCGTCACCGGCCCGACAGGCGAATTGTCAGCTTGGCCGAAGACCTGAAACCAATCCCTATTCAGCCGCTTCCGGACGATCGCCGTTCTGATCGCCACCGGCGCTACCCTCTTCGGGCTTTGGCTTGCGCTTGCGGGGGGCGCGTTTAGGCTTTGGTTTGCTTTCGGGTGTCTCCACCAGATTGCTCTCTGTGTCGTTATCGTCCTGTTGATGACGCTGCTGATCGTTGCTGTCATTCTGGCGGGATTGGTCGTTGCCGTCATTCTGGCGGGACTGGTCATTTCCGTCGTTCTGGCGGGATTGGTCGTTGCCATCATTCTGCTGCGGCTGGTTGCCTTCGCGTTCCTGACGATCAGTGCGTTCGCGGTCGCGTTCCGCCTGACGTTCGCGGTTCTGGCGCTCCTGCTCCTCGCGGCGCATGTCGATCTCGCGCTGTGCTTCGGACAGCAAGCGCAAATAATGCTCCGCATGCTGCTGGAAATTTTCCATTGCCACACGGTCGTTGCCCAACTGCGCATCGCGGGCCAGCTGATTGTATTTCTCGATGACCTGCTGGGGTGTGCCGCGCACCTTGCCTTCTGGGCCTGAGCTGTCGAAGACGCGGTTTACGACGTTGCCGCCGCTTTGCTGGCCACCGCGATTGCGGGGGTTCTTAGACCTCGATCGTGATCTCGAAGATTTCATGAGTTGGATTCAGCCTTGTATGCTGTTGATCTGGACGCCGGTACACGAGCGATACGTTACCTATTCTAGAGGCGCGAACGATTGTTGGGCTTAACGCCGCGCAGGACAGCCAAATGGCATCTCCGCTGCAACAACTCTGACTAACCATGCCCCGTAGCATGGGGCAAGAGGGTTTTGCCTAAAACCCGTCGATTTCAGCAGCTTTTCGCTCTTATGCGGGGTTTTGGGCACAGATCACCCGGTCGCGACCGTCAAGATCAGGGAGAATCACCACGCTGCCCCACCCGGCCTGCATAAATATTTCCGCAACATCCGCGCCCTGCCGCCAGCCCAGTTCGACCAATACGCGACCCGCTGCGGTCAGATAGCCCTGCGCCTGTGCCGCGATCACACGGTAGGCCGTCAGCCCGTCGGCCCCATCGGTCAGCGCGATGGCCGGTTCGTAAAGCGCCAGTTCTGGTGCGACAGCCGCCATCTCCGCCTGCGCCAGATACGGCGGGTTGGACACGATCAGGTCAAACCGTCCGTCGACATTTTCGAACCAGTCCGATTGCACGATCTGCGCGCGTCCGGCCACGCCCAGCTGAACCGCATTGGCGCTGGCCTGCAAACAGGCAGCCTCGCTGAGGTCAACGCCGACGCCCTGCGCATCGCTACGCTCTGCCAAAAGCGTGACCAGAATGCACCCCGACCCGACACCCAGATCCAGCACACGGGAATAGGGCTCTGCCAAAGCCGCCTCGATCAAACTCTCGGTCTCCGGGCGGGGGTCCAGTACGTCCCGACTGATCCGGAAGGAGCGTCCATAAAACTCCCGCGCGCCAATCAATTGCGACACCGGGACACGTACGGCACGCAGCGCGATCAGCTGTTCGTAGCGTTCCCCGATCTCGGGTGCGATTTCCTCAGGTGTCATCAAGGTGATCCGTGCCGCGTCGACCGATGCCGCATGGGCCAGCAGCAACCTCGCATCCCGTGCCGGGTCGGGCACACCCGCCGCGCGTAACCGTGCCGTCGCCAACGCCATGGCGGCAGCTGCCGTGGTCACTGGCCCATCTCGGCAAGCATCTGCGCCTGCCGGTCCGCTGTCAGAGCGTCGATGATTTCATCCAGATCACCCTGCATGATCGCCTCCAGACGGTATAGCGTCAGGTTGATCCGGTGATCCGTCATGCGACCTTGCGGAAAATTATATGTCCTGATCCGTTCCGAGCGGTCGCCCGACCCCACTTGCGCAGAACGGCTTGCCGAACGCTCGGCCTCCATCCTCTGCCGCTCGGCATCATAAAGCCGCGCCTTGAGTACCTGCATCGCGATCTCTCGGTTGCGGTGCTGGGATTTCTCTGAACTCGTAACGACGATCCCCGAGGGAATATGCGTGATCCGCACCGCCGAATCGGTGGTGTTAACATGCTGTCCACCTGCCCCTGACGACCGCATCGTATCAAGCCGGATGTCGTTCGCGTCGATGTGGATGTCCACATCCTCCGCCTCAGGCAGGACCGCAACGGTGGCCGCTGAGGTATGAATGCGGCCCCCGCTCTCCGTTGACGGCACGCGCTGTACCCGGTGTACGCCACTTTCAAACTTGAGACGGGCAAAAACATTGTCGCCGATGATATGCGCGACCACTTCCTTGACGCCGCCAAGCTCGGTCATCTGCTGCTCGATCATCTCCATTTTCCAGCCGCGGCTTTCCGCGTAC
>JAGXFI010000066.1 GCA_024637305.1 Sulfitobacter sp.
GATGGCTGCCAACAACCTCGCCCGACTGCCTCGGTTGCTGGCCGCATGAAGGCAAATAACCCAAAGCAGGCGGAAATACCCTCGCGCCAACTGGCAGGACGCGAAATGCAGTCATTCACTGCAGCGGGAAACCATTCCCGCATTTGGGCTATTTCCGCAGCCTGTTAAAGGCGCAAACACAACTGCTTATTGAGGATAATACTAGCGACGAACAGGATGGTGACGCCGCGCCAGATATTGATCCCGAAGCGTAGACGAGCACCCCGGATCAAACGGAAGAGAGTCGTTTTGCCGGTCCCGTTGCGCCCTGCCAATCCGACCTTATGACCAGCCGGAATATCAGTAGAAGCCTCCTGAAACAGCGGCTGTCCACCGATCGAATAGGTAATGCTCGAAATTGTCAGCATAGGCATTGGTCGCAGGTTGCGGTGCAAACCTCAACTGCGCCCTCAGATCCTGACGCGCGATGCAGCCGCCACTTTTCAAGCAAGCGGCCTTACCTATCCGGACCGCCAGTATCGGACATTCCGGGCACCCCAAGGGAGTCGCGGATTTGCAGCGACGCCTGAAGCTCGGCGGATCTGCCGTTGCTGATCTTTTCGACCATATCGACCAATTCCGTCGCCGCTTTTCGTCCCATTTCCCGATGCGGGACGTGTACTGTCGTCAGGCCGGGCGTGACGATGCTGGCAAGTTCAATGTCATCGAAACCGGTGATGGAAACATCTTCGGGCACCCGCAAACCCATTTCCTTGGATTTGCGAAGGGCACCGACGGCGAGAACATCGTTGCCGCACATCACGACGGTCAGACCCGGATCCGCTTTCATCAACTCGTCAAAGGCAGCCGCGCCGTTCTGGATGTCATATGGGGTTTCGATGACCTTCAGGTTTTCCGGATTCAGCCCGTTTTGAGACATGGCATCCCTGATCCCCGCGACCCGCTCGGCGGCACGATCATTGCCTTTGGTAATGGCCGAGATAACACCGATCCGACGATGACCAAGCTCGATAACCCGGTTGGCGAGGCTGCACATCGCTGCACGGTTGTTAAAACCGATCGACGGCTGAACCTGTCCTTCCAGAAAGGCCCATGCGAGCAGGACCGGGACGCCCTGACGCTCCAGATAGTCGTAAATTGCCTGTTCGCGTTCGTAGCCGATCAACAGCAACGCGTCCGCCCCGCGCGACACCAGCGCCCGGATCTGTTCCTTTTCAACGTCGGGACGATAAGAACTGCTCGCCACCAAAAGATTGTATCCGCGGCTGCGCAGCTCTTCCTGAAAGGCTTGAAGACCGCGTGCAAAGATTGAATTTTCCATCGTTGGGATGATCGCCCCGATCGTGAAAGTCCGCCTCGCCGCCATCGCCCTTGCACCGAAATTCGGTGTGTAGCCCATGTCGTCGACGGTTTTCATGACCCGGTCGAGCGTCTTTTTGGCGACCCGGTCAGGCAAGTTCAGACAACGCGACACCGTCGCCGTGGAAACGCCCGCAGCTTTCGCAACATCATCTAAAGTCGGACTATTTCTCTCTTGCTGCATGACTCTACCAGTCAGTGATTTCGTTCGCGCTGACCCCACATAGAACAATTCAGGGCGTGACGCTGAGGTTAGTTTACCCTGTCAAGCGATGTAAAGGCTTGCATTACGGCAATGTAAGCGCTTACACTATTGGAGAACTGATTCATTTTGGAGTGACACCATGTTTCTTGCGGCCTCGATTGTCGTGTTTGTCGTCTACTTCGCAAACGTTGCGTTGGGCGCCTTTGCACGCGCCGCTTTTCTGGGCGATGTGGGTGAAATGTTGGTTCTGTTCGCGGCATCGATCCTGTTCGTCGTCGCGATTTTACAAAAGGAAGCTGCCAGAAAAGACAAGAACGGCAGCTAACGGTCTTTCGGGAGGAATGACATGAACGATGAACGTAAAGAGCTGGCCTCAGCAGAGCGCCGCAATTTTCTGAAACTGACAGCAACAGGTGGCTTCACCGCAGCTATGGTCGCCGGAGGGGCTGGCATGCTCTGGTCTTCGGAGGCCGCAGCCCAAACCGCCAATGAAGAGCGCGACCGCGAAAAGGCCGCTGAGCATGTGATGACCGTTGCGACCGCATATGTGCTGGGCGCTACGCGGAGCTATCCCATCATGCAGCTCGACCTCAAGGAAAACATCCAGAACGCCACCAACGGCAAGGTTTACGTCAAACTCGCTCCCGGCGGGCAACTGGGTTCAGGCGGCAATCTTGTTCAGAAGGTTCAAGGCGGCACCATTCAGGCGGCCCAGCATTCGCTGGCGAACTTCGCGCCGTTTGCGTCTACGGTCGATCTGATCAACATGCCCTACCTTTGCGGTTCCAATCAGCGCTTCACGAACCTCGTGAATTCCGACTTCTGGAACACCGAAGTTCACCCCAAGGTTGAGGCCGCCGGGTTCAAGGCATTGTTCTACGTCAATATCGACCCGCGCGTGGTTGCCGTGCGCAAGGGCGGTGCCGGTGCCGTCCTGTCGCCATCCGATCTGGCAGGCGTGAAGTTCCGCGTGCCCGGCTCAAAAATGCTGCAACAATATTACCGCATGGTCGGCGCGAACCCGACGCCTGTTGCCTGGGGCGAAACACCTTCCGCGATCAAGCAAGGCGTAGCAGACGCGCTTGATCCATCTGTGGGCGCGCTTTACGTTTTTGGCTTTAAGGACATCCTGTCTCACGTGACCTTCACGCAGGCGGTGCCAGACAGCCAAGTCTATTCATGCAACCTTGAATGGTTCAATTCCATGCCTGCCGACGTGCAGGACGGAATCATGTGGGCCTCGGAGATGACGGCGCACCAGAACTTGTCCAAAGTGCCGTCGGCGCGGGCCTTCGCCATGGCCGAGCTGTCCAAAGCGGGCGTTGAATTCCACTCTCTCAGCGATGACCAGCTGAACGAATGGAAAGCCACAGGCGGCTATCAACTGTCCGAATGGGACAGCTTCAAGACAGAGCTTGCCGGTTCGATGGAAGCGTTTTCCAAGATGGAAGAGGCCGCAGGCACCCAAGGCAAATACTACGTGCACGACGCGTAAGCCACCGCGCCGGGTGCCATTGCGCACCCGGCTCTTTCACTTTTTGCGCGGACGCTGATCTGCCCACGGACATTGTATGCGTGGGGCGGCACCGTTCGTCCAACTGACAGGAGAGATCATGGGTATTTTGCGCAGAATTGACCGCGATGCGGAGCTTTGGTTGCTTTTAACCTTCTACGTGATGCTGGTCATCACCATGGCGATCGAAGTGCTCAGGCGCGAGGTATTTTCCTATTCCTCCATCTGGGGCGAAGAGATCGTGCGCTACTCGTTCATCTACCTCGCGTGGATCGGGGCGGCTGCTGCTGTCAAGGAACGCGCGCATATCCGAATTGATGTGGTCATGCACTACCTGTCACCGCGACCCAAGGCGCTGCTCTATATCTTTGGCGACCTGGTGATGTTCATTGTCGCTGTCATCGCGCTCTACTGGTCTTTTGAAACGGTCCATGTCTCGGCCAAGTTCGGTTCGGTAACGGACGGGCTTCGCATATCGAAAGTCTGGTTTCTGATGGCCGTGCCACTGGGCTTCACGCTTATCATATGGCGGCTTTTGCAGTCATTCATCCGCGATTACCGCAGCCTGAGAGACGGCACGCCTGTCTATCAGGGCGACACGCTGTTTGATTGAGGAACCCCGGCATGCTTTGGAATACACTTAATCAAACCGTTGAGCTGGGTTGGGATTTCTATCTGCCCGTGATCATGTTCGTAGGCCTCATCGCGCTGGCTGTGCCGGTCTGGGCCGCCATCGGATCGTCCGCCATCCTGATGTTGTGGATGTCCGGTGATCTGCCGCTAAGCCTTGTCGGCGAAAGCCTGTTTTCCGGGATTGACGCCTTTGCGCTCACGGCGGTTCCGCTCTTTATCCTGACAGGTGACGTGCTGGTACGCACCGGGTTATCGCGCAAATTTCTTGATGTCGCCGAGGCGCTGACGAATTTTGCCAAGGGCGGGTTCGGCTCTGCCACCGTGCTGGTGTGCGGCATGTTCGCGGCCATCTCCGGCTCTGATGCGGCGGGAGCCGCCGCCGTGGGCCGCATGACGATCGCTCGCCTGGTAGAATCCGGCTATCCGCGACCCTATGCCTGCGCGCTGGTCGCAGCGGGTGCCTGTACCGGTATCCTGATCCCGCCCTCGATTGCCTATATCATCATCGGTCTGGTTCTGGGGATATCGGCCTCTACCCTGTTTCTTGCGGCCCTCATCCCCGGGCTGGCAATTCTTCTGTCGATCCTGATCACCAACCTGATCGTCAACCGCATCCACGGCTACGAGGGAGGCGGCAACATCGGCTTTGGCGAATGGACAACCAATCTGGGCCGCAGCCTGAAATCCGGCTGGTATGCGTTCATTGTCCCCGGCATCATCTTTTATGGCATTTTCTCAGGCCGTTTGACCCCGACCGAAGCAGGTGCGACCGCCGTTGTCGTGACCATCATCATGGGGTTCATCATGGGCACCCTGAAGCTTGCGGATTTTCCCGCCATGCTGCTGAGCTCCGCCAAGGTTAACGGTGTCATCCTGCCGATCATCGCCTTTTCCGCGCCCTTGGCTGAGGCGCTGGCGATCATGGGTGTGCCGCAGGGGTTCGTTGCATCCGTAACGACATTGACTGATGAGCCGTGGCTGTTGATCCTGCTGATGATCGGCATTCTGATCGCTGCGGGTTGTGTCATGGAAACTACGCCAAACATCGTGATCCTTGCACCGATCCTGAAACCGCTGGCCGACAATATCGGCATGAACGAAATCCAGTTCTGCATCATGATGATTACCGCCCTGGGCGTCGGCTTCATCACACCGCCTCTGGGCCTGAACCTGTTCGTCGTCTCCGGCATCACGGGCGAATCCATCCTCAAGATCGCCGCCCGCGCCGTTCCGTTTGTTCTGTGCATGTTTGTCGTGGTGCTGCTGATTGCCTATGTGCCGGCACTTTCGACAAGCTTGCTGCCTGAAATCTACCAATAGGAACCAATGATTATGAAACGTGACTATCTGAAAAAAGCGACCCTCACTGCAAAATCCGATGCATCCGAAGTGCATGAAACCGTCAAGGGGATACTTGACGATATCGAAGCGGGGGGCGACGCGAAGGCGCTGGAATATGCGGAAAAATTCGACAAGTACGAAGGCAACGTGTTGCTCACGCCAGAAGAAATCGAGGCCGCCTGCGCACAGGTGTCGGATAAGCTGAAAGCCGACATCCAGTTCGCCCACGACAACGTGCGCCGCTTTGCCGAGGCGCAAAAGGCGACCGTGTCGGACGTGGAAATGGAAATCGTGCCGGGCTTTATCGCTGGGCAAAAGGCAATACCGGTGGATGCGGCAGGCTGTTATGCGCCCGGCGGGCGCTATAGCCACATCGCTTCCGCCATCATGACCGTGACCACCGCAAAAGTCGCTGGGTGCCGGCACATCACCGCTTGTTCGCCGCCGCGTCCGGGCGTCGGCGTGGCCCCTGCGATCGTCTATGCCGCGCATATTTCTGGCGCAGACAAGATCATGGCGATGGGGGGCGTTCAGGGCGTGGCCGCAATGACATTCGGCCTGTTTGGCCTGCCAAAGGCGAACATCCTCGTCGGTCCCGGCAACCAGTTCGTGGCCGAAGCGAAACGCATTCTTTTTGGCCGCGTGGGCATCGACATGATTGCGGGTCCGACCGACAGCCTGATCCTCGCGGACAAGACGGCAGACGCCCATATCGTGGCGACCGATCTGGTGTCACAGGCCGAGCATGGCTATAATTCGCCCGTCTGGCTGGTCACGGATGACCGGGACCTGGCCGAGAAAGTGATGGAGCTGGTCCCCGGCCTGATCGAAGACCTGCCGGAATTGAACCGCGACAACGCCTTTGCCGCATGGCGCGACTATGCCGAGGTCATCCTGTGTCAGGACCGTGAAGAGATGGCCGCCTGTTCGGATGAATACGCCCCCGAACATCTCACCGTTCAGGCAGAAGACCTTGATTGGTGGCTGAAGACGCTGACCTGTTATGGCTCTCTCTTTCTGGGCGAGGAAACGACCGTGTCCTACGGTGACAAGGCGACCGGCACGAACCACGTTCTGCCGACCTCCGGGGCAGCGAGCTATACCGGCGGTCTGTCGGTTCACAAATACATGAAAATCGTCACATGGCAGCGCGCGACCCGCGAAGGGTCCAAGCGCGTGGCAGAGGCCACTGCGCGCATATCCCGCCTCGAAGGCATGGAAGGCCATGCGCGCGCGGCCGATGTACGTCTGGCCAAATACTTCCCCGGCGAAAACTTCGACCTGTCCGCAGATGACTGACGCGAAACGCCTTTTCGACCTGACGGGCCGGGTGGCCTGCGTGACCGGGGCCAGTTCCGGCCTCGGGCGACGTGCGGCCGTAGCGCTGCATGCCGCCGGAGCGCAGGTTGTCGGCGTGGCGCGCCGGGCTGAAGCGCTGGCATCCTTGCAAAGCGAACTGGGCGAAGGCTGCGCCGTTGTCGCGGCGGATGTGGCGGACCGCGACGCAGTGTCTGCGTTGTGCGATGCTGTTTCCGTCCCCTTTGGCGCGCCCGATATCCTGGTCCATGCCGCAGGCGTCAACACCCGCGAGACGGCAGATGATGTCACGGGCGAAGGCTGGGATCAGACGCTGGCCCTGAACCTTTCGGCCCCGTTCTTCATCTCGCAAGCTCTCGTTGCGGACATGAAGAAAAAGGGCTGGGGCCGGATCGTCAATTTCGCCTCCCTCCAGACGACACGCGCCTTCCCGGGCGGGATCGCGTATGGGGCCAGCAAGGCAGGGGTCGGGCAACTGACACGCGCCATGGCCGAAGCATGGTCAAGGGACGGCATCACCATCAATGCAATCGGGCCGGGCTTCTTTCCAACCGAATTGACACAGGCTGTTTTCGATGATCCCGAACGGGCGGCCCGCAACGCGGCGCAAACCTGCATGAACCGAAACGGACGGATGGAAGATATCGACGGGCCGCTGGTTTTTCTTTGTTCGGACGCATCGGGATATGTGACTGGACAGGTCCTGATGGTTGACGGAGGGTATACAGCGAAATGAAGGCTCTGGTTTATGAAGGCGTCGAAACGCTTGTCTTTCGCGATGTACCTGCCCCGCTGCCGGCAGCGGGCGAACATCTGATCAAGATCGAGGCCGTGGGCATCTGCGGATCAGACATGCACGCCTATCTTGGGCATGACGCCCGCCGCCCTGCCCCCCTGATTCTGGGACATGAGGCGGCTGGCATCATCAGCGGCGGTGCAAAAGACGGCTTGCGTGTCACGGTAAATCCGCTTGTGACCTGCAGCACCTGCCCGGCATGCACATCTGGCCGCGAGAACCTCTGCCCGACACGCCAGATCATCTCGATGAAGCCGCGCGAAGGGGCATTCGCGCAGTTCATTGCAATGCCCGAGAGCAATCTTGTCGAAGTCCCTCAAGATGTCCCGCTGGCCAAGGCCGCGCTGGCCGAGCCTCTCGCGGTGAGTTGGCATGCTGTCCGACTGGCGACCGAAGCGTTGCACCACGCGTCTGATCGTCGTGCACTGGTGATCGGCGGCGGGGCCATCGGGCTGGCCGCAGCGCTGGCACTGCGGGCGATGAATGTCCCTGACGTCACAATTGTCGAACCGAATGCGGCGCGGAGTGCTTTCCTGTCCCGAACGGGCGAACATGTAGTGGCAGAGGCCGAGGGCCAATATCCGCTGGTCGTGGATGCGGTTGGCTTCGCTGTCACGCGCGCAACCGCTTCGGCGCTTGCAGCACCCGGCGGCGTGATCGCGCATGTCGGTCTGGGAGAAGACAAAGGCGGGTTGGACATCCGCCGCATGACATTGCAGGAAATCAGCTTTATCGGGACATATACCTATACCGCAAAAGATTTCCGTGACACGGCACAGGCGATCTTTGAGGGTCGTCTTGGCCCACTTGACTGGTTCGAGATGCAGGCGCTGTCAGACGGTGCGCAGGCCTTTGCCGATCTGCGGGCCGGTGTAATCGCAGCGCCCAAGATCGTGCTGAACCCATGGCCCTGAAACCCCCGATGCTGGAGAGCACATATGTACGCTAGAATCCTCGTGCCAATGGCCCTTGATCACGATATCTCCCCGCAGACGCTGGCCATCGCCAACGCCTTGCTTAACCCGGATGGCGAGATTATCGCATTGCATGTGCATGAAGAACCGCAAGGATCGGTCACCAGCTATCTGGACGCCGAAACAATCAAGGCCGGACGCGACGCGGCCAAGGACAAGCTGATGGAAAAGACCGCGACGCTCCCGAACGTGAGACCCGTTCTGGTCAGCGGCCATTCTTCGCGCACGATCATTGATTATGCGGACAGCAACGATGTGTCATGCATCGTTGTCGGCTCGCACAAACCCGGCTTGCGGGACTATTTCCTCGGCTCAACCGCAGCGCGTGTGGTGCGCCATGCAGGTTGCGCCGTCCACGTCTACCGAAAAACCGATACCCTTTAGACGCCAGATAGAAAGGCACCTCCGAGATGAATATCGACAAGAAGATCTGCGATGATCTTGTCGCCAACGACGTTTCATTCGTCACGACCGTTCCCTGCAAACAGCTGGCCGGTGTGATCGAAGAGATCGACGCACGCGACGAGATCTTTCACATCCCCTCCAACAAGGAGGACGAAGGCATGGGCCTGTGCGCCGGTGCGTTCATGGGCGGCAAGCGGCCCGCAATCATCATGCAGAACACCGCCATCGGTGTGACGATCAACACGCTGGCAACGCTGATCCAGTATTACCGGATGCCGCTTCCCATGTTGATTTCCTATCGCGGCGAGCTGCGCGAACCCGTGGCCTGCCAGGTCGAAATGGCGGTGCATACCAAAGCGCTGCTGGCCGAGATGAAAATCCCGACCTACCATTTCCACCATCAGTCAGACGTCGCAGAATTCGACGCCATTCTGAAATACACCTTCATGTGCAACAAGCCGGTCGCCATCCTGACCGATGCCAATTTCTGGGGAGGCTACGGGGACCAATGATCCGTTCTGAAATCTTGAAAGAAATCGCCCCGATCATCCGTGATCAACTTGTGGTCTGCAACATCGGTCTGCCCAGCCAGGAGCTGCATATGATCGACGATCAGCCGACCAATTTCTATATGCTGGGGACGATGGGCCTGTCATCGTCAATCGGCTTTGGATTGGCGCTGGCGCAGGACAAGACCGTCATATCCATTGACGGCGACGGGTCGGTGCTGACCAACCTGGGCACATTGCCGACGATCGCCAACAATGTCACCGACAACTATATCCTGCTGATTATCGACAACGGATCCTATGGGTCAACCGGGGATCAGCCGACCTATGCAGGCAAGAAAACGTCACTGACAGCGGTTGCGAAAGCATGCGGCTGCGAGAACGTGATCGAAGTCCAGGACAAGGATCTGGGTCCGGTTCTTCAGGATGCCATCGACAGCAAGAAGATGACCGTGATCGTATGCAAATGCGATAGCGGCAACATCAAGCTGCCGGTCATCACGATGGACCCGGTCGTGATCCGGGATCGCTTCATGAAAGCGGTCGCCAAGTGATGCGCCCTGCAAGCGGCAGCGCCTGAGATGGGGGCAAGTGCCATCCATTGCGCAGCGGACGCGCGGCGGCTTGCCCGTCGTCGCCTGCCGTGGATGGTATTTGACTATATCGACGGGGCCGCCGGGGCCGAGACCGGGGCGCTGCGCAATCGCGCGGCGCTCGACGCGATGACCTTGCGGCCCCGGGTTTTGCGAAATGTAAGCGATCGTTCGCTGGCCACCACACTTTTCGGGGCGCAGGTCGGGCGCCCCTTTGGCATTGCGCCCATGGGAATGTGCAACCTGTCTGCGCCGGGGGCCGATCTGATGCTGGCGCGGCTGGCAGCCCGGCACAAGATCCCGCACGGTGTTTCAACCGTCGCCTCTTCGCCGCTGGAAACGCTCATTGATGTGGCCCAAGGCCATGCATGGTTCCAGATTTACTTCAGCGGCGATGGCACGGGCACCTTCAAGCTCGTGGAGCGCGCCCAACAGGCCGGCTATCAGACGCTGGTTCTGACTGCTGATGTCCCCGAAGTCGGCCGCCGCCCGCGAGAGTTGCGCCATGGCTTC
Organism: Sulfitobacter sp.; assembly: GCA_024637305.1. Taxonomy (GTDB): domain Bacteria; phylum Pseudomonadota; class Alphaproteobacteria; order Rhodobacterales; family Rhodobacteraceae; genus Sulfitobacter. The sequence goes on from JAGXFI010000066.1 coordinate 10,159, forward strand.
AAGATGCCTTTCCGCATCGGGCCAAGCCAGTTTGTTGATTTCGCACTTCATCCGCGATGGTCCTTGTCAGCGCTGTTCAGTGGCAAGCCGCAGATGGCCAATTTCGAGATGCCGGGGTTTGAATTTGACCGGACCGAAAGCCGTGCGCGGGCGGATTGGGACACACTTGCCAGAATGCGGGATCAATGGCCGGGCAAATTGGTCGTGAAGGGTGTTCTGGATGCCGAAGACGCCCGCGCGCTGAAAGCGGTCGGCGTGGATGCCATCCAGGTGTCCAGCCACGGTGCGCGCCAGCTTGAAAGCGCGCCCGCCCCGTTTACGGTGCTGGCCGAGATACGCGCGGCGGTCGGGCCACATTTCCCGCTGTTTTTCGACAGTGGCCTGCGCTCTGGCGAGGATGTCTTGAAGGTTCTGCATTCAGGCGCGGATTTCGCGTTCTTCGGCCGCATTCTTCAATTTGCCATCGCCGCCGGCGGTGAGGCAGGGCTTGAACGCCTGTGGGATGTCCTGAGCGAGGAATTAAGCATCGCGATGGCACAGACCGGCATCTGCCGGCTGCCGACGCCTTCGGTCGGTTAAGTCGCATCAGCCAGAAGGTTCGGTGCCGGACGTGTCCGCGTCGGTTTCGGGAATGGCGCTTAATGCCATGACGGCCCCATGTTGGGACAAGAACACCTTACCCGACAGCTCGTCCAAAAGGTGTGACCGTTTCAGCCGGTCCATCACCGGGCCTTTGACTTCTGACAAATGCAGTTTTACGCCCATTTCGCGCAGTCGCTCGTTGATCGCCTCAAGCGACTCCAGTGCGCTCATGTCTATCTCGTTGACGGCAGAGCATTGCAAGATCACATGACGTACTGCCTTGTCCCGCGTAACCCGGTCCAGGATGTGATCTTCGAGGAAACGAGCATTCGCGAAATAAAGGCTTTCGTCTATGCGCAAGGTTACAATGCGGGGATCCGTTTCGACTTTGTGGCGATGGATGTTTCGAAAATGTTCCGTACCGGCGATGCGTCCGACTTCGGCGACATGAGGACGCGAGGTTTTGAACAGGTACAGCAGGATCGAGATTGCCACACCGCTCGATACGCCCAATTCGACGCCCAAAGCGAGTGTGATGCCGATGGTTGTCGCGACCGCGATGAAATCGGGTTTCGAGTAGGTCCAGCTACGGCGCAACACGCCAAAGTCCACAAGGCTGAGGACCGCCACGATGATCGTCGCCGCCAGGGTGGCTTTGGGCAGGAAATAGATCAGCGGCGTCAGGGCGAGCGCGGCAATGGCCAGCCCCACGGCGGTAAGCGCCCCGGCGGCAGGCGTTCTGGCACCGGCGTCAAAGTTCACGACCGAACGGGAAAATCCGCCTGTGACGGGAAAGCCCCCAGTGAACGCGGCCCCCAGATTTGCCGCACCAAGCCCGATCAATTCCTGATCGGGATCGACCCGTTCACGCTTTTTCGCGGCAAGCGTCTGCGCAACCGAGATGGATTCCACAAAGCCGATGACGGAGATCAGCAACGCGGGCAGAAAAAGCTGACCAAGCAATGTGGTGGACAGGGCGGGAAACGTCAGCGGCGGGAGGCTTTGCGGGACGTCGCCGACGATGGCAACCCCACTGGATTCCAGATCGAAACCCCAGACCGCCAGCGTCGTCACAAGTACCGCTGCGACCGGACCGGCCTTGGCCCCGATTTCCGCCAAACGGGGCCCAAGCCCCAAACGACGCAGCAACGGCTTCAGCCCCTTGCGGACCCAGAACAGGAAGCCCGTCGCGGAAATGCCGATCGCAAGCGTTGCAATGTTCGTCTCGGGCAGATGGGTGACCAGCCCCTCGACCAGTTCGATCAGCGTATGACCGCCGCCGCCAATTCCAAGGATATGCCGCAGCTGGCTGACGGCGATAATGATACCCGAAGCGGTAATGAAACCCGCGATGACCGGGTGCGACAGGAAATTCGCAAGAAACCCCAGCCGGAACAGACCCATCACCAGCAGCATGGCCCCCGACAGCCCAGCCAATGTCAGCGCGGCAGCGGCATAACCCATCGTTCCCTGCTCCGCGATTTGCCCAAGGGCGGCGGCGGTCATCAGTGATACGACCGCAACGGGACCAACGGCGAGCGCCCGGCTTGTTCCGAAAACCGCATACAGCAGGATCGGCACGATCGAAGCATAAAGCCCTGCTTCGGGGGGCATACCGGCAAGCAACGCATAAGCGAGCGACTGCGGGATCAGCATGATCGTCACGATGACCGCTGCAACCAGATCATCCGAAAAGGTGTCGCGGTCATAGCGACGACCCCAGTCAAGGATTGGAAGATAACGCGCGATGGATGCCATATTTACAGGGCCTAATGAGAACTTCGATGTTTCGGGCGCGAACGCTCTGCTTGTCGGTCAGGGACGGGTCACTTCTGGCTGAATTGCTCGGGCACCGCCATCCACTCCCGACCGCGCAGCATGGCCTTCCAGTAAATCGGTGGCAATATCCGTTCTTTCAGCAACCAGGCGGCGCGCGACGGCTTGGTGCCATCGATGAAGGCTTTTGGAAAGCTTGGCAGCATCTTCCCGCCGTAGCCGAATTCGGCAAGGACGATCTTGCCACGCTCCACGGTCAGCGGGCAAGACCCGTAGCCGTTATATTGCGCCACCGCCGAGCCACCGTCGATATCCGCGATCACGTTCTCGGCGACAGTCGGTGCCTGAACGCGGGCGGCGGCGGCGGTTTTGGCATTGGGCGCGTTCATCACATCGCCCAATGACCAGATGTTCTCGTATGTCTTGTGGCGCAGCGTGGCTTGATCGACGTCGATCCACCCTGCCGCATCCGCAAGCGGGGAGACACGAATGAAGTCGGGGGCGACCTGCGGCGGACAGACGTGCATCATGTCGAAATCCACCTCGACCTGACGGGTATCCTCATCCGGCTGCTTCACCTCAAAGATCGCCTTCCTGGCCGGGCCATCGACAGCCACCAGATTGTGAAAGAAGTTCAGATGCGCATCGTACTTTTTGACGTATTCCATCAATGCGGGGACGTATTCGGGCACGCCGAACAACACGCCTCCCGCAGTGTTGAACTGGACGTCGATGTCTTTCAGCACACCGCGCCTCATCCACGCGTCGCAGGACAAATACATCGCCTTCTGCGGTGCACCGGCGCATTTTATCGGCATTGGCGGCTGGGTAAAAAGGGCGCGGCCCTGCGTCATGCCCTTGACCAATTGCCAAGTATATGGGGCCAGATCGTACCGGTAATTCGACGTAACCCCGTTCTTTCCCAGCGTATCAATCAGCCCGTCAACCTTGCCCCAATCCAACTTGAGGCCGGGGCAAACGATCAGACGGTTGTATTTCACGACCCTGCAGCCGTCCAGGATGACGGCGTTTTCTGTCGGCTCAAACGCGGCGACTGCGGCCTTGATCCAGACAACGCCCTTGGGGATCAGGCTTGCTTCGGTTTTCGCAGTCTGCTGGGGCTCGAAAATACCTCCGCCAACCATGGTCCAACCTGGCTGGTAATAATGCACATCGGCCGGTTCGATCAGCGCGATATCAAGATCGGGTCGGCGTGATTTCAGGCTGGATGCGACGGCAATACCTGCGGCACCGCCCCCGACAATAACGATGTCATGCTTTGCTTCGGACACATCGGTCACTGTCTTGCCGCCATTCGCGATCCGGCGGACCACGCCGCCCATATCGTACCCCGCGCGCTGCGTCACGGCGAGAATTTCAGCGACGGGAAGGCGGCCCGCCTGCGCAAGCGACCAAAGCGTGGTCGAACGCGTTCCGCTGCGACAATAGGCCAGCGTCGGTCCCGGCAATTCATCAAGCGCTGTGGCAAACCCTGCGGCGTCAGCATCGCTGACCTTGCCCCCTTCGATGGGGATATAACGCGCTTCGAGCCCAAGGGCGCTTGCCGCTGCCGCGATCTCGGAGAATGTCGGCTGATCGGCCCCTTCGCCGTCCGGCCTGTTGCAGATGACCGAACGAAACCCTTGCGCCTTCAGATCAACCAGATCCGACGGCGCAATTTGCGCCGCCACTGCAAGTTGCGACGATATTGTCTTTGGTTCAACGGTCATGGATTTGTTCTCCGTGCTTTGATCAGAGCCTATTCAACGGCACTTTAAGCGTCGGGTTGCCGTCCTTATCCATGGGCAGGTCGCCCGCACGCATATTCACCTGCAAGGCGGGTATGATCAGTTTGGGCATCCCAAGCTGCGCGTCCCGCTCGGTGCGGAAGCGGATGAAATCATCACGGGTCTTGCCGCCTCCGACGTGGATGTTGTTGGCCTTTTCATCAGCCACGGTGGTTTCCCACGCGATGTCCCGGCCATTCGGCCCATAATCGTGGCACATGAACAGACGCATTTCATCAGGCAGGCTCAGCACCTTCTGGATGCTATCATATAGCTGCCCGGCATCGCCGCCGGGAAAGTCGGCGCGAGCCGAACCGCCGTCCGGCATGAAAAGCGTGTCGCCTACAAAGGCCGCGTTGCCCATGACATGGACCATGCACGCAGGTGTGTGGCCGGGCGTATACAATGCGACGACCTCCAGTTCACCGATCTTGTAGGTGTCACCATCCTTGAAAAGCGCGTCGAACTGGCTGCCATCACGCTGAAATTCGGTGCCTTCGTTGAAGAATTTGCCGAAGGTTTCCTGCACGATCATGATCTTGTCGCCGACACCGATTTTGCCGCCAAGACGCTGCTGGATGTAAGGTGCCGCGCTCAGATGATCTGCGTGGACATGGGTTTCAATGATCCAGTCCAGCGTCAGGCCGCGCGCCTCGATCTCGGCGATCAGTGCATCGGCGTGATCATAGGTGATACGGCCCGCAGCATAGTCGATGTCCATCACGCTGTCGACGATCGCACAGTGATCTGATGCGGGATCTTTGACAATATAGCTGATCGTATTGGTCGCTTCATCGAAATGGGCGGAGACGTCGGGCTTGACCGACAGGTCGACGGGGTAGGTCATGTTGGTTTCCTGTGTGTTCTGGTGTCAGGTGGCAGTGGTGCGAAAGTGGTGTTCTGCGCGCAAGTCTCACTGCCTCGGTTCTGGACCCGTATAGCCGTTTGGCCGCGCGGCTGTCGGTGACAATGTCACAGACCACGTCACCCACCCGTCGAAGGAACCGCGCCAGACTTCTACCCGCGTTCTTGTGCCAGTTTGGAAAGAGCGGCGCCGTCTTTCACTGTGATGACACCACGGGATTGCATGATCCAACCGCGCCGCTGGAATTCCTGAAGCTGGCGCGAGATCACTTCGCGTGCGGTACCCAGTTCAACTGATAGCTGCTGATGGGTCGTCTTGATCGTTTCGGCCTCCCCCACTAACTCGCGCAGCTTTTGCGCCAACCTCACGTCGATCCGCTGAAACGCGACCTCATCAATCATCAGAAACAAGTCGGTGATCCGTTTTGAAAACGCCTCGAACACGAAATTCCGGAACGGGGCCGATCCTGCGACAAGATCGTCAAAAACCGACCGCGGAATGGCAGCGGCCCGGATGTCAGTCTCGGCGATTCCTTCGGCGGAATAATCGTCATAGGCCAAAAGACAGGCGGTGGTCAGCACGCAACTTTCGCCCGCATGAATGCGATACAAAACGATTTCCCGCCCGCTTTCGGAAGTTTGCTGCACCCGAACCGAACCATCGAGAAGAAAGAGCATGTTTTCAGGTGACTTGCCCGGACCAAAAAGAACGGTGCCACGAGGCAGATCCATAATGGCACTCCGCTCCATCAAGGTCGCTTTTATCGGCGCTTCGAGCCGCGACAGGCCGGGAAACTGATCAATCCAAGGTGTTTCAATCATGCGCACTCCTTGCGTCGGCGTCCGTTATGTAATGTCCGTAGACGTCAGGTCGTCAAGCATCGCCTTGACCGTGAGACTGGCGATCGTCAAATTTAATGGGACCGAAACGCAAGTTTACCGGATCAAGGGTTGCGTGAAAGCAAAGACTGTCACACGCTAACACCACAAAGAAAAAACAGGGAGACATAACAAATGAAACCTCAGATCGTACTTCTGTCCGCCGCCGTACTGCTATCTTCCACCGCACTGGCGAGCGCGGAAACGCTGCGCTGGGCGCGCGCAGGCGATTCACTCACCATGGACCCGCATGCTCAAAACGAAGGGCCGACAGGGGCGCTCAACCATCAGATCATGGAACCGCTCGTGATCCGCGATCACTCCGGCACCATCGTACCGGCGCTGGCGACCGAATGGTCCCCCTCTGCCGACGACCCGAATGTGTGGATTTTCAAACTACGCGAGGGCGTGACCTTCCATGACGGTGCCGCGTTCGATTCCTCAGATGTGAAATTCAGCCTTGAGCGGGCGATGTCCGCGGACAGCGACTTCAAAGAGCTTCTTGCTTCGGTCAAAGAGGTGCGCGCACCGGACTCACTCACGATCGAGATCGTGACCGACGGACCGAACCCGATCATGCCGAGCAACCTCACGAACATGTTCATCATGGATCGTGAATGGGCCGAGGCGAACAACGCCACCAAAGTGCAGGACTACGAGGGCGGCGAAGACACATTCGCGGCCAAGAATGCCAACGGCACTGGACCCTTCAAGCTGATAAGCCGCGAACCGGACGTCAAGACAGTCCTTCAGGCGAATGAAAACTACTGGGGCAACGATGAATTTCCGCTCGATGTGACAGAGATCATCTTTACCCCGATCCAAAACCCAGCGACCCGCGTAGCGGCCCTGCTATCGGGCGAGGTGGATTTCATCCAGGACGTGCCGGTGCAAGACCTTGATCGCGTGGAGAACACCGAGGGTCTGGATGTGCGGACGGCACCGCAGAACCGCGTGATTTTCTTTGGTTTGAACTCAGGTGCGGACGACATCGCCAATGACAACGTCGAGGGCAAGAACCCGCTGGCCGATGTGCGTGTGCGTCAGGCGATGAACAAGGCGATCAATCGAGAGGCAATCCAACAGGTCGTAATGCGCGGCCAGTCCGCCCCTGCCGGAATGATTGCGCCGCCTTTCGTCAACGGCTGGGACAAGGAAATGGATGCGTCATCCGTCACCGACATCGAAGGTGCCAAGGCGCTGATGGCCGAAGCCGGCTATGGTGATGGCTTCTCGATCCAGCTGGATTGTCCGAATGACCGTTACGTCAATGACGAAGGAATTTGTCAGGCTACCGTCGGAATGCTGGCACAGATCGGTATCACCGTAAACCTCGACGCCAAGCCCAAAGCGCAGCATTTCCCGCTGATCAACACGCAAGAGACGGATTTCTACATGCTGGGCTGGGGTGTCCCGACGTACGACAGCGAATACATCTTCAATTTCCTTGTCCACGGCAAAGACGAGAAATATGGATCGTGGAACGCCACAGGTTACGACAACGCGGATCTCAACGCCAAGATCGAGGGCCTTGCATCCAACACCGATCTGGCGGCCCGCAATGCCGACATCGCCGAGATATGGAAGGTCGTGCAGGACGAAGCGCTCTATATCCCGATCCACCATCAGGTTCTGAACTGGGGAATGAAATCGAACATCGACACCGTAGTCGAAGCCGAGGATTCGCCCAAATTCAAATACATCAAATTGAACTGAACCACGTCAGAAGCGGGCCACATTTGCCCGCTTCATTTTCCAAACCAAACTCCGGGGGCTGGCCCCCGGAGCACTCACGATAAATCCCCGTCGAAAGGACACGCCATGCGTCGTCACCTGTTTGCCGCCGTACTGCTTTGTGCCCCTGCCGCCCATGCCGCGGAATTCACCTGGTCCGAGACGACAGACCCGCAGACGATGGATCCGCACGCGGTCAATTCCACACCGGTGCTGGGCTTTCTAGGCAATGTCTACGAAGGTCTCGTGCGCCGTGATGAAGACATGAAGATCGTCCCCGCACTCGCCACCGGGTGGGAACCCATCGGCGAAGGCGAGGGCTGGCGCTTTAGCCTGCGCCAAGGTGTCAAATTCCACGACGGCAGCGACTTTGACGCGACCGACGTTCTGTTTTCATACGAACGCGCCTCATCCGAACAGGCTGACACCTCCAGCTGGTTCGCGCCTGTGTCAGGGGTTCGCATGGTGGACAACTACACGGTCGAGATCATGACCAACGCACCGAACCCGATTTTCGTCGACAGCATTGCCAACTGGATGATGCTCGACAGCGGCTGGGCCAAAGCCAACGATGCGACCCGTCCCGACAAGGATGCCGGTAACTATGCCACGCTGAACACAAACGGCACCGGCCCCTTCCGCGTGACCCGGCGTGAACCGGGCCTGCGCACCGTGCTGGAACCCTTTGATGGCTGGTGGGACGATGCCACGCATAATATCACCCGCGCCGAACTGACCCCGATCCAGAACCCTGCAACAGCCGTCGCCGCACTGCTGTCCGGGGACGTGGATTTCATCAATCCGGTCCCCATACAGGATACCGAGCGCCTGAAACAAAATCCGGACGTCAACGTGATTCAGGGGATTGAGGCACGGGTCATCATGCTGGGCTTTCCACATGAAGCAGCGACGCTGAAATATTCCGCTGAAACGATGGACAAGAACCCCTTTGCCGATGTCCGCGTGCGGCAGGCGGTCGGACATGCAATCAACGTACCCGCAATCCTGCAAACCATCATGCGCGGCAACGCGCAGGAGGTCAGCCAACTGGTTGGCCCCGGGATGCGCGGCTATTCGACCGGGCTTGCCGAACGTCCCGCCTATGATACTGACCGCGCCCGCGCCTTGTTGGCAGAGGCGGGATATTCCGATGGGTTTTCGTTCGGCTTCAAATGCACCAACGACCGTTATCTGAACGACGAATCCGTTTGTCAGGCGGTGACGGGGATGTTGGCGCAGGTCGGCCTGCGTGCGACGCTCGACGCGATGCCGGTACAGAACTACTGGCCTGAACTGCGCGCGGACAATTACGACATGTACCTGCTGGGCTGGTCGCCGGGCACATTTGATGCCGAACATCCCATCCGTTTTCTCGCCGCAACGCCGAATGAGGAAAAGAAGCTCGGCTCCTGGAACTTCGGCGGTTATTCGAATGCCCGGGTGGACGAACTGCTGCCGATGATACAGTCTGAAATCGACGACACCAAACGTCAGGGAATGCTGGACGAAGTCACCGCTATCCTTCAGGACCAAGCGGCCTACACCACGCTTTATGTACAACCCCTTATTTGGGGCACCCGCGCCAATATCGAGCTGACGCAAAGGCCCGACAATTTCTTCAACCTTCGTTGGGTCACCGTAGACCAATAATGTAACAAGGCGGGATCGTCCCGCCTTTCCTTTGGATCAGAGGCCACGCCATGCTCGCTTTCGTCATCCAGCGCGTCGCGCAGTCTGTTCTTGTTCTGCTGGTCGTCGGGCTGGTGGCGTTTTCCATGTTCCGCTTTGTCGGTGATCCCATTGACAATATGCTGGGACAGGAACGCACCCAAGCCGACATCGACCGGCTGCGCACGACGCTCGGTCTCGATCAACCGTTCGTGGTGCAATATGTCAAATTCCTCGGTGGGGCTGTTCAGGGCAATTTTGGCGTCAGCTACCGTCAGGGCCGCCCCGTGAGCGATATTCTTATGGAGCGTGCGCCCGCGACGCTCGAACTCGCCGCTGTGTCGGGCTTTCTGGCAATTTCCATTGGCATCGGTCTCGGTGTTTTCACCGCGATCCGGCGCGACGGGTGGGCCGCGAACACGATCATGTCCCTGTCGTTGATCGGCGTCTCGCTTCCGACTTTTCTGATCGGCATACTCCTCATCTACCTATTCTCGGTCGAGCTGGGCTGGCTGCCCAGTTTCGGGCGCGGTGATACGGTCCGAATAGGAGGCTGGACCACAGGATTCCTGACTGAATCAGGACTCAAAGCGCTTATCCTGCCGTCAATCACTCTGGGGCTTTATCAGATGACGCTGATCATGCGGCTGGTGCGGTCGGAGATGCTGGAGGTCCTGCGACAGGATTACATACGTTTCGCCCGCGCCCGCGGTCTGCGCGACCGCGCCGTGAATTTCCGGCATGCGCTGAAAAATACGCTGGTGCCGGTAATCACCGTAACAGGACTGCAGCTTGGTTCGATCATCGCTTTTGCGATCATTACGGAAACCGTGTTTCAGTGGCCCGGTGTCGGCTTGTTGTTCATCAACGCGATCCAGTTCGTCGACATCCCTGTCATGGCCGCCTATCTCATGCTGATCTCGGTGATGTTCGTTGGCATCAATCTGATTGTGGATCTGCTCTATTTTTCGATCGACCCGCGCCTGCGTGCGGACCGGACAAAGGCGCATTAGGATGACAGACACCCCCCTGCCCCCCGACGCGCCGATCGAGGTCAAAGACCCTTCCCGTCTTCGCCTCGCGCTCGACAGCGACTTTTTCTACACGTTCAAACGCTCCCCCGTGGCGGTCGTCAGCTTTTCGGTCGTGTCGATCATGGTGCTGGCCGCGGTATTCGCGCCGTGGATCGCACCCCATGACCCGTTCAATCCTGGATCGTTGAACCTGATGAACGGTTTCTCCGCCCCGATGGAGCCGAATGCCTTCACCGGTGACATCTTCTGGCTCGGCACCGACGACCAGGGCCGCGATGTCTTTTCTACCATCCTCTATGGCATGCGGATTTCGCTGTTTGTCGGGGCGGCCGCGGTAGCCTTCGCGATGGTTCTGGGCGTCACGCTTGGTCTGTTGGCGGGATATGTGGGCGGCTGGACCGAAACCATCATCATGCGTATCGCCGATGTTCAGCTCACATTTCCCGCGATCCTTGTCGCCATGTTGATCTTCGGCGTGGCCAAGGGGATTACGCCGGTCGAATATCGCGACCAGATGGCGATCTGGGTCCTGATCCTCGCAATCGGCCTGTCGGACTGGGTGCAATTCGCCCGCGTCGTGCGCGGTGCGACACTGGTGGAAAAAAACAAGGAGTATGTCCAGGCGGCGCGTCTGATCGGTCGGACCTCGCCTGCGATCATGCTGCGTCATATCTTGCCGAATGTTCTGTCGCCGGTTCTGGTCATCGCCACCATTTCTTTGGCGCTGGCGATCATTGCCGAAGCCACCCTGAGTTTCCTTGGTGTCGGTGCGCCGCCGACACAGCCGTCCCTGGGGACGCTGATCCGCATCGGGCAGGGGTTTCTGTTCTCCGGCGAGTGGTGGATCCTGTTGTTTCCTGCGGTCACGTTGCTGACACTGGCGCTGTCGGTGAACCTGTTGGGCGACTGGCTGCGCGATGCGCTGAACCCGAGGTTGAGATAATGACCGGTCCCATTCTGTCGATCCGCAATCTCACCGTCGAGATTCCGACACGCCACGGCATCCTGCGCCCAGTCGATGGCATCTCTTATGATATCGGGCGCGGCGAAATCCTTGGCATTGTCGGCGAATCCGGTGCGGGAAAATCCATGGCCGGCAACGCGGTCATTGACCTGTTGTCGCCTCCCGCCCATATCGCGGGCGGCGAGATCTGGGTAAACGGCACCCGCATCGACCAACTCAAGGGTGACGCCATGCGGCGGCTCAGGGGAAAAGAGATCGGGATGGTTTTCCAGGATCCGCTTACCTCGCTCAACCCGCTGCTGCGGATCGGCGACCAGTTGACCGAAACCATCCTTGCGCATCTGCCCCTGTCGCGTGCGCAGGCCAAAGATCGCGCCATCAAGGCGCTGGACGAGGTGGGAATTCCCGGTGCCACGGAACGGATCAACTCCTACCCTCATGAATTTTCAGGAGGCATGCGGCAGCGCGTCGTCATAGCACTCGCCCTCTGCGCCGAGCCAAGCCTGATCATCGCCGACGAACCCACCACGGCGCTCGATGTATCGGTGCAGGCGCAAATCATCGCCCTGCTCAAGGCGCTGTGCCGCAACCGGGGGACCGCCGTGATGCTGATCACCCATGACATGGGCGTTATCGCCGAAGCGGCCGACCGCGTGGCCGTCATGTATGCGGGCAAGCTGGCCGAACTTGGCGCTGTACGGGACGTGCTGGGTGCGCCGCGACATCCGTATACCGACGGGCTTATGGGATCGACGCCGCTGGCGTCTCGTGGCAAGGCACGGCTGCACCAGATACCGGGCGCGATGCCCGCACTCGACAATCTGCCCCAGGGCTGTGCGTTTCATCCGCGCTGCCCTTACGCACAATCCATATGCAAGACACAGATGCCCACCTTGGCCGATGGCGATGGGGCTGCCTGTTTCTTTCCCCTGCCTCACACCGCAGAGGTCGCCTGATGCCGCTCGTGTCCGTTAAGAACCTGACCCGTATCTTCGACGTTTCGAAGCCATGGCTGAACCGCGTGATCGAGCGGCGCAAAAAGGCGTTTCTGACAGCGGTCAACGATGTCAGCTTCGAGATCGAGGAACGCTCGGTCTATGCGCTGGTCGGTGAAAGCGGGTCCGGAAAATCGACCATCGGCAAGATGCTGGTGGGTTTGCTGCAGCCTTCTTCAGGATCCGTAGAGATACGGGGCGTTGATTTGGCGCGCGAAACGGATGCCGCGAAAATCGACGGCGTGCGCGCCGATATCCAGATGATCTTTCAGGATCCCTTTGCCTCTCTCAATCCGCGCTGGCGGGTGCGTGACATCATCGTCGAACCCGTCGCGTCACGCGGCAAGGATACGACGGGTATGGCGGAAAAGCTGTTGGAACAGGTTGGCCTTTCAGTGCGTGACGCAGGCAAGTTTCCACATGAGTTTTCGGGTGGCCAACGCCAGCGGATCTGCATCGCCCGCGCGCTAGCGTCCGAACCCAAACTGATTGTCTGCGACGAACCGACCTCTGCGCTGGATGTATCGGTGCAGGCGCAGGTTTTGAACCTGATGAGCGATCTGCGGGACGAGTTCGGCCTGACCTATCTGTTCATCAGCCACGACCTAACGGTGGTACAGCACATGGCCGACAAGGTCGGCGTGCTCTATCTGGGGATGCTGGTCGAAGAGGCCGCACCAGATGAGCTTTTCGACGATCCCAAGCATCCCTATACGCAAATGCTGTTGGATGCGGCACCCAAGCTTGGGGATTATGGCCGCGACGTGCCGCCGCCTGTCGGTGAAATTCCAGATCCGATCAATCCGCCAACCGGCTGCCCCTACCACCCGCGCTGTCCATTGGTACAGGACGTCTGCCGCCGCGACCGCCCCGTGCTGCGCAAGCTGCGTGGCGCGCGCGTTGCATGTCACATGGCCGAATAACCAGCCGGGCAAGTTCGGTTGACACTTGGAAGCCATCATCCCTATTCTATTCCGTAGAGCGAAACGCTGTTCCGTAGTCGCTTGGTGGAGTGTTCGGTGCCGGTGACCTGGCGTGCCAACGCAACAATAGCAAAAACAGCTTGAGGCCCGTATGATACCGATCAATCCACCCTTCCCCGAGAACCCGCCAAAAGAAACAGTGGTAGAACGAATACGCGCCAACGCGGCAATGCACCCGGAAAAGGCGGCTTTGGTCTGTTACGGCGAAGTCGTTCGATGGGGTGAGTTCGATCAGCAAATCAATCGCATCGCCAATCTGTTGCTGGAAGGGGGGCTGAAGAAGGGCGATAACGTCGCCATTCTATCGCCCAACTCGATACCCTATGCGACCTTGTTCATGGGGATCCTGCGCGCAGGTGGATGCGTCACCCCGTTGTCGTCCATGGCATCCCCGCAAGCCTTGGAAAAGATGCTTCAGGACAGTACGCCGCGCGCGATCTTCGTAGCGCAGCAATATTCTTCGCTGCTGGATGGCTTTATCCGCGCCTTGCCAATCGACCGCTACGCAATTGATTTTGCCGACCCTGACTTCGCATCCTACACGACAGCGCTGGGAAACGCGTCGACCACCGATCCGCTGATCGCCATCGACATGAGCGATCCGTTCAACTTGATCTATTCCTCCGGAACGACCGGCACGCCTAAAGGCATCGTGCAAAATCACTGGATGCGCGCAGCGCAAATGGACCGCGTTTCACCCAACGGTTACGACGATGACGCCCGCACGCTGCTCTCAACGCCGCTCTATTCCAACACAACCATCGTTTCGTTCATCCCGACGTTGTTTGGAGGATCGACGGTGCATCTGATGCCGAAATTTGACGCTCGCGGCTATCTTGAAATCGCCGAGGCCGAGCGCATTACCCACACAATGCTGGTCCCCGTACAGTACAAACGGATCATGGATGTGCCGGATTTCGACACGTTCGACCTGACTTCGATGCGGATCAAGTTTTCCACCTCAGCGCCGCTCAGGGCGGATGTCAAAGCGGACGTGCTGGCGAGGTTTCCCGGCAAGCTGATCGAATACTACGGATTGACCGAAGGCGGCGGCGTGACCGTTCTGGTCGCAGACGAAAACCCGACCAAGCTGCACACCGTAGGCAAACCCGCCCCCGGCAATGATATCCGCCTGATAGACACGCAAGGCCACGAGGTACCACGCGGTCAGGTCGGCGAAATCTGCGGCCGCGGGCCTACCATGATGGCCGGTTATTACGGTCGCGACGATCTGACGAACGAATACATCTGGCGCAATGCAGCGGGCGATGTCTATTTCCGTTCCGGCGACATGGGGCATTTCGACGAGGACGGGTTTCTGATCCTGTCAGACCGAAAAAAAGACATGATTATCTCGGGCGGGCTGAACATCTACGCCAACGATCTGGAACTGGTTTTGCTTGAGAATGCGGATGTCATTGACGCCGCTGTCATCGGCGTGCCGTCCGAGGCATGGGGAGAGACGCCTTTAGGGCTGGTCGTGTTATGTGATGGCGCGACGACAAACGCCGAAGACATCTGTAAGCGGGCCAACCAGACGCTCGGCAAGAGCCAGCGCTTGTCAGCTGTGGAAATCCGCGAGACCTTGCCCCGCAGCACCATCGGCAAGATTCTCAAGAAGGACCTGCGGGTGCCGTATTGGACCCAATCAAAGGAGAGCAACACATGACCGACACCCCCCCGATGAACGGTGCCGAAAGCCTTGTACATACATTGATCGACAGCGGGGTTGAGGTGTGTTTCACCAATCCCGGCACATCGGAGATGCACTTTGTCGCAGCACTGGATCACATCGCCGGGATGCGGTCCGTGCTTGCGTTGCAAGAGGGTGTCGCGACGGGGGCGGCCGATGGCTATTGGCGGATGGCTGGCAAACCCGCGACGACCTTGCTGCACCTCGGGCCGGGTCTGGCGAACGGACTGTCCAACCTGCACAATGCCAAAAAGGCCGGTTCCGGCGTGGTCAACATCATCGGCGAACACGCGGCAAGCCATATCGAACTCGATGCGCCGCTTACGGCCGATATCGAGGGGATCGCGCGACCCGTGTCGCATTGGGTGCGCACCTCGCCCTCTGCAGAAACGGTCGGGCAGGATGCCGCAGAAGCGGTACAGGCAGCCAAGATCAAACCGGGCCAGATCGTATCGCTGATCCTGCCCAGCGATACCGCGTGGAACGAAGGCGGCGTGATCCATCCGCCCCTGCCCGACCCTGCCCCGCAGCCTTTCGAC
>JAGXFI010000067.1 GCA_024637305.1 Sulfitobacter sp.
TACTCACGGGTCAGGCGGCATCTTTTTAGCCAGACGTTGTGCCAAGACAGTAGGAAAAATCTGCCGGTCGCCGCAACGGTACAGAAATCTGCCGCAGACTTTGCACCGCAGGCGTCAGGTAGTTGACGGATGGACCTGTCGACGAAATGGCACCTTGATAATCCTTTCCAGCACGCTTCTCAAAAGTCTGCGTCCCAATCGAGGCAATGGCGATCGTGTTTTTGAGCGGCTGGCGGATCCGGCGGAGATCGGGCTCGGCCCCGGAATTCCCTTGCGTCAACGCTATTCAGAGGCCATAATTCGAGACAGTCACTCGATTCATGAGACTCCCCATGCATTTGGAACGCCTCATCGCAATTCTTGAAATCGTTGCCATTGCCGGGCGCGGGCTGACCGCGGCGGAGGTCCAGAAGGCAACCGGACTGCCGCGGCCCACCTGTTACCGGCTGCTGCAAACCCTGGCGAAACATCGGCTGATCGACGATCTGGACGGAAGTTCGCATTATGTGATCGGACAGCGCCTGATCCGGATCGCCTTGCTGGGCAAATCCGACATCGACGTGCGCCGTGCCTGTGCGCCGGCGCTCAAGGCAGCAGCGGCCAAATTCGGCGACACCGTGTTCCTGGCCCGCTTTCGCAGCCGCCAGGTCGAAATCATCCACGTCGAAACACCGGACGACGCCGCAGGCGGGTTCATACATCCCGGCCTCGGCGCGCGCCCGATGCATGCCTGTTCCTGTTCCAAGGCCATTGCCGCCTTTGCCGAGGAAATTTTTCAGGAGGAGATCCTCAACGGTACGCTCAGCGCCTACACGAAATATACCAAATCCACCAAGGCTTGCCTCAAGGCCGAATTCGAACAGATCGCGGAACAAGGCTATGCCGAGTGCCATCAGGAAATCGACATCGGTGTGTCCAGCGTCGCGGCACCGGTGCTGATCGGCCATATCGGCGCATCGTTCAGTGTCGGCGCGGTCGGTCCCGTCCGCCGCTTCAAGCCGGCCTATCGCAAGGAGATTGGCGAAGAATTGATACAGATCGCCGCCAAGATCAGCGCTGCAATCCAGCTGTGCGATGTGGCGCAGATTCAGGAAGCCGACATCCCGCTGCTCAAGCCAGCGCAACAACAAGAAAAACAATCACTACGTCAACATTAGAGGAGGAATGACATGACGGAAGACAATGGGAGCTGCTGCGCAGGGCCGGGCTATGCCTCGCCGCAAGAGGCGATCAAGGCACCGCGCGAAAAGGTGGTGTACACCATCTGCATCTATACCGGGACCGGGATCGAGAAACCCGACTACCTTGCCACCATCGACGTTGACGAGGCCAGCCCGACCTATGGCGAGGTGATCCACCGGACGGAAATGCCGGTCGTCGGAGACGAGTTGCACCATATGGGCTGGAACGCTTGTTCTTCGTGCAACACCGACGACAGCATGGAGCGCAAATACCTGATCATCCCGGGCGTTCGCACCACCAATTTCTACATCGTCGATACCGCCACCGATCCGCGCAAGCCGACGCTGTTCAAAACCATCGACGGGGAGGAAATCAAGGCCAAGACCAACCTGTCTGCCCCGCACACCGTGCACTGTCTCGGTGCCGACATCATCGTGTCGATGTTGGGCGATGCCGACGGCAACGGCCCCGGCGGGTTCCTGCATCTGGACAAGGATTTCAATATCATCGGGCGCTGGGAAAAAGACCTTGGTGACATGAAGTACAACTACGACTTCTGGTATCAGCCGCGCCACAATATGATGATCTCGACAGAATGGGCATCGCCCAACACCTTCATGCCGGGTTTTGACCTGGAAGACGTGGCGCGAGGCAAATACGGTCAGCATATCCATTTCTGGGACTTCAAGAACCGCAAGGTGGAACAGTCTATCGACCTGGGCGAGGAAGGGATGATCCCGCTTGAGGCCCGTTTCCTTCACAATCCCGACAGTACCCACGGTTTCGTCGGGGCCGCCTTGGCGTCGAACATCTTTCATTACCACAAGGACAACGGCAAAATTGAGGTCAACAAGGTCATCGACGTACCACCCGTGGATGTCGAAGGCTTCCCCGTTCCGATGCCGAGCCTGATCACCGATATTCTGGTGTCGATGGACGACAAGTATCTCTACTTCTCAAACTGGCTGCACGGGGATCTGAGGCAGTACGACATCTCCGATCCGGCCAATCCCAAGCTGACCGGCCAGGTCTGGATCGGTGGACTGCTGGGCAAGGCGCACGAGGTGAACGGTCGCACCGTCGATGGTGCGCCGCAGATGATCCAGTTGTCGCTTGACGGCAAACGGCTCTATGTCACGACGTCGCTCTTCTCGACCTGGGACAACCAGTTCTATCCGTCGATGAAGGACAAGGGCGGAATAATGCTGATCGTGGATTGCGACAATGAAAACGGCGGCATGACGATCCGCGACAATTTCCTCATCGATTTCAATGATGAACCGCACGGGCCCGCGCGGGCGCATGAAACGCGCTATCCCGGCGGCGACTGTTCGTCCGATATCTGGGTCTGACCTATACCTTAGTACTCCCGGCCCGGCAGGGCCGGGACCCAACTGCAAGGAGGAGAGATGCGCACTCACAAGGTGACGCTTCGAAATCGCGGAGGGCTGTCTTTCGAGGTTGGCGAAGACGAGCCAATTATAGAAGTGGTCGAGGCGGCGGGCCATGTCTTGCCGATCGCGTGCCGGTATGGCGGCTGTATTACCTGCGCCGCGCGGATGATTTCAGGCTCGGTCCGCCAGCCGAAGGGCACGGCATTGAACAAGCGTCAGTCCGAAGACGGTTACGTCTTGCTCTGCGTGGCGCGCCCGAACGAAGACTGCGTCTTTGACGTGGGTGTCCAAAGCCACGACAAGCTTTACGTCAATCCCTTTGCCAGCGCGGCTGCCGCCGGGCAACTGGCGCGAGCACGCAAGAAATGACGTCATGACCTGACTCCGGCGTCGGCGCGCGCAGCGGATGGCCACGCAGGTATTGCTCGTCAGGCTCATTTTCCCTGGCTGGGCGTTTGCACTCGCGCAATTGCTGACCAAGGAGCTAACCGGATCCCTCGCCGAGGCCGGTCCCGGCATACAGTTCTTCGCCCATGTCAAGGTGTATGTGTTTGGCGACCCATTCGCGTTCGAAAGCGCTCTGTCGTTCTACGCCACCGGAATCGGGGCATGGGGCGTGGCGGACTTGCTGAAATCTGCGGCGTTGTGGCTGGTCATGATCCAGGTAATGATGCTTCCGATCCTTTTGCCGCCGGGCCGGAACATCTCGGCACCCGCGACCGCCGAGTGCAACGACCGGCGGACTGCCGGGTACATCTTCGCTTTGGTACTGTTCTGCGCCCCTGCCATCTCCTGTCGCGCCTTCCTCGAATATGGAGCGAACTGCCTGCGCTGCTGCGGTCCGCTGATGCTCGTGATGTTCGCCACCGGCCTGATGAACATCGTGGTGATGCTGGTGCTCATCTTCTTTCAACGACAGCCCCACGCGAACCAATTTTTGATGCAAGACCAATCAATGGGCATTGAGGAGGAGGCTCCCGCAGGGGACTGGAGCATATTGTTGACCTCCTCGATCCAGAAGACATTGAGCTGGTAGTGGAACCTTAAATTGATCTTGATCAACTTGGCGATTGGCTCGGCGTTTTACGATAAAGGGTGAAATGAGGTGGCGTGAATGCTTGGCTTGAAACGCGCGATGCTATTGGCCGATGGTGATCGGCATGGCCAGTATGGCTCAGGTCATATCGGAAGGAGAACGACTGTTTCACTCCAAGTGCGCGGCCTGCCATGGATTATGTGACTTACGAGAGTTTATAGAACGGAGGCTAAAGTGAATATTGATCTTGTGTGCCTTGAATGCGGTCAAGGTAACCGGATACCCGAGGCAAAACTGGATGCCGGACCCAAATGCGCGAAATGCAATACGGGCTTGATCAAAGGGGAGCCGACCGAAGTCTCGTTCGAGGTTCTTGTCAAAGCTGTGCGGATAGACGGCATGCCGCTTATCGTGGATTTTTGGGCAGCCTGGTGTGGTCCGTGTCGCTTGATGGCACCCGAATTTGCATCTGCAGCAAAGGCTTTGAAAGGCAAAGCTCGGTTTGCGAAGCTGGACACAGAGGCCTACCCGCAATCAGGCAAACGTTACGATATCAGGGGAATTCCTCTTTTAATCGCCTTTGGGGGCGGTCGGGAGATCAAGCGCCAATCCGGTGCAACAACCGCATCGAGAATCAAAGAATGGGTATCTGGAACATTCCACGAGAAAGGTGATGTCCGATGAGTTCCGCCCGCACCTCTCCGCTGAATTAAGGCATCACTGACCTTGAAACGCTGTGCCGTGATTTGATCGTGATGTGTCGACGTTATCTCATCGTCCGAACAGATGTTGCAGGCAGTAATATGGCTGTCAGATATGGTGGACTTCGTCGAAATGAACGCAGTCTGGGAAGTTTGGGTGCCCAAGGCCATGCGCCGGCCCGTGCGTGCGGCGAGGCAAAGCTTGCCCGTCCAAATTTGAGGGTCGAAATAACTGTGACCGCAGCGAGCAGATAAATCCTTGAAAAGCGGGTTTTGCCGTGCGCTCTGGTTCGTCCGGGCCGGAAATTTCAGGTAAATTCGGGTTTGCACAAGTGAGAAATTACTTTGCTCCACTTCCTCGCCTTTAAGCGGCTTTGAGGTAAGTCGTTTCGGAATTGCACGGGATTTAGTTGGATCGGTCCGGTTCTGGTGGAGCAGGTTCGCGCAGATGTTCGCATCCATCTGATACTACCAGCCGTCGATTTCCTAATTTACCAAGCTGTTAGAAAAGCGGCCGCACCTGAAGGGATGCCGGCTCATAGTCAAGGCGGCGCGCGACGCGTTCGAGATCCGGTATTGTCAGCCAGCGATTGTCTATCGTCATCAGACCTGTCTCGCGGAGCTCTGCGTAAGTGCGGCTGACGTGAACGCTTGACAAGTCGAGAGCATCTGCGATGTCACTTTGCCGAAACGGAAAATGGCATCGGTTCTCCTGCGCTCGGCCGCGTTGCTTCTCTCTTGCAAACAATTCGAACAAAAGACGCGCGACACCATCGAAAGCGGACTGCTGCCCGATGTCCATGATCAACTCTTCCAGCAAACGCTTTTCGGCAACGTGTATCTCTGCAATCTGATGCGCCGTGCGAAGGTTTTCGTCAAAGAGCTTCTGCAGTCCCGCTGCCGAGAGGGTGCAAAGTACGGCGTGGCCTACGACCTCGACGGTATCGGACCAAACCTGAGCGCGGCCTTCCAAGTTGCAAAGAAGATCGCCGCTCATCAAGAATTGCAGCACCTGCCGCTTCCCGGATGAAAGCATCCGGTACCTGATCGCGTATCCATCGAAAAGGGTGAAGGCCCGACTTACCGGATCCCCTTCGCGATGAACCATCTCACCATGCTTCAGACGACGCGTACCCGTCCGGATCGATTGGAGCTCATCGAGGCTGTCACCCGCGGAGGGCGTAAACAGGCTGATTTCGCGAAGCGGACAGCCACGGCAATCATCAGGAGGATCTGGTAAAAGTGGCAAATCTTGCATTTTCACGAAAAACTATATCCCGCAAAGGTGCTAATAAAGGTTTTATTCGATTATTGTTCACGAATCCGCACTAAATGTTAACCTAAATTATCGCAACCAGCCCCCGAATCATCTGAGTATTCGAGAGTACGGCAAATATTTGCCGCTGAAGGGGGAACGCATGGTGGAAGCGGAAGTCATAAATTTCAGACATCGAACCAGATCAACCCAACCCGGCCAGCAAAGCTGGCGCAAGCACCTTGAGATGGCGGTGCTCGACTATTGCGAAGCGCAAAACGTCGGACTGCAAGATGCTGTCGATGCAGTTTCGGACTTTCTACGAGAAGGACCAGTCCTTGGGCAGCGGCTGAGCGTCTCCGAGTTGCGTCATCGCAACAAGAACGAGATGCAATTCCTCATCTCTTCCATGAAACACCGCCGTCGCACCAGAAGTGCTGACGAAACCGCGAGTTGCGATGCCTGTATCGGACAGGTTCTTGCCTTGGCAAACCTGAACGACATGCTGGAGGTCGATGAGAACGAGCAGCGTACTGATCTTTCTGCCAATTGCCTATCGCTTGCAAACGGCATGCGCGACGCGTTTTGTCTTGGCGAAAATATCCATATAGAGGTCGAAGCTGAGGCGCTTTCTGTTTCTCGCGATGTCGCCAGAAACGTGCTCCTCATCCTCAATGAAGCGCTCACCAACGCGATGAAGCACGCATTCGGCGAGGATGGCGGCACTGTGCGCATCAAGCTGGCACGAACGTCTGCAGGCGAGGTCGAGCTTGTGGTCGCAGACGATGGCTGCGCTGTGGCATCTTCAAGCGCTGGTGGATCAGGCGGTTCATTGATTGATGCGCTCGCCTCTCAGATCGACGGTCGCGTTCATCGCTCACGGACTGACTCAGGCTTTCGCCTTAGCCTGAATTTTTTGGTATAATAGAAAGCCTTTCGCATCCGTCTGGCACCACCGGCGGGATTCAAATTCGCCCATATACGATAGCGCCATCATACGAGTTTCTGATTGTCTAAAACCAAAATTCCGATTAGAATAGGAAGTGCTTTTTTTACCCTTTTACCCTTTTTGCAGAGATGAGGCCCTGTCATGAATCCGTTAGTAACCCGCAATAGTTTCTTAGATGAACTCTTCCGTGAGCTTCCGCTTGGCTATTCGATCAAGCCGCTGCACGGAGACCCTCTCATTGCCCCGGATAAGATCAAGATTGACGTGAAGAACAACGCGAAAAGTTTTACCGTTCATGCAGAAATGCCGGGCCTCAACAAGGAAGATATCCATGTCACCATCGACGGGAATATTGTCACGATCCAAGCTGAGGTGAAGCAGCATGATGCTGAGAGCGATGAAGACGGTAAGGTTTTACACTCCGAACGCTATTTTGGGTCAATTCAGCGCAGTTTCGCGCTTCCGTCCGCTGCGTCCGAAACCAAGGTCAAGGCGAAATACGAAAACGGAATTTTGACACTCAACGTGCCCAAAAAAGATCCGAACAACTCGCAAAAAATTACCATCACATAAGATCAAGGCTGTGAATTGCCCGCTGTAAAGCCGTGCTCTAATTGGGATAGATTTTTGCGTTTTAGAAGGGTCAGAAATGGCATGGTTCGACATTCCCCAAGTGACCGACAGCTTGGCAGCAAACTCGCCTAATTACCACCTGATAAAGTAACGTTCTCTCCATGCGTTGTCTGCGGTCACCTGACCGCTCGAATGATCGTTTCGTTGACAGTGCGACGGATGGCAAACGCCTTGCCCGTGGGTGTCCGAAATTCAGACACATAATCGGTCATCGGTTTTGCAGGCTCGTCATATCATTCGAGGAACAGGTCTTCGGCGTTGAATGGGTAAAGGGTCATTCTGCGACTTTCAAAGTTTCGGTTGCTGGTTCCGGCACCAAATGGAGGAGCGTTTCGAGGAGGCGGGTGTGGGTGGTGTCGGCGGTGTTCAGGGCGGCCTCCAGCAGGTCGCAGAGGCCATGAGGGCATCTACCGACAACGAGGTCTCCGGTGCCTGATCAGTGGGGATGGCGGCCAGTTTCTCTGCGGTCAGACGTGTGTAAACCTCGATCAGCGTGCCATCCCGGGTCGGTCAGCCACTGTTCGTGCAGCGGTGTGCCTTTCCACGTTATGCGCAGGGATATTTCGAGCTGGGTGCTGATGACGCCCGCGCGGCGATAGGAGTCGATGATCCGGGAGCCTCGAACGTTAAATTGGCGCGTTCGTTGAATAATACAACACCCGCCGGCACCATGAGAGCCTCGACAACCTGACGCCCGCCGACGTTCACTTTGGGCGTGCAGAGCAAATCCTGAAACAACGAGAAGAAATTAAACGAATAACTATGCTCACGCAGCGCTTGCGCCGCCAAACTGAAACCGCGTAAACTTGTTAAGGGATGGACCAGAGCCTCCAATCCGGTAAACGCTCAAGCGTCTCAATTTGCTTGATGACGGAAAATTGCCTCCGTCCGTGCAATGTGTAAATTGGTTTCATTCGCACACACTAAGATGTGTTGATCGCAGGAGCCGTTTTCCGAATGTATCGCCTATACAGAAACCCGTCAGCAGTCCCAACTCAGGGAATAAGCCTATGAACAACGAGACGCTTTCGTTGGACCTCATCCAGAAGATGGACGCCTATTGGCGTGCAGCCAACTATCTCTCGGTCCGCCAGATCTATCAGTATGATAATCCGCTGCTTAAATTCCCCCTGAGTCTTGAGCATGTGAAACCGCGACTGCTTGGTCACTGGGCACCACTCCTGGGTTGAATTTTCTCTATGTCCATTTGAACCGCATGATAAACGACCATGACCTGAACATGCTGTATGTCACGGGCCCCGGACATGGCGGTCCGGGCATCGTGGCCAATACCTATCTCGAGGGGAGCTACAGCGAGTTCTACCCGGACATCTCGCAGGACGAACAGGGGATGAAAAAGCTGTTCAAACAGTTTTCGTTTCCCGGGGAAATTCCAAGTCACGTGGCCCCGGAAACTCCGGGCTCCATCAATGAAGGCGGTGAACTTGGCTATTGCCTGTCGCATGCGTATGGTGCCGCCTTCGATAACCCGGACCTTTTGGTCGCATGCGTTGTTGGCGACGGTGAGGCGGAAACTGGCCCACTCGCGACCAGCTGGCACTCGAACAAGTTTCTCAATCCGGTGCATGACGGCGCGGTTCTGCCGATCCTGCATCTGAATGGCTACAAGATCGCGGGTCCCACTGTGCTTGCTCGCATTCCGCGTGACGAGCTTGAGTCGCTGTTCCGCGGCTATGGCTACACACCGCACTTCGTCGAGGGCGACGACCCGATGGAGATGCACCAGCTCATGGCGGCGACCCTCGATACGGTGATCGCAAGCATCCGTGACATCCAAACAGAGGCGCGCTCGAACGGGTTCAAGGTGCGTCCGCTTTGGCCGATGATCATCCTGCGCTCACCTAAGGGTTGGACGGGCCCGAAGGAGGTCGACGGCAAACAGATCGAGGATACATATCGCTCACACCAAGTACCAATGGGCGATATGAGCCATCCGGGGCATGTGAAGGTCCTGGAGGATTGGCTGGAGAGTTATCGCCCGCGTGAACTGTTTGACGAGACCGGCAGACTCCGGCCTGAAATCGCAGAACTTGCCCCACGCGGCCCGCGGCGGATGGGTGCCAACCCACACGCCAACGGCGGCCTGCTGTTGCGAGACCTGAGCTTGCCTGATTTCCGAGATTACGCGGTTAGAATTCGGGAACCAGGTAGCGTGAGCGCCGAAGCTACGCGCATTCAGGGCGAGATGATCCGCGACGTGGTGAAACTGAACCCCGAAACGTTCCGTGTTTTCAGTCCGGACGAAACGGCGTCGAACCGCTGGGGTGCGGTATTCGAGGTGACGAACCGCTGCTCGACCGCAGAAATCGTTCCGGACGACGATCGCGTTGCCCCGGACGGTCGTGTCATGGAAGTATTGAGCGAGCACCAATGCGAAGGATGGCTCGAAGGATATCTGCTCACGGGCAGACATGGCTTTTTCTCATGCTACGAAGCCTTCATCCACATCATTGATTCAATGTTCAACCAACATGCGAAATGGCTCGACGTTGCAAACCAAGTTGAATGGCGGCGGCCAATTGCGTCTCTGAACTACCTGCTCTCGTCACATGTGTGGCGGCAGGATCATAACGGTTTCAGCCATCAGGACCCGGGCTTCATCGACCATGTCCTGAGTAAAAAGCCGGAGATCATCCGCGTCTACCTCCCGCCTGACGCCAATACCCTGCTCTCCGTGACAGACCACTGCTTGCGCAGCCGAAATTACGTGAACGTCATTGTCGCCGGAAAGCAGCCATCGCCACAGTGGCTTGATATGGACGCAGCGATCAGGCACTGCGCCGCCGGACTTGGTATCTGGGAATTCGCCAGCAACGATGAGGGCAGCGAGCCTGATCTGGTGATGGCCTGCGCCGGCGACGTGCCAACCATGGAAACGCTTGCTGCGGTCGAAATTCTGCGGCGGCACTTCCCGGCGCTCAAGATCCGGGTCATCAATGTGGTCGATCTGATGACGCTGCAGTCAAAGAGCGAGCATCCCCACGGCCTCAGTGACGAGGATTTCGATGCCCTGTTCACAAGGGACAAGCCCGTCATTTTTGCCTATCATGGTTACCCCTCGCTGATTCACAAACTTACCTATCGACGAACCAACCGCCACAATCTTCACGTTCACGGGTTCAAGGAAGAGGGGACAACCACGACACCATTCGACATGGTTGTGCTCAACGAACTCGACCGGTTCAATCTGGCCGGGGCCATTATTGACCGAGTGCCGCAATTGGGTTCTGGTGCCACCAACTTCGCTCAATTCATCCGCGAAAAACTCAGCGATCACAAGAATTACATCCGACAGCATGGCCAAGATATGCAAGAGATTCGCAATTGGAAATGGGGAGCAAATTGAGCGGCGCTCAACAATTCCGAGCGCACGTGAGAGGTGGCATCCTTCCACAGTTCCATCTTGGCCTTGTCATGCATGGCGAGGTCACCTTGGAACCTCACCGGACAATTTCGGCCCCGTGGTGTGGATATCTGAAAACTATCCGTCGGATTCAATGTGACGACTGGTGCGCGCGCAGCCCTTGCGGGGCCACGCGACCGCGACCCGCGGGATTCACGAAGGGAAGGTTTCGACGGATATGGAAGATTCCGATCCTTGAAGGTGAGATTGCGCCGTGATGGCCCAGTATGAACGACCGACAAGGATGGCCTGGTTACGGCCTTGTTGTCAGCCTCCAGCCCGCCGCGCGACAGGGCAGGGGTCCCGGCGAAATGTAAACCAAGCTGATCTAGGAACTCGGCGATCCGGTTTCCGTCCGCTTCGAAGTAGCTGACACCCCTGAGCAGAAGGCCAGAAGACTGTCTAAGTTGTCGCTCGACCAATTGCATAGCGACCGGCTGGCCGGTGAGAAGATCGAACAAGTTTTCGATTGTGCGCCCGGAAACAATGCGGCTATCGGCGGCATTAACAGGCTGCTGAATCAGTCGGCCCTCGACGCGGTTTGAGGAACATGATTCACTCTTTGCACGGCAATTGCGGGGGTGATGATGCGCGGGACGGATGACAAGAGCGGATCGCTGTTCAGCTATGTTGATCTCGAAGATCGCATCCCGGCCAAACACCCGCTGCGAAAGATCCGGCGGGTAGTGAATGATGCGCTGGCCAGCCTGGATGCCGAGTTCGCGGCGCTCTACATCA
>JAGXFI010000010.1 GCA_024637305.1 Sulfitobacter sp.
CGCCGCTAGAAATCGAGGTTCTCGACGTTCAGCGCATTCTGCTGGATGAACTCGCGGCGTGGCTCTACCACGTCACCCATCAGTTTGGTGAACAGATCGTCCGCTTCTGCCATGTCGGCGACCTTGACTTGCAACAATGTGCGCGCTTCGGGGTCCAGCGTGGTCTCCCACAGCTGATCGGGGTTCATTTCACCCAAGCCCTTATAACGCTGCAGCGACAGGCCCTTTTCGCCCTCTGTCAGAATGGCATCCAGCAGATCCATTGGTCCGTGAATCAACTGATTGCGATCCTTGCGCACCAGCTTCGCGGGCTGGTCATAGGCGTCCTGCAAGTGCTGGGTAAAGCTGCCGGTACGCTTTGCGTCTGCCCCGCGCAGCATCTTTCCGTCCAGAGTGCGGACTTCTTCTACACCGCGCAGAATACGTGCCAGACGAATGCCGTGATCTTGGGTGATACGCCCCTGCCAACCGCGTTCGTATTCCAGCGCGATCAGGTTAAGCCGTTCGGCAACCCTGTTCGCTGTACCTTGCAAGTCGGCATCGACAACGCCGGGAACGAATGCTCCGGCGATTGCGGCCTGCTCCAGAATGTGCCGCGGATAATGGGTCGGGAACGCTTCGAGCACGCGGCGCATCTGGCGGGCCAGGTCGACCAGTCGCGCCAGGTCCTGACCGATGATCTGTTCCCCATTGCTCTGCCGTAGTACGGCCCCTTCGATACCTTGCTGGATAAGGTACTCCTCCATCGCGGCCTGATCCTTGAGGTAAACCTCGGACTTGCCGCGCGAAACCTTGTACAGCGGCGGCTGCGCGATATAGAGATGACCGTTTTCGATCAACTCGGGCATTTGTCTGAAGAAGAACGTCAACAAAAGAGTACGGATATGCGCACCGTCCACGTCCGCATCGGTCATGATGACGATCTTGTGGTAGCGTAGCTTGTCGATGTTGAATTCGTCCCGACCGATACCGGTCCCTAACGCCATCACCAGATTGCCGATTTCCTGACTGCCCAGCATCCGATCGAAACGGGCGCGCTCAACGTTGAGAATCTTGCCTTTCAACGGAAGAATCGCCTGCGTCTGCCGGTCACGACCTGTCTGCGCAGAGCCGCCGGCGCTGTCACCCTCGACCAGAAATACTTCGGTCTTGGACGGATCTTTCTCCGAGCAGTCCTTAAGCTTGCCGGCAAGGAAATTGACGTCCATCGCCGTCTTGCGCCGCGTCAGATCACGCGCTTTGCGCGCGGCCTCGCGAGCGTGCGCGGCCTCGATGATCTTGCCAACGATAATCTTGGCCTGGTTCGGATTCTCCTCGAACCATTCGGACAGCTTTTCGTTGACCAGACCTTCAACGGCTGGACGAACTTCGGAACTGACCAGCTTGTCCTTGGTCTGGCTGCTGAATTTTGGGTCCGGCACTTTCACGGATAGAACGCAGGTCAGTCCTTCGCGTGCATCGTCGCCGGTAAATGATACCTTTTCCTTTTTGGCGATGCCGCTTGATTGCGCATAGTTGTTGATCGTGCGCGTCAGTGCCCCGCGAAAACCGGCCATATGGGTGCCGCCATCCCGCTGGGGAATGTTGTTGGTGAAGGGCAGGACGTTTTCATGATAGCTGTCATTCCACCACATCGCGACTTCCACGCCGATGTCGTCTTTCTCGCCAACGATGAAAATCGGCTCGGGCATGACTGAAGATTTGTGGCGATCAAGGTATTTGACGAACTCTTTGACGCCACCCTCGTAGAAAAGCTCTGTTTCCACCGCTTCTGTCGGGCGTTCATCCCTCAGCAGAATACGGACACCGGAATTAAGGAATGCCAGCTCCCGCAGGCGCTTTTCCAGCGTTTCGAAAGAATATTCCAGATTGGAAAAGGTACCGGTCGACGCCATGAAGCGGACTTCTGTGCCGGTTCGGTCTGTCGGCCCGACGGCCTCCAGATGCTTTACCGTAAAGCCGCCCTCAAAACGCGCAACATGTTCTTTGCCCTCTCGCCAGATGCGCAGCTCCAGCCAATCGGAAAGAGCGTTCACCACCGACACACCGACCCCGTGAAGCCCGCCGGATACCTTGTAGGAATTGCTGTCGAACTTACCGCCCGCGTGCAGCTGGGTCATGATGACTTCGGCCGCCGACACTCCCTCTCCTTCATGAATACCGACAGGTATCCCGCGCCCGTTATCGGACACTGAGACAGAGGAGTCGTCGTGAATTGTGACAGTCACGCGGTCTGCATGCCCTGCCAACGCCTCGTCTATGCCGTTGTCCACGACTTCGTACACCATGTGGTGCAGGCCGGACCCGTCATCCGTGTCCCCGATATACATGCCGGGACGCTTGCGAACGGCCTCCAAGCCTTTGAGAACCTTAATGGAATCAGCGCCGTATTCTGCTGGCTTCTGCTCGTTATCGGACATTCGGTTGTTCCTGTTATTCAATCCGCAAAATATAAGGTTTTCGACCGGGAATGTCACGCTCAACCGCTATATTTTGTGGTTCGCAAACCGCATTTATCCGCGGCGAGAATCCGCTTGGACGATCGAGGTGCCGCGGTCATCCGTGACTTGAAGATACTGAGCGCGATTTCCCAGTGCCTGGAACAACTCCGGTTCTGTCCCGGTCATCCATGCCTGCGCCCCCAAGGCTGTGATTTCATCATAAAGGGCTGCGCGTCGTTCCGCATCAAGATGCGCTGAGACTTCGTCCAGCAACAACATAGGGGGCGCATCGAAATCTTTCGCCAGCGCCCGCGCGTTGGCGAGAATCAGAGACACAAGCAGTGCCTTCTGTTCACCCGTAGAGCATTCTTTCGCCGGAACCCCCTTTGCCGCATAAACTCCGAATAAGTCAGCGCGATGAGGGCCAATCAGTGTGCGCCCGGCGGCCATGTCCTGCGCCCGCCCGGAAGCCAGTGCTGCGCGCAACATGTCCTCCGTCTCTGGCATCTCGCATTGCAGTTCCAGAAAGGCCGTCGGAAAGGCGGTTTCCGCTGCCTCCTGCGCTGCTTCGAGCGCGCCGAGCGCATGAAGCCGATTGGCATGTATCGCAGCCCCAAGTTCTGCCATGCGCCCCTCAAGAGCCGCATACCAGGACGGTTCGCGTACCATATCCTTGAGCAAACGGTTCCGCTCGCGCATTGCCTTGTCATAAGCCACCGAAATATCGCCATGATCGGGTAGGAAGCTTAGCGTGACACGGTCCAGAAACCGACGCCGCCCTTCTGCCCCTTCGATCCAGAGCCGGTCCATCGACGGAATTAGCCAAAGCACCCGCGCTATTCGCCCCAGCGCCGATTGCGCGGCCGGTTTGCCGTCGATCCGCACCTGACGCGCGGCACCGTTCTCAGAGAATGTCTCAATTTCGTGTAGCTGACCGCGACTGTGCAGAAGCCCCGTAACCTTCCACCCCAACACTTCGGGCCTGCGTGCCATGTCCTCTGCGCTTGCCCGCCTCAGACCGCGGCCCGGTGACAATAGGGAAACTGCTTCGAGGATGTTTGTCTTGCCCGCGCCATTGTTGCCGTGAATTGCAACCGGGCGATGATCTACTTCGACCACCGCATGTTTGTGTGATCGGAAATATGATACTGACAGGTTTGATAGAAACAGATCGCTCATGGCAGGATCCGTTTTCTTTCAAAGAAAACGGAACGGAGTTTTGGTAAAATTCCGGCCCCGCTCACACACGCATCGGCATGACGACATAGACCGCCGACATATCGTTCCCTTCGCGCATCAAGGTCGGATCACCGGATGAATTGAACAGGAAAACCGCGTTCTCACGATCTACCTGGCTTGCGATTTCCAAAAGGTATTTCGCGTTGAATCCGATCTCCAGACGCTCGTCGGCATAGGCTACGGCAAGCTCTTCTTCGGCGGCACCGCTGTCAGGCGCATTGACTGACAGAATCAGACGATCCTCATCCAGTTGTAGCTTTACCGCCCGAGACCGTTCGGAGCTCACGGTGGCAACACGGTCCACGGCCCGCGCAAAATCGGCCGCGTCCACTTCCATTTTGCGGGTGTTTCCCTGTGGGATAACGCGGGTGTAGTCCGGGAACGTCCCGTCAATCACCTTGGACGTCAGTGTGATCTGCGGCGTGGCAAACCGGATCTTGGTCTCAGATACCGACACAGCGATACTCATGTCGTCGTCCTCGAGCAGCTTGCGCAACTCTCCAACCGTTTTGCGAGGAACGATCACGCCAGGCATATCCGCGGCACCTTCGGGCATATCCGCGTCAATCCGGGCCAACCGGTGTCCATCCGTCGCAACACAGCGCAGCTTGCGACCACCATCCCCATCGGCGATGTGCATGTACACACCATTGAGGTAATATCGCGTTTCCTCGGTGGAAATCGCAAATTTGGATTTGTCGAATAGCCGCCGCAGCACTTTCGCGTTGGCAGAGAAATTCGACGCATATTCCGACGAAGCCATTACCGGAAAATCCTCGCGCGGGAGCGTCGCCAAAGAAAAGTTGGATCGTCCCGCTTCGACTGTAAGCCGGCCTGCGGCGCTGTCAGATGTCAGCGAGATCAATGCACCGTCAGGCAGCTTGCGAACGATTTCGTGCAGCGTTGTTGCGGCAACGGTAGTTGCACCCGCGCGCTCCACCTGTGCTGGTGCCTTGTCCACCACTTCAATATCCAGATCCGTCGCACGGAACGAAACATCGCTGCCTTCCGCCTCAATCAGGACGTTTGCAAGGATCGGAATGGTGTTCCGTCGCTCGACCACGGACTGGGCCTGCGAAACGGCCTTGAGCAGCGCGGCGCGTTCGATGCTGAATTTCATATGCCCTCTCCAAAGCTGGACGATGTGGGACGGGCAAATTACGCCATTCCCGCCTTTTCACAAGAGTTTTGTGGCTTTGTCACGGCGATTGCAAGGGCTGCCTGCGACCCGCCGTCCGGCAGGTCGTCAGAGCCGCAATTATGGTGCAACGACGCTACGCTTCGAGCGCGCGCCTCAGCAGTTCTATGTCTTCAGCGATCTGGCTGTCAGATTGCTTGAGCTCTTCGATCCGTTTGACACCGTGCATCACTGTCGTGTGATCCCGCCCGCCAAACCGTCTGCCGATTTCCGGCAGGGAACGGCTGGTGAGTTGCTTGCAAAGATACATCGCCACCTGCCGTGGCCGGGCATAGCTGCGCAGGCGTTTGGGACCGACCATATCGCTGAGGCGGATGTTGTAGTGATCCGACACCTTGCGCTGGATCTCTTCGATCGTGATTTTCTTTTCGGATGCGCGCAGCACGTCCGCCAGACAGTCCTGCGTCAGTTCCATGTTGATCTTGCGGCCCACCAGCGAGGCAAAGGCGAACAGGCGGGTCAAAGCACCCTCAAGCACCCGTACGTTTGTCGAGATACGGTGCGCGAGAAACTCCAGCACACCATCGTCCATCTCGAGATCCGGATACGTCTCGCGATGTTTCTCGACCTTGTTTTGCAGAATGCCCAGTCGCAATTCGTAGTCCGTCGGATGAAGGTCTACGATAAGCCCGCATTGCAGGCGGGATTTCACGCGGTCTTCCAGATCCTTGATCTCGCCCGGTGCGCGGTCGGCGGAAATGATGATCTGCTTGTTCTGATCGACCAACGCATTGAAGGTGTGAAAGAACTCCTCCTGCGTACTATCCTTGCCGGCAATGAACTGAACGTCGTCGACCATGAGAACGTCGACCGACCGGAAAATCTCCTTGAAATCCATCATCTTGCGCTCGCGCAGCGCCTGAACAAAGCGGTACATGAACTGTTCTGCCGACAGGTAGAGCACATTCATATGAGGTTTGCGCACCCGCAATTCCTGCGCGATCGCATGCATGAGGTGCGTTTTGCCCAAGCCAACACCGCCATAAAGAAACAGCGGATTGAACGAAACCGGGCCACCCTCGGCCACCCGGCGCGCTGCGGCGTGGGCCAGTTCATTGGGCTTGCCGACAACGAACGTATCGAAGGTAAAGCGGCTTTCGAGCGGTGCCGTGTAGAGGTTGCTCCCCTGGACCGGCTGAACCTTTGCCGTCTGGCGCGCAACGGGGGCAGCCGTCTTGGCGCGCGGCGCGACTGCAAAATTCAATCGGTTGAGGCTCGGGGCGTGGACCCGCAACTCGTGCAGGATGAGATCGGAGAAGTTCTGACTGACGTAGTTTCCAAAGAACGTCGTTGGAACGTGCAGCGTTCCGATACCTTCATCCACATTTCCGAGCTTGAGAGGCTCGATCCAGGTAGCGAAATTATTCTCTCCCACGGTCTTGAGCAAACGGTGCTTGACCTGTCCCCAGTCATCTTGCGTCATATTCTGTATTCTGCCCCAAATCATGTCCGCTGCATCTCGCAACAAACGCCAAACGATATCCGTTGGACAACAATCGGCAATCCGGTCCCCACAGGAAACCGATCATCCGTCCATTGGACTTTTCTAAAAGACATCGCTGCACGTCTGTTCTGCAATCGCAGTCCGACAGTACGAACGATATCGTTCGAATATTAAGACAGAGCAAATGTGCCGGCAGCAGCATTCGCATACATCGGAAAAATTGAACTAACGATTTTCCGAAGCGTCCCTCAGACCGCAACCACTCCTCTAGCAAAGAGTGATCCGTCCCAGGGCCTGTCCCCCCGCGATGTGAATCGCCTGACTGTGTTAGCAAGCGTTTGCAGGCCTGTTCAACATATCTTAATTCTTGACTCTAGCTTTGCTTGAAAAGAATCTCCGACGGTTCAAAAATGAGACTCGGGCATAAAAAAAGGCACCTCAAAAGGGCGCCTTGATTATCAGTCTGTTAGCCTGTTCAGGCCATTGATTTAACCCGCGAGGACAGGCGCGACATTTTGCGCGATGCCGTATTCTTGTGGAAAACGCCTTTTGTGACGCCGCGCATCAGTTCTGGCTGGGCAGCTTTCAAGGCTTCGGTTGCGGCGGTCTGGTCGCCGGAAGCAATCGCTTCTTCGACTTTTCGCAGGTACGTCCGGATGCGCGACCGGCGTGCCTTGCTGATTTGAAAACGCTTTTCGTTCTGACGGGCGCGTTTCGTTGCCTGAGGTGTATTTGCCATTGAGAAGTCTACCTTCGTGTACCGGTTGTGTGTCTAATATGTCGCGCAACGTAAAGCCGTATCGGACCAACCGTGAAAGGTGATTCTAGCCAGAGCGGGCTGCACGCGCATGTATTACGGCCCTATAGCGTCAAGTTGCGCAGATTGTAAACCCTGAGCGGGCTTACAACCCTTTGCACTGGTCGAATCATATCAGCGGTCGCGGAACTGTGCCTCGCGTTTTTCAAGGAATGCGGACATCCCTTCGGCTTGGTCTTCGGTCGCGAACAGTGAATGGAACATCCGGCGCTCGAACAGCAGACCTTCGCGCAGTGGTACTTCGTAGGCGCGATTTACCGATTCCTTGACGACCATTACCGAGATCATGGATTTTTCAGCGATCTTCTGCGCGGCACCCATGACTTCTTCCATCAGCTTCTTGACCGGAACCACACGGCTGACCAATCCGGACCGTTCTGCCTCGGCGGAGTCCATGAAACGACCCGTCAGGTTCATGTCCATCGCCTTGGATTTGCCGACAATCCGCGTCAGCCGCTGTGTGCCACCGATGCCTGCGACGACGCCCAGATTAATCTCGGGCTGTCCGAATTTCGCCGATTCAGAGCAAATGATGAAATCACACATCATCGCCAGCTCGCAGCCACCGCCCAGCGCGTAGCCGCTGACGGCTGCGATGATCGGCTTACGCACACGCATGATCTGATCGGTTTCAGGCGTGAACAAGTCGCCGGAAAACGCTTCGACGAATGTTTTGTCTCGCATCATCGCAATATCGGCACCGGCGGCGAATGCCTTTTCCGACCCGGTGATGACGATGCAGCGGACTTTTTCGTTTTCTTGCGCGGCCTTCAACGCTGCCGCAAGTTCGGACATCAGTTGATCATTCAGCGCGTTGAGCGCATCGGGCCGGTTCAGCGTGACGAGGGCCACATGGTTCTCGACGTCCACGATGATCGTTTCATATGCCATCAGAAAAGCTCTCTGTTGTTGCGCTCAAGGTGAGTTGCATATCATGAGCCGTACTCGTTTCAAGCTATCTTTGACATATAGCGCAATAGAAAGACGACCGACCGGACTGAACGACCCTTCCCACAACTCCGATGCAACCGGGCGTCCTGCAGGGCTGGCCTTCGCGTCCGTAGACGTCAAAGGAATGTTGAAAATACCCCAATTCGCCGTCCGCCTGGCGGAAATCGCGCAGGGAGGAGCCACCAGCCTCGATCGCTTCGCCCAGAACGTCACGTATGATGGGAACCAACCCGCCCACACACGCCGCTGCGATATTGCCTGCCTTGCGTTTCGGGCTGATTCCCGCACGAAATAGCGTCTCGCAAACATAAATATTGCCCAAACCCGCCACGATTCGCTGATCCAGCAGCGCAGATTTAACCGGCGTGTTGCGACCTCTGAAAGCATGGATCAGATGTGCTTCATTGAAGGCGTTGCCCAGTGGTTCCGGTCCCAGCGACGCCAACAGCTTGTGAGTCTCGGCCCCGATTGTCGGCAACAGGTCCATCGCCCCGAACCGGCGGGGATCGTTAAACGTGATCCGCGCACCGTTATCCATGTGGAACACGACATGATCATGTTTCTCCGGGGCCGGATGGTCATGCGCGAAACGCCCCAACGGGTCCCCGGAAATCAACATCCGTCCTGACATCCCAAGGTGAATCAGCAAGCTTTCGCCCGAATCCAGATCAACCAGAATGTATTTCGACCGCCTGCGAAGGCCGACAACCTTCTGCCCGGTCAGACGCTTTGCCATGCCCGGCGGAAACGGCCACCGCAGGTCGGGACGGTTCACGTCTGCCCGCACGATGACCGCGCCTTCCATGACAGGGGCAAGCCCGCGACGGACGGTTTCGACTTCGGGTAGCTCTGGCATCCTCTACCTCACAGCTGCGGCAAATGGCGGTTTGTATCTGGCTATCTGAGGCTATATCCCATCTCAGACAACAGTAAGGCCGACCCAATGACTGATAAAACCACACATTTCGGCGCGAAAACTGTCCCGGAGGACGAAAAGGCCGGGATGGTGCGTAGTCTGTTCACCGATGTGGCTAACAAATACGACATTATGAATGATGTGATGAGCGTTGGCATCCACCGCATCTGGAAAGAGGCGATGATGGATTGGCTCGCTCCCCGCGCGGGCCAACGGTTGCTGGATGTGGCGGGCGGTACCGGCGATGTTTCGTTCAAGTTTCTCAAACGCGCAGGCCACGGCCATGCCACAGTCTGCGATCTCACCGAATCCATGCTTGTCGAGGGACGCAAACGTGCAGAGGCGGCGCAGCTGGCCGACAGCCTTGACTGGGTCGTGGGCGACGCCATGGCGCTGCCTTTCGACGATAACAGTTTTGACGTCTACACGATCAGCTTTGGGATCCGAAATGTCACACGCCCGCAAGA
Source organism: Sulfitobacter sp. (assembly GCA_024637305.1). Lineage (GTDB taxonomy): Bacteria > Pseudomonadota > Alphaproteobacteria > Rhodobacterales > Rhodobacteraceae > Sulfitobacter. Next base: position 9,474 of record JAGXFI010000010.1, read on the forward strand.
CGCGCTGGCCGAGGCATACCGTGTCCTGCGCCCCGGTGGTCGGCTAATGGTGCTGGAATTCAGCCAACTGCCGAACCCTATGATGCAAAAGGCCTATGATGTTTACAGTTTCAACGTGATCCCCCGCATGGGGCAAATTATCGCCAACGACCGGGACAGCTATCAATACCTCGTCGAATCCATCCGCAATTTTCCCGATCAGGAAACATTTCTGGAGATGGTGAAGGATGCCGGCTTTGAACAGGCAAAGTACCGCAATCTGACGCTGGGTATCGCGGCGCTTCATTCCGGTTGGAAGATCTAGATGCGCGGACCCCACAACATCTGGCGGCTGATCCGAACTGGTGCCACACTGGAACGCACGGGCGCGATGAATGTCGTGCTGGATGCATTCGATGCCTCCCCTGCATTGCGTTTCGTGGCGCGCGCCTTGGGGCTGCCCTTCAAATTCCTCGGGTACAAGGGTGATGCATCCATGCCACCGGCGACCCGCGCGCTGACCGCGCTGGGGCCCGCTTACATCAAATTTGGTCAGGTTCTGTCCACCCGTCCTGATGTGGTGGGCGATGAACTGGCGATCCAGCTGCGCGTTCTGCAAGATAAATTGCCGCCTTTCCCGGTCGAGGTGGCAAAGGCCGAGGTCGAGAAAGAGCTGGGCTATTCCATCGACGTCATATTCGACAATTTCAGCGAACCCGTTGCCGCGGCATCCATTGCACAGGTCCACAAGGCCACCCTCGCAAGCAACGGTGAAGAAGTCGCCGTCAAGGTTCTCCGCCCCGGTATAGAAAAGGCCTTTCGCAAGGACGTCGACGCCTTCTATCTCGCGGCGCGGATGGTAGAACTGTTCTCGCCCGGGTCCCGCCGGCTCCGTCCGATGGAGGTTATCGAACACTTCGATGGCGTGGTGCGTGGCGAGCTTGATTTGCGGCTCGAATCCTCTGCGGCATCCGAATTTGCCGCGAATACCAAAGGTGATGCAGGGTTTCAGTTGCCCGAGATCAAGTGGGATCTTTCCGCCCGCCGTGTCATGACCCTTGGCTGGGCTGACGGGGTGCCAATGGGTGACAACGCCGCGATTGACGCGGCAGGCCATGATCGTGTTGCGCTATCGGAACGGGTGCTTCAGCTGTTCCTGTTGCACGCGCTGCGCGACGGCTACTTCCACGCGGACATGCACCAGGGCAACCTCAAGGTCGCGCCCAACGGGGACATCATCGCCTATGATTTCGGCATCATGGGGCATATCGACGAGTACACCCGCCGCGTCTATGCCGAGATCCTCTATGGCTTCATCCGCAAGGACTACAAGCGCGTGGCGGAGGTGCATTTTGAGGCCGGATATGTCCCAGCCCACAAGGACGTCGATGAATTCGCCCGCGCCCTGCGCGCCGTAGGCGAACCGATTTTCGGCATGGATGCAAACCGCATTTCCATGGCCCGGTTGCTGAGCTATCTTTTTGAAGTTACCGAGCGCTTCGGCATGGAAACCCGTACCGAGCTGATCCTGTTGCAACGTACCATGGTCGTCGTCGAAGGCGTTGCGCGGTCGCTGAACCCGAATATGAACATCTGGCAGGTCGCCAGCCCGATCGTGACGGATTATATCACCAAATCCATCGGACCTCGTGCCGTCATAGACGATCTGACCCGAACCGCCCGGGTCCTGTCCCGTTTCGGTCCGCGCCTTCCTGCCATGGTCGAGGCGGCGTTGATACGCCAGAGCAATCCGCCTGAAACTTCGCGGCAAGGCTTCAAGCGATGGCTCGTCGCGGCAGCCCTTGTGGGTGCCGCAGCGAGTGCCGGTATTATCGCATTGGTCGAGGCGCTGGGCTAAAGGCGTTCAATCGCCATTGCGATGCCCTGTCCTCCGCCGATGCACATCGTGATCAAGGCCCGCTTGCCTTGGATGCGCTCCAGCTCGTAGAGCGCCTTTACCGTGATAATCGCACCTGTCGCGCCGACCGGATGGCCCAAGGCAATCGCCCCGCCGTTCGGGTTTACGCGTTCGGGATCGAAACCCAAATTGCGCGTCACCGCAAGCGCTTGGCTGGCAAATGCCTCGTTGCTTTCAATCACGTCGAAATCCTCCGGCTTCAAACCGGTTTTTTCCAAAAGCTGCTGTACCGCAGGGACGGGGCCGATCCCCATCACTTCGGGTCGTACACCCGCATGCGCATAGCCCAGAATTCGGGCGCGGGGTGTCAGACCGGCGGCCTCCGCCACCGAAGCGCGCGCCATCACTATCGCCGCGGCACCGTCATTGATACCGCTCGCGTTGCCAGCCGTGACGGTTCCGTCTTTCTGGAATACCGCACGAAGCCCCGACAGGGCGTCCAGTGTTGTTGCTTTGGGATGTTCATCCGTATCGAAAGCGACGGTGTCACGTCCCTTACGCACTTCCACCGGCACGATCTGTTCCATGAACCGGCCTTCCTTGATTGCTGCTGCTGCGCGATCCTGACTGCGCAGGGCAAAAGCGTCCTGATCCTCGCGGCTGATACCGTGTTCATTTGCCACATTCTCGGCGGTCACGCCCATGTGACCGGTCCCGAAAGGGCAGTTCAATGTCCCCAGCAACATATCAAGCGCCGCCACGTCACCCATCTTTTGACCCCAGCGCGCGGACGGGACGATATAAGGCGCGCGGCTCATGCTTTCCGCCCCACCTGCAAGCGCGAAATCGGCGTCCCCCAACATCAATGCCTGTACCGCAGATACGATGGCCTGCACCCCGGAGCCACACAGGCGGTTGACGTTCATCGCCGGCACGCTGTCCGGCACGCCCGCTTCCAGTGCCGCAACCCGGGACAGGTACATGTCGCGCGGCTCGGTGTTTATGACGTTGCCGAAGACGACATGGCCGATCTGGTCCGGTGCTACTCCGGCACGCGCCATCGCCGCTTCGGCAACGATAGCCCCCAATCGGGTCGGCGGTGTTCCTGCAAGCGCCCCGCCAAAAGTGCCTATCGCGGTCCGCGCGCCGCCAAGAATTACGATGTCGTCTTTCATTTTACGCCTCGTTTGCCAGTTTCCAGAAAACTATAACGGCGTTGGCGAATTGTCAGCGGCAATCTGCGTTTGGTCTGATCTCTGACCGGCAGGCGACAAATCAGCAATTCAGGAATGCGTCTCGAAATGTTAGATGTCGGACAAAGGAGACTCACCATGCCCGATGCCTATCTCGATCACATCACCGATACCCTTGCTCAAATCGAGGCGGATGGGATGATGAAGCGTGAGCGGTTGATTACCTCGCCTCAAGGCGGTCGGATTACAGTCGGCGCGCGCGAAGTTATCAATTTATGTGCCAATAACTATCTCGGTCTGTCGGATCATCCGGATCTGATCGAAGCCGCAAAATCTGCGATGGACCCAAAGGGTTTCGGTATGGCCTCCGTCAGGTTTATTTGCGGAACGCAAGACATCCACCGCGAGCTGGAACAAAAGCTGGCCGCGTTTCTGAACAAGGATGACAGCATCCTTTTCGCCGCCTGCTTTGACGCCAATGGTGGCCTGTTCGAGCCTCTTTTGGGGCCGGAGGACGCTATCGTTTCGGATGCTCTGAACCATGCGTCGATCATTGACGGTATCCGGCTTTGCAAGGCAAAGCGTTACCGTTACGCGAATTCGGACATGAACGATCTGGAAGCACAGCTGAAAAAAGCCCGCGACGAGGGTGCCCGTTTCATCATGATCGCCACCGACGGCGTGTTCAGCATGGATGGCTATCTGGCAAATCTGCCCGAGATTACGGCGCTGGCCGAAAAATATGATTCGCTGGTGATGGTGGACGACTGCCATGCGACCGGCTTCATGGGGCCGAAAGGGGCGGGGATGCCCGCGCATTTCGGTGTGGAGGTCGATGTGCTGACCGGCACGCTCGGCAAGGCGCTGGGCGGGGCAATCGGTGGCTATATCGCAGGACCGCAGCCGGTGATTGACCTGCTGCGTCAGCGCGCCCGACCGTACCTCTTTTCCAACTCCTTGCCGCCCGCAATTGTCATGGCAGGGTTGAAAGCGCTGGACCTGGTAGAGGCGGGCGACGATCTTCGCGCGCGCTTGTTCGAGAATACGGCTTATTGGCGAGACGGGCTGTCACATCTGGGTTTCGACCTGCTGCCTGGTGAGCATCCCATCGTTCCCGTCATGCTAGGCGAGGCGCAGCTGGCGCAGGACATGGCGGCACGTTTGTTTGAAGAGGGCGTTTATGTCAGCGGCTTCTTCTTTCCTGTTGTCCCGCGTGGACAGGCCCGCATTCGTACCCAGATGAACGCGGCCCTGTCCCGCAAAGACTTGGACCGCGCGCTGGATGCGTTCGAGGTGGCAGGCAAGGCATGTGGAGTATTGTCATGAGCAACGAAATGAAAGCGCTGTCCAAACTTCACGCCCGTGAGGGTCTGTGGATGGTGAATGCGCCGGTCCCCGAGATCGGGCCGGATGACGTGCTGATCAGGATCAACAAGACCGGCATCTGCGGGACGGACATCCATATCTGGAACTGGGATGAATGGGCCGAAAAGACCGTCCCGGTACCGATGATAACAGGTCACGAATTCGCCGGCGAAATTGTAGAGATCGGCAGGAATGTTGACGGTCTGACCCTCGGGCAACGCTGCTCGGGAGAAGGGCATCTGATCGGCAAGAACTCCCGCCAAAGCCGCGCGGGGAAGTTTCACCTTGATCCCGCGACACGGGGCATCGGCGTTAATGAACAGGGTGCCTTCGCGCAATATCTCAAGCTGCCCGCGTTCAACGTGGTGCCGCTGCCGGACGAAATAACCGATGACATCGGTGCGATTCTCGATCCATTGGGGAATGCTGTCCATACCGCGCTCAGCTTTGATCTGGTCGGGGAGGACGTGCTGATTACCGGTGCCGGTCCCATCGGGATCATGGCCGCAGCGGTGGCACGGCATGTCGGCGCGCGGCATGTCGTCATTACGGATGTAAACGCCGCGCGGCTGGATTTGGCGCGCAAGGTAGTCCCGGACGTGGTCACGGTAGATGTATCGACCGAAGAACTGGCAGACGTCATTGGGCGCCTCAAAATGAAACAGGGCTTCGATGTCGGGCTGGAAATGTCAGGCAACCAGCGCGCGCTTGACCAGATGATCGAAGCGATGACAATGGGCGGACGCATCGCGATGCTGGGCATTCCTCCCGGCAAAAGCCCGGTCGACTGGAGCCGCATCGTGTTCAAGGCAATCACGATCAAGGGCGTCTACGGGCGCGAAATCTTCGAGACATGGTACAAGATGATTGCCATGCTTGAGAACGGTCTGGATGTTTCGAAGATCATCACCCACCGTTTTCACGTCGACGACTTCAAACAAGGCTTCGCGGCGATGAAATCCGGTCTGTCTGGCAAAGTCGTTCTGGATTGGACGTGATTGGCGGTCAGGCCGACCTGCTTGATTGATCTATAAGTGCCTGACGGGGTGAAGCGTCAAGAGGCGGGAACCAGCGGCATCCGGCCCTGATCTGTTAGCTGCCAGCATAGCCGCCCTTCAAAGACAGCAACACTAAGCGGGCGCCCATAGCCCGCGCCACTATCGAGATTGATGCGGTTGCCATAGTGGGTCGGCGCGTCAACCGGTGTGTGCCCGTGGATGATCAGCTTGGGGTGATCGGCGGTGCTTTGATGGAATTCCTTGCGAATCCACAACAGGTTTTCTTCGGATTGATCCTCAAGCGCTACGCCGGGGCGAATGCCTGCATGGGCAAGAAACAGCGTGTCGGTTTCAAAAGATATCTGGAGGTTGTTCAGGAAATCCACATGGCTTTGCGGGACCGCGCGCAATAGTTCTGTATGCACATCTTTTTCACGCCGCGTCCCCGATGCATCGACACCGTACGAAGCGAGCGTGGTGTCCCCGCCAAGGCGTGGATGCAGCCAATACAGTTCGACCATCATATGGGGATCCGACTGCGGCGGACTTTGCACGAAAAGCTGGAACATGCGGTCGTGGTTTCCGCGCAGAAACTTCCAGTTGCGGCCTGAGGTTTGACCGTGGATCAAAAGATCCAGAACGCCCCGACTGTCAGGGCCGCGGTCGGTATAATCGCCAAGAAACACGACCTGCTCTGCGCTGCCGCCGTCCGCATCGACAAGCGCAAGTGCGCGCTGGAGCGCATTCAGTTGACCGTGAATATCCCCAATGGCATAGAGCGGTTGCATTCTTCATCCCTTGAAAGGAAACGCCACCCTTAAAGGGTGGCGCGTCGAATCTTAGCAAATCGGCTGACTTCAGACCACGTCGAATTGCAGCGGCTTGATCTGCGTGAAAAGCCCGGTTGCACGGAGCTTGTCGAGAACCGGCGCGGGCGGTTGTTCATCCAGATACAAAAGCGCTATCGCCTCGCCCTTTGCAGCCGAACGGCCCAGCGTAAAGTTCGCGATGTTGACGCCATTCTCGCCCATTGTCTGGCCCAGCGCCCCGATAATACCGGGAACGTCTTCGTTCGTGGTATAGAGCATATGCGCGCCAACCTCGGCGTCGATCTGGATGCCCTTGATCTGGATGAATCTTGGCTTGCCATCCGAAAAAACGGTTCCCGCGATAGAGCGCTCGCGTTTTTCAGTGACGACCGTGACCTTGATATAACCGTCGAAAACGCCGGATTTGTCCTGATTGGTCGTGCTGATCTGAATACCTTTTTCACGGGCGACCACGGGCGCGCTGACCATGTTCACGTCAGGGTTGGCACGCTTCATGATGCCGGCAACGGCTCCGCAGTTCAGCGCGTCGAGGTTCATCTGACCTACCACGCCGTCATACAGGATATTGATCGCTTTGATCGGCTCGTCCGTCATCTGTCCGATGAATGCGCCAAGATGTCCGGCAAGCTTGATCCACGGACCCATTACCATGGCCTCTTCGGCGGTGACGGACGGCATGTTCAGCGCATTGGATACGGCACCGGTCAGCAGATAATCCGCCATCTGCTCGGCCACCTGCAATGCAACGTTCTCTTGTGCTTCGGACGTGGCAGCGCCCAGATGCGGTGTGCAGACAACATTGGGCAGATTGAACAGCGGATTTTCCTTGGCTGGTTCCTCCGCGAAGACGTCAAAGCCCGCACCCGCAATGTGGCCCGATTTCAGCAGATCGGCCAGCGCCACCTCGTCTACCAGGCCGCCGCGTGCGCAGTTAATGATGCGTACACCCTTCTTGGTTTTTTCCAGCGCCTCCCGGCTCAGGATGTTTGCCGTCTGATCGGTAAAGGGAACGTGCAGGGTAATGAAATCGGAGCGCGTGAGCAGGTCTTCAAGCTCGACCTTCTCGACACCCATCTTCTGTGCTTTTTCCTCGCCAAGAAACGGATCATACGCAATGACCTTCATCCGCAGCCCACGCGCGCGGTCGCAGACGATGCCGCCGATATTGCCGGCACCAATAACCCCCAAGGTTTTTCCGGTCAGCTCTACCCCCATGAATTTGGACTTTTCCCACTTACCCGCATGGGTGGACGCCGATGCTTCGGGAATTTGGCGCGCGACGGCGAACATCAAGGCAATGGCGTGTTCGGCCGTCGTGATCATGTTGCCGAAAGGCGTATTCATCACGATAACGCCCTTCTTGGACGCGGCATCCTTGTCGATGTTGTCAGTGCCGATCCCGGCGCGACCGATTACCTTCAAATTAGTCGCGGCTGCAATAATCTTTTCGGTCACCTTGGTCGCGGAGCGGATGGCAAGGCCATCATAATCGCCAATGATCTCGGCAAGACGATCCTTGTCTTTGCCCACGTCGGGCTGAAAATCCACATCGATTCCACGGTCACGGAAAATCTGGACGGCGGCGTCGGACAGCTTGTCCGAGATAAGTACTTTGGGGGCCATTCTTGTGGTCCTTTTTGAGATGGATACGGTGGATGAAACCACCCTTGTTCACGCGTTGATTTCAGCCTCGAACGCCCATTCGAGCCATGGCAGCATCGCCTCGATATCCGAGGTTTCGACCGTGCCGCCGCACCAGATGCGCAGACCGGCTGGGGCATCACGATAGGCACCGACATCAAGCGCCACGTCTTCGTCAGTCAGCCGTTTCGCGATAGCTTTTGCAAAAGCCGCGCCATCCGCGATCCGGTCATCGGTGAACTTGAGACAAACGGACGTATTGGACCGGGTCGCAGGGTCCACAGCAAGGTTTGCTATCCAGTCTCGCGTTTCGCAGAAATCCCAGATCGCCTTCGCATTGGCGTTGGCGCGGTCTATCAGGCCACGCAGGCCGCCAACGGACTTGGCCCACTCCAGCGCGAACAAATAATCCTCGACCGCCAGCATCGACGGTGTGTTGATCGTTTCGCCATTGAAGATACCCTCAATCAGTTTGCCACCTTTGGTCAGGCGGAAGATCTTTGGCAAAGGCCATGCCGGTGTGTAGCTTTCCAACCGCTCGACCGCACGGGGCGACAGGATCAGCATGCCATGCGCCGCTTCTCCGCCCAGCACCTTTTGCCAACTGAACGTGGTCACATCGAGCTTGTCCCAAGGCAATTCCTGCGCGAATGCCGCAGAAGTCGCATCGCAAAGCGTCAAGCCTGCGCGATTCGCCGGAATAGCATCGCCTGACGCCATGCGAACGCCCGAGGTGGTTCCGTTCCAAGTAAAGCATACATCATTGTCGAAGTTGAGCGCGCCCATGTCGACAATTTCACCATAGTCGGCCGTATGAACCGTTGCGTCGATCTTCAGCTGTTTTACCACGTCCGTGACCCAGCCAGCACCGAAGCTTTCCCACGCCACCATTTCAGTGGGACGCTCTCCCAGCAGCGACCACATCGCCATCTCGAACGCACCGGTATCCGATGCGGGCACGATGCCTATGCGAAAATCTGACGGCACGCCGAGAACTTCGCGGGTGGTCTCGATTGCCGCAAGCAGTTTGGCTTTCCCTGGGGCGGCACGATGGCTGCGACCCAATGGCGCGTCGGCCAGCTTGCTCAGCTCAAATGTCGGGGGTTTGGCACAGGGGCCGGAGGAGAACCGCGGATTTGCCGGCCGCGATACCGGTTTTGTCATAGCCATTGATGCTATCCTTCCAGATAAGCGCCCTTCGTTGGGGAAGGGTGTCCCGCGAATGGAGTTAGAGCGGACCGCGCTCTGGCACAAGCGACAAAACGGGGTTATAGCGCCGTTTGATCGTCTTTTTGCGACACCCCTGACGCGGATCGGAAACTTCGTTTATGTACACGGTTGTCCTGTTAACACCTCCGGGTCGTGGGTCATTGGACCCGACCCTGGTCGAATCGCTGCGCGCCGCTTGGGGCGGTAGCATGCTGCATTGGCTGGCACCCGCAGAAGCGGCAGAATTCGGTGTGCCGAATGTGCCGGGCAACCTTTGGGAAGTGTGGCAGGATTGTCAGGCGCTGGAGGTCGATCTGGTGGTGGTGCCCAACCAGGGTCGACGCAAGAAAATGCTTTTGGCCGATATGGATAGCACGATGATCCAGCAGGAATGCATTGACGAGTTGGCCGAAGAAGCTGGCGTTGGCGCGCATGTGCGCGATATCACCGCGCGGGCCATGAACGGCGAGTTGGATTTCGAAGCAGCCTTGCGCGAGCGGGTCGGTTTGTTGAAAGGTCTGCCGGAAATTGTAATCGGCACTGTGCTGAGCGAACGCATCACACTCATGCCGGGCGGCAAATCGCTTTTGGCAACGATGAAGGCGCAGGGCGCTTATACCGCGCTCGTGTCAGGTGGGTTTACCGCCTTCACGGCACAGGTTGCCGATGCGCTGGGGTTCAATGAAAACCGCGCCAATACCTTGCTTGCAGAGCGCGGTGTGCTGACCGGTGTTGTCGCAGAACCAATTCTTGGAAAGCAAGCCAAGGTGGACGCCTTGGTTGAGATCACGCAGGCGCGCGGCCTGTTGGAATCCGAGGTGATCGCGGTCGGTGACGGCGCGAATGATCTGGGAATGCTGCACCGTGCCGGAATGGGGGTGGCTTTGCATGCCAAGCCGGTCGTCGCCGCGCAATGCGAAGTGCGGGTCAATTTTGGTGATCTGACTGCGCTGCTTTATATCCAAGGGTATGCAAAAAACGATTTTGTTTCCTGACAGTACAGCCATAACGCTGAGCCGTTGGCCCGGCGAGGCTTCCGGAGGCTAGAACCGGCAGATCAGATAAAGGCGCTTCCAGGCTTGACCGTGCCTGTCTGGATGCCGCGCCGGTTCATTATCGGGGCATTCATGCGCTTGAGCGTGGCGGGATGGTTCGCGTCCAGCGCACCCAGTTTTACAAGGATCGCGGCAATGGCGCATTCGGCGGCGCGGGTCGTGCCGCAGGTTGCCTTGAGCGCCACACCCAGTTTCTGTTCCGGCAAGATCGCGATAAAGAATCCCTCGGCACCGGTCTTGAGCGCCACCTTGCCGTCCATTGCGCGCATCAGTTCCGTACAGGCGCGCGTTTCGCCGGCGACCAAATCGGGATGTAGCCGCATCGCCTGATGCAGCCGGGCTTCGGCGGACCCGTCGGGAGCGGCGGCAAAATGCGCCATGGCGCGTGCCATACCGTGCAGGCTGCACGCGTAGTTTGGCGCGGAACACCCGTCAATGCCATAGCCCGGGCTGGTTTCATTGGTCACGGTTTCGAACGCATCGAGGCATGCCTTTTGCACCGGATGTTCGGGATCGACATAATCTGGCCCTGCATCGAGGAATTTGGTCAGGGTAAGGAATCCTGCGTGTTTACCAGAACAGTTGTTGTGTATCTGGCAGGGTTGTTCATGCGCGCGGATCAGCGCATCGCGCGCGTCACGGTCGTCCGGCTCTTGTGGGCCGCAGCGGAAGGCGTGGTCGTCCAGTCCGAGCGTTTTCAGCCATGCGCCGACGCGGTCCGTATGGATTGCAGCGCCCTGATGGGACGCGCAGGCAAGCGCCAGTTGTTCGGTCCCCAAACCCGCTTTGTCGGCAGCGCCCGAGTTAATCAGCGGCAGCGCCTGGATCATCTTGGAAGAGCTGCGCGGCAGGATCACCTTGTCCGGATCGCCCCAGGCTTCGACGATCTGACCCGATGAGTCGCAGATCACGGCATGGGCTGTGTGGATGCTTTCAAGAAAAGGGCCGCGCCATATCTCGGCAACCGCTACTGGAGGGTTCATTTCACATCCTTTTCTAAGCAAAAACCTGCCAATCGGCCTTTCGTCACTCGCGTCTTTGGCGTTAAGATGCTTGTTGTCGACAACAACGCCGCGTTTTACAAGAGGCAGCCGGAAAAGAGCTGCCGGACACGGCTTGATATTGAGGTTACGGACGGCTGGAGGCTGTAAATGGGAATTTTGAGAACCGGCGCGTTGACGATGGCGCTTTGCGTGATTGGCGGCACCACATTCGCTCAGGATGTGAGCACGAACAACGTCGCCAACAACACAGACTGGAGCGTTTTCGTCGAAGAGAACCCGACCGAGTGTTGGGGTGTTGCGACGCCCAAGGAATCGGTCAACTCGCGTGACGGGCGTGTGGTGGCGGTGACGCGGGGTCAGACGCTGCTGATGGTGTTTTACCGTCCCGGCGCAGGTGCGAAAGGGCAGGTGGCCTTTACCGGCGGCTATCCTTTTGCGAGCGGCTCCACCGTGAACCTCAACATCTCAGGCGATGAGTTCGAGATGTTCACCGAAGGTGAGTGGGCATGGCCCGCGACGCCCGAAGACGACAGCAAGATTGTCGCAGCCATGAAGCGCGGCGTCGATGCGGTTGCGACAGGTGTGTCTGGCCGTGGAACGAAGACTGAGGATACGTTCTCGCTTCTCGGTTTCACTGCGGCGGTCGAGGATGCGGAAAAACGCTGCGGCGGTTGAGGTCTGGGTAGAGGCCGAAATTTGCGTATATGTAATCTTGTGCGGCTCCGCCGTACTGGGATAAAAGA
>JAGXFI010000068.1 GCA_024637305.1 Sulfitobacter sp.
GACCCGTCACGGTTATATGCGCGACATGAGCGCTTCAACGATCTCCGGTTTGCCCTTCATGAAAATGCACGGGCTTGGAAACGACTTTGTCGTGCTGGATGCGCGTGACCGTGAAATCCCGCTTCATCCGGCTTTGGTTACAGGCATCGCAGATCGACATTTCGGGGTCGGGTTCGACCAGCTTGCCGTCATATCGTCCGGCAATGGCGACGCTCATCTGACGTTTTATAACGCAGACGGCTCCACCTCGGCCGCCTGCGGAAATGCGACCCGCTGTATCGCCCGGTTTCTGATGAACGAGAGCGGAAAGACAGCGCTGAACCTTACCACCGACCGCGGTGCGCTGCGTGCCGAAGATGCGGGTGGGGCAATGACATCGGTGAATATGGGCCAGCCGCAGCTGGACTGGGCCGAAATTCCTCTCGCGTCTGAAATGGATACCCTTTCCCTGCCGATCGACGGGACACCTGTGGCGACCGGCATGGGCAATCCACATTGCACGTTTTTCGTTCAGGACATTGGGGCTGTCGATCTCGCAACTTTCGGCCCCCCACATGAGCACCATCCGCTCTTTCCCGAACGAACGAATGTTCAGATCGCTCAGGTCGTTGGCCCGGACCACTTGCGGATGCGCGTGTGGGAGCGTGGCGTGGGCGTCACATGGGCATCGGGGTCTTCCAGCTGTGCCGTGGCAGTGGCAGCAGCCCGCCGCGGGTTGACGGGCCGCAAAGTGCGCATCGATCTTGACGGTGGAACACTGTGGGTCGATTGGCGCGATGACGGCGTCTGGATGACCGGCCCGACAATGCACGTATTTGATGGCGTATTGTCGCCCGAGTTTCTGGACAGCCTGACATGAGCGCGCCGATCTTTTCCAACCACGGTTGCCGCCTGAATGCCTACGAACTGGAGGCGATGAAGGAATTGGCCGGCGAGGCTGGTCTGCGTGATGCTGTCGTCGTGAATACCTGCGCCGTGACCGCAGAAGCCGTCCGCAAGGCACGGCAGGACATCCGCAAATTGCGCAAGGCCAACCCTGACGCAAGACTGATCGTCACCGGTTGCGCGGCGCAAACAGAACCGGCAACATTCGCCGCAATGCCAGAGGTCGACGCCGTTATCGGGAACACGGAAAAGATGCAGGCGGGCACCTGGCAAGGTCTTGCCGCCGACTTTATCGGTTCCACCGAGGCGATACAGGTCGACGACATCATGTCCGTCACCGAAACCGCTGGCCACCTGATCGACGGCTTCGGGACCCGCAGCCGCGCCTATGTACAGGTTCAGAACGGCTGTGATCATCGCTGCACATTCTGCATTATCCCCTATGGGCGCGGCAACTCACGGTCGGTGCCAGCGGGCGTTGTAGTGGACCAGATCAAGCGATTGGTGGACAAAGGTTTCAACGAAGTGGTCCTGACCGGCGTTGACCTCACCAGTTGGGGTGCAGACCTGCCTGCCGCACCGCGCTTGGGCGATCTGGTGATGCGCATCCTGAGACTGGTGCCGGATCTGCAACGCCTGCGGATCAGTTCGATTGATTCCATTGAGGTGGATGACAACCTGATGCAGGCCATCGCGACCGAGCCGCGTTTGATGCCGCACCTGCACCTGTCGCTGCAACATGGCGACGACATGGTTCTCAAACGGATGAAGCGGCGGCACCTGCGCGATGACGCCATCAGATTCGCCCAGGAGGCGCGACGACTGCGACCTGATATGACCTTTGGGGCGGACATTATCGCAGGTTTTCCGACGGAAACCGACGCAATGTTCGACAACTCGTTACGGCTGGTAGAAGAATGCGACCTCACCTGGCTACATGTCTTTCCCTACTCGCCTCGACCCGGCACGCCCGCCGCACGGATGCCTGCGGTTAATGGTCGCGACATAAAAGAGCGCGCAGCGCTCTTGCGTGCCGCCGGCACCCGCCAAGTCGCGCGACATATGCAGGCGCAGGTGGGCATGCGGCATCATGTCCTGATAGAAAGCGCAGCGATGGGCCGGACGGAACAGTTTGCCGAAGTCCATTTTGGCACGCCGCAGCCGATCGGAGAAATCGTGGAAGTCGTGGTTTCAGGCAGCGATGGCCTAAGCCTAACCGCCTGATACAGCGCCTGTTTCCTTGCCGGTTGCCGTTTGATAGCTTAACCTCCCGATTGCTTAGATTGGAACCATATGCGCGATTTTGACCGGATCAATGTCGGCTTTCTTGCCGATGCTTCTACGGCTCTGCAAGACGTATTGTCCCGACTTGCCCAAGAGGTGGTGCTGGATGCCGGGGACGTTCTGTTCAGGCATGGCGATACTGGCGACAGCCTGTATGCGATTCGATCCGGCGCGTTGGAGTTCAGCGTCATCTCTGTAGGCGGGCGTAAACTGTCGCTGGATGTGATGCACGAAGGGGCTATTTTTGGCGAGATCGCATTCTTTGATCCCGGTCCCCGCACGGCAACCGTTACTGCGCTGGAGCCTTCGCGTCTTTGGGTTGTCAGTAGCGAAGATATCCTTGGTGCAATGCGCGAAAACCCTGAACTTGGCATCGAAATGCTACGTCTTGCAGGTCAACGCATGCGCTGGATGGGCCATCAACTGAGCGAACAGGTGTTCCAACCACTCGCCGCGAGGCTGGCTGGCAAGGTGCTGCATCTCACGGTGCATGACGATCACGCCACGCCGATGCTGTCCCTTTCAAAGTCCGAACTGGCAGAGTTTGCCGGTGCCAGCCGGGAAGCGGTTTCAAAAATACTCTCCGGCTGGGGACGTTCCGGATATGTCGAATCGACGCGGGGCGGGTTGCGGGTGCTCGACAGGCAGGCTTTGGAAGAACTTTCAAAAGAATTCGAATCCTGATGTCTCTGTGACCCAGTTCACAGACGACGACCACCGATCCCGTTTAGGTTGAGACATAGTGTTGCTGCTCTGGTTCTATGGCCTCTTATTTTTCGGATGGTCTCAGAGTGGTTTTAAATCCAGCCGGGATCGGGTTGGCGGGGATGGGTGCTAAGCATCGGTAAACCGCACATTGGGGCGATGTTCGCTTGATCCGATCCCGTTATTTTCAGACTGCTCTGACGGCTACCCACTCCTAAAGTCAGGTCAGTTCAAGCAAGAAGGCCCTCCTGCGTCTTACGCAAGAGGGCCTATTTCTTTGTACATGCAGTCGCTATGCGAGGCGCGGTCTAGTCTTTGTGCTTGACCCGCGCCCAAAGGCGCTTGTTGGTCAGATACAGCAGCACAGACAGCAGCGTAAGGAATACGACACCCGCAAAACCAGCCTGCTTGCGCGCGGCAAGCTTGGGTTCTGCCGTCCACATCAGGAAGGCAGCGACGTCTTCGGACATGCTTTTAACGTCTGCGGAGTGACCATCAGCGAATTCGACGATATCATCCGACAGCGGCGGCCCCATCGCGATCCAGCCACCGGGGAATACGGTGTTCTCATACAGTGTCACACCCGCCTGCTCTCGCTCTTCGCCGGTATAGCTGTGCAACAGCGCCGCAATATACTCTGCACCGCCGATTCCTTTGAAAAACTGGTTGATCCCCAATCCATAGGGTCCATGGAATCCTGCACGGCCCTTGGCCATCAGCGACAGATCAGGTGCATTTTCGAGATTTGATCCCGGGAAATGATCCGCCGGCGTTGCGGGACGGAAATCATCGAGATCGGCGTCGAATACCTCGAATTGCTCTGCATAGGCGCGCATCTGGTTTTCGGGCAGGTTGGGTCCGCTTTCATCGGCGAGCGTGCGCAGCGCGACATATTGCAGCCCGTGGCAAGCCGCGCAAACCTCAGTGTAGATCTGCAGGCCGCGCTGAAGCTGGTTCACGTCATAAGTCCCGAAAGGACCGTCAAACGGGAAGTCCACATTCTCGATATACGCGGCCTCGCCCGCCGCGAATGCGGCAGGTGCCAGGAACATTGCCATCATGGCGGAAAGGATATGTTTTTTCATCAGTTTCATGTCCATTTACTCCGCCGGATTGACGAGCGTTTTCGTTCCGCCAACCTTCGGCGCGTAATGCGCGTCAAAGTCGGCCTCGATGGTTTCTGGTTGTGGCTGCGGTTTCTCGATCACACCAAGCAATGGAAGGATCACCAGAAAGTAGCCGAACCAATATGCAGAAGCGATCAAAGAGAAGGTTGCATAGGGTTCTTCGGCAGGCATGGCACCCAGCCACATCAGCGCAAAGAAATCCACGATCAACAGCGCAAACCACCACTTGAACATTGGGCGGTAACGGCCTGACCGCACGCTGGAGGTGTCCAGCCACGGCGCGACAGCCATCACCGCAATCGCGCCGAACATCGCCAACACACCAAAGAATTTGGCGTCGATGATACCACCGGTCACGAAATACGCGATCTGCACCACCCAGACATCGGACGTGAATGCCCGCAGGATTGCGTAGAAGGGCAGGAAATACCATTCAGGAACGATATGCGCAGGGGTCGAGAGCGGGTTCGCTTCGATATAGTTGTCAGGGTGGCCAAGGTAGTTAGGCATGAAGCCAACGACCGCAAAGAAAACCGCCATAATCACCGCCAGCGCGAACAGGTCCTTGATCACGAAATAGGGCCAGAACGGCAACGTGTCCTTTTGCGCTTCTTCCTTGGAACCGCGCCGCACTTCAACGCCGGTGGGGTTGTTGTTGCCGGTGGTGTGGAAGGCCCAGATGTGGACGATCACGAGACCGGCAATGACGAAGGGCAGCAGATAATGCAGCGAGAAGAACCGGTTGAGTGTCGCATTTTCGACCGCAGGTCCGCCAAGCAGCAGCGTTTGCAAGCTTTCGCCGATCCATGGGATCGCACCGAAGAGACCGGTGATAACAGTCGCGCCCCAGAAGGACATCTGACCCCAGGGCAAAACGTAGCCCATGAATGCCGTCGCCATCATCAGCAGGTAGATGAGCATCCCGATGATCCACGTGATCTCGCGCGGGGCCTTGTAGGACCCATAATACAGTCCGCGGAAAATATGCGCATAAACCGCGATAAAGAACAGCGAAGCGCCGTTCTGGTGCATGTAGCGCAGCATGTAGCCGCCGTTCACGTTGCGCATGATGTGTTCAACCGACGCGAACGCCATGTCCACATGCGGCGTGTAATGCATCGCCAGAACGATGCCGGTCACGATTTGCAGCGCCAGACAGAACGTCAGCACGATGCCCCAGATCCACATCCAGTTGAGATTCTTGGGCGTCGGGATCATCAATGTGTCATACAGCAGCCCAATTATAGGCAAACGCCGCGCCATCCATTTTTCGCCGCCGGATTTTGGTTCATAATGGTCGTGAGGAATACCAGCCATCTGTTCTCTCCCTTAACCCAGTTTGATCGTGGCTTCGTCCAGGAACTCTGCCACAGGAATGGGCAGGTTCGTAGGAGCGGGGCCTCTGCGGATACGTCCCGCGGTGTCGTAGTGAGAGCCATGGCACGGGCAGAACCATCCGCCAAAATCGCCTGCTTCTCCGAGGGGGACACATCCCAGGTGCGTACACACGCCAATCATCACAAGCCATTCGCCGGTTTCATCCAGCGCCCGGTTCTCATCGGTCGCCGGAACGCCAGCGGCGAGGTTGAAGTTCTCCGCATTCGGATCAGGCAATTCGCTTATGTCCACGCTGCGGGCCGCTTCGATTTCCTCGTCGGTGCGGCGGCGG
This sequence comes from Sulfitobacter sp., assembly GCA_024637305.1. GTDB lineage: Bacteria > Pseudomonadota > Alphaproteobacteria > Rhodobacterales > Rhodobacteraceae > Sulfitobacter. The sequence goes on from JAGXFI010000068.1 coordinate 5,671, forward strand.
ATAAAAACCGGTTTGCCGAGCCATTTGACCGTAAGCTGCGTCCCCGGCTCGATTCCCGAAACATCAACCTGGATGGAAGCCAGCGCCAGAACATCGGCGGAGGGGTTCATCTGGTTGACCAGCGGCCAGACGGCGGCCCCAACGGCCACTGCACCGGTGCCTGCGGTTGCATAATAGAGGAAGTCCCTCCGGTTACCTGCGTGATCTTCTGCTTGAGACACGGGCTTTCTCCAAATCTTGGGCCATTTTTGGCCGACAGGCATGGTGGTGGCGATTAATTGCCACCCAGTTTCAGGGCTATCTAACGGGCTGCGCGGGCTTCGTCCAGATGTCTTGGACGCGCAAACCGTCGCAGGCTGACAGTCAGGACGTTGAAAGGTGCTCCAACAAGCGCCATCTCATGCCGCCGGTGGAACGGTCGCCTGCATGGACGGCCGCGATTCGAATTTGGCGAACCAATCAGCCAGCGCATCATTCCCCTTGCGCCAACCGCGCGCATCGTGGCGGAAATCAAGATAGGCCAGCGCACAACCAACCGCGATCTGGCCCATATCCAACGGCCCTTGCAGATGGCTCATCCAACGGGTGTTCAGTGCCGCACAGGCCCGCGCGACCTTGTCCCATTGGCCATCCACCCATTCCGACATCCGCTTTTCTTCGGGACGCAGACGCGATTCGTAGATCATCAGAAGTGCGGCATCCAGGATTCCGTCCGCCGTCGCCTCCAACACAAGCGTATCCCATCGCCGTGCGCCTTGCGGATAAAGTTTATCCCCGCCGCGCGCATCCAGATAGGCGCATATGACCCGACTATCGTACAGCGTCGGGCCATCGGGCCGTTCCAGCGCCGGCACCTTGGACAGCGGATTCTTCACGAGCAGTTCCTGGTCCGGCGCGATCGGTGTTGTCACGGCATCTACCAGCGCCACATCGCCAAGCTGATCGGTTTCATGCAGTACGATCATGCATTTGCGCACGTAAGGCGATGTCGGGGCGTAATAAAGCTTCATGTTTGGGTTCCTAGCTGGAGGGAATGAATAAACTATCTACATTCGCGCGCCGCCACGCAATCACCATTAGTCGGAGGGACCGACGCCCCGCATCAGCGCCGCCATCACGCGCGGCTCCGTGCCAAAGCCACCAGCCTCGATCCCGGCCGCAGCGGAAAGGCGCACAGCACCGGGCTTGTTCTGGCTCAGCTTCCAGGTGCCATCCACGACGGTGACCGTCATCCGGCACGGGACGATCTGGCGCAACAGCCGGTCCAACGCGTCCGGCATCATCTTGGCGGTGGTCCAGGGTGTCTTTGGCAACAGCCGCGCCTCAAGATGCGCCGACTGACGGTCCAGCACATCCCGGATGGCTTCCTGCGGCAGCAACTCCAACGTTCCCGTCAGATGCACAGCGACATAGTTCCACGTCGGCACCTGATCCGCGACGCCATACCAGTCGGGCGATACATACGCATCCGGGCCGGTTACCGCGATCCGGGCCGGGACCGGCTCCCTTAAGTTGCGCACGATCGGATTAGACCGCACCAGATGCAGATCGACCGTGGCCGCGTCGTCGCTCAGAAGAAATGGAATGTGGCTCAGCAACGGGCCCTCCGCCCCATTCACGGCCAAGACACCGAACCCGACTTCCCGCGCGTAGTCGAGATTATGCGCAGCGTCCGCATCGTGGTAGATCGGATTGGGGTGCATCGGTTTCCTCCTGACTGGATTCTTCGCGTATTGCAGATCAAGCCGTGACTTGGCAATGTGCCGTCATTATCAGGGCGGCGTGAAATTCCCCACCAACGGTAAGTGGCGCAATGCCACGACGCGACGCCAATCCAAATTTTACCAAAAAAAAATTTGGTCCGGAATTTTTGAAAATTCCGGCTAACTCAGCCGAGGTACGCCCGCAACTCAGACGGCGGGTTTTCCATCAACTCCGCCGCCGGTTGCGGCGCTTGCGCGCGTCCACCTTCGACAAAGATTACCTCGTCCGCGATCCGACGCACGTCATCGGGCGCATGTGTAACCATCACCAGCGAGGCCCCGGTTTCTGCCACCAGATCCTGGACCAGATCCAGCATTTCCATCCTTAGCGCAGGTCCCAAAGCTGCAAACGGTTCGTCCAACAGAACCAGTGGCCGGGCCTGGACCAGAACCCGCGCGAGCGCCGTTCGGCTTTGCTGACCGCCAGACAGGTTGCCCGGCCGTGCCTCTGCATGCACCAGCAACCCGACACGCTGCAACGCGGCGTCGACATCTTCTTTTTCTTCCGGTGACAAGCGTAGATCCGGCCTGATGCCCAACCCCACATTTTGCCGCACGCTCAGATGGGGAAACAAGTTGTTGTCCTGAAACAGGATCGTTATCGGCCGCCTGCCCGGATGGCTCGCGGTGATATCCGCCCCTTCCCACAAAATCCGGCCTGACGTCAGCGGTACAAAACCGCACAGTGCGCCCAAAAGCGTCGATTTTCCCGCGCCCGAAGGCCCGATAACTGCATATTTGCGCCTGGCCTCCAACATGAAGTCTGCGCGCAGCTCGAAATCATCCTGGACGATCAACAAATCCTCAAGCTTCAGCACCCCAGCGCCCTCCCTTGTCGCAGACCCAAAACACACCAAGGCTCAATACCAGGAGCAAAAGCGCGGCACCCGCTGCCGCGTCCATGCGGTAGGCTCCCATAAGGCGGTACATCTGCAAGGGCAGCGTCACACGTTCGGGGTCAGCGAACAACGCGATCACGCCCAGGTCGCCCATCGACAAGGCCCCCGAAAGCCCCGCAGCAAACCCGATCTGCGGACGCAGACGCGGCAGGATCACCCAGCGCCAAAGCGGCCAGCCCTGCATTCCCAGTGTCTGAGTCAACGGCAGGAAACGCTCCAGCAGATTCCGCATGGGCGGCACCAGAACCCGTACAGCGAACGGCAGCGCCATCATCGCGTTGACAATTGCCGTGACCGGAAGCGCCAGTGCGGACGGGCTGATCACCGGGTTGATCAGGATGAACCACCCTGTCCCGATCATCAGCGGCGAAGCGGCAAGACCAAGGAGCCCCACGGCCTCCACCCCGCCCCGCGACCGCGAAGCGATCCAGCCTGCCATCGGCAGGGCGAGCGCAAGGGTGAGCGTCACGCTCAGCCCTGCAACCATCAGGGAATTTCCGGTGGCCAGATAGACAGACGCAGGCATCTGCGACAAGCCGCTCACCCCGCGCAGGACTACGGAAATCAGGGGTAACAGCAAGAAACCAGCCCCCAGCGCGATCAATACGCCGTCGAGCAGTCGCACCAGTCCGCCTTGTGCATCCCAACGGCGCAAAGGCCGGTCCAAACCGCCGCCGACAGCGAGCTCAGGCACGAAACGCATCGCAAGCAGCGCGGTACCACCAGCCAGCACCAGCTGCACCAGCGTCAAAAGCGCCGCGCGGCCCAGGTCGAAATCGAACTGGAATGCCTGATAGATCGCAAGCTCTACCGTCGTTGCACGCGGACCGCCCCCCAGCGTCAGCGCCACAGCGAAACTGGTCAGGCAGATCACGAACACCAGCGCCAGCGCGCCCGGCGCGGTTTGGCGCAACATCGGGCGTTCAAGCGTCAGAAACACCGCGCGCGGGGTCAGCCGCAACTGCGCTGCCAGCCGGAATTGCTCAGACGGGATTCCTTGCCAACCTTGCAACAAAAGGCGCGTTACCAGAGGCAGATTGAAAAACACATGTGCCAGCACGACACCATGGAAACCGTAGATCGACACTTCGGGTAATCCGACCGCGCCCAGCGCACCGTTGATCCAACCCGAGCGCCCGAAAACAGCGATCAAACCGAACACCGCGACGATCACCGGAAGGATGAAGGGCGCACCAAGCAGCGTCACCAGGATGGCGCGCCCCCTGAACCGGCGTCTCGCCAGCGCCCGCGCCACGGGGATCGCAAGTCCGACTGACAGCAGGGCCGAAAGCGCCGCCTGCAGCACCGTAAAGCGGATCGCCGCCCATTCCGCCGGGCGCAGTCCGGTTCCGAACTCGGCCCGCGCCAAGACGCCGCCCAGCGCCAGCAAGACGAGCGCCACGAGTAACCCCGCTGCACCCGCCCCTAGGCGCGGGGTTATCTTGAAAGCGCGGTCAGCCACTCTGCCAGCGCCTCATCCCGGATTGCGGGCACGTCCGCCGCCGGCACCAAGAGAGCCTTTTCAGGAACGACAAGGGTCTCGAAACCCTTTGGCAATCCCGCATCGGGGATCACCGCCGGATACATCCAGTTGGTCGTGGGCAGCACAGACTGCGCAGCATCCGAAACCATGAATTCCATGAACTGGTCGGCCAACGCGCCCTGATCGGTTCCGGCCAATTTGCCCAGCACTTCGATCTGCATGTAATGCCCTTCATCAAACAGAGCCGCGGATTTGCTGTCGTCTTCTTCGGCAATGAGATGATAGGCGGGCGAAGTCGTATAGCTGAGGACCATGTCAGCCTCGCCTTCGAGGAACAGGCCATACGCTTCGGACCATCCTTTGGTCACAGTCACGATATTGTCTGCCAGCCCGTCCCAGATCACCGGGGCGTCGTCGCCATAGGCGGCCTTTACCCACATCAGCAGACCCAGACCGGGAGTGGATGAGCGCGGATCCTGTATAACGATCTTCAGATCGCTTTCGCCCAACGCCTTGAAATTCGCCGGTGCTTCGAGTCCTGCGTCATGGACAAAGGCGAAATAGCCCCAGTCATACGGCACAAAGACCTCATCTTCCCAAGTGATCGGCAGCCTATAATCCGCCCTGACAGCGGTCGGCGCGAACAGTCCGGTTTCCTTGGCCGCGGCGATCAGGCTTGTATCAAGCCCCAGCACTACATCCGCGTCGGACCGCGCACCCTCGAGCCGCAAACGCGCCAACAAGGCGGCCCCGTCGCCCATACCGACGAAATTCAGATCACAGGCACATTCCGCTTCGAATGCCGCCTCGATTGCAGGCCCCGGACCCCATTCCGATACGAAACTGTCATAGGTATAGACGACAAGCTCCGGCCCTTCGGCCAAAGCGGTGGTGGCAGTCATGGTTGCTGCAGCAAACGCAAGATACTTCATGGCATCCTCCAATATGCGGCGTCGAGAGGTGTTGGATGGATGTCCAGACCTTCCCTCCGCCGGTGTTAACCGGTTCAGGTTCAACGGGTCCGTGCTATGCACATCTCAGCCAGTGGCCCCCCGAGGTTCGTCAACAACTAGGGACCAGCGTCACGAATGACAAGCCGAAATCCCTTGAGGGACCGGGGCGCGGGCGATAAGCCCTTGGCAAAAGGAGCCGTCTCATGTCGATAAACAGTTTTGGCCATCTCTTTCGTGTGACCACCTGGGGCGAAAGCCACGGACCAGCGATTGGTGCCACGGTTGACGGGTGCCCGCCGGGCGTCGCCATAGACGAATCGATGATCCAGCACTGGCTCGACAAGCGCAAACCGGGGCAGAACAAGTACACTACGCAGCGGCGCGAGGCGGATGAGGTGCGCATCCTTTCGGGCACTTTCGAAGGGGTTACGACCGGCACGCCTGTGCAGTTGATGATTGAAAACACGGATCAACGCTCCAAGGATTATGGCGACATCAAGGATAAATTCCGTCCGGGCCACGCCGACATCACCTATTTCCAGAAATACGGCATCCGCGATTATCGTGGCGGCGGGCGGTCCTCCGCGCGCGAAACGGCGTCCCGCGTTGCCGCAGGCGGTCTGGCCCGCGAGGCGATCAAGGCGATTGCGCCGCAGGTTCGGATCACCGGGTACATGGTGCAGATGGGACCGCACAAGATTGATCGCAATGCCTTTGACCTGGACCAGATCGACCAGAACCCGTTCTGGGTACCGGATGCCAAGGCGGCGGCCGATTGGGCGGAATACCTCGACGGTCTGCGCAAGTCCGGCAGCAGCGTAGGGGCGATTATCGAAGTTACCGCACGCGGCGTTCCTGCCGGCATCGGTGCGCCGGTTTACGGCAAGCTGGACACCGATCTTGCCGCTGCGATGATGAGCATCAATGCCGTCAAGGGCGTAGAGATCGGTGAAGGCATGTCCGCCGCGATGCTGACCGGAGAGTTAAACGCAGATGAGATTCGCATGGGTCCGGACGGGCCGGAATATTCATCCAACCATGCGGGCGGCATACTAGGCGGGATCAGCACGGGTCAGGACATTGTCGTCCGCTTTGCCGTCAAACCGACCTCCAGCATCCTGACCACGCGCAAGACGATCACCAGGCAGGGCGAAGACACCGAGATCATCACCAAGGGCAGACATGATCCTTGCGTCGGGATCCGTGCCGTGCCGGTGGGCGAGGCGATGATGGCCTGTGTGATCCTTGATCACCTGCTGTTGCACCGCGGTCAGATCGGACAAAACCAGGGCATTATCGGGACGGAAAGCTGATCCAATGAAGGTAGAGGATTTCTCCTCCAGTCCGGCCCTTGGCGTCGGCCTCAAGGTCTGCGCGATCTTCCTCTTTACCTTGATGGCCGCGCTGATCAAGGCGACTTCGGACGAGGTGCCGGCAGGTCAGGCCGTCTTCTTTCGGTCGTTTTTCGCGATTCCCGTCATCATTGTCTGGCTGGCGCACCGCGGGCAGCTTCGTGTGGGCCTGATCCCGCAAAGCCCGATGGGCCATGTCTGGCGCGGGCTGTTCGGTACGGTGGCGATGGGGCTGACGTTCACCGGGCTTGGCATGCTGCCCTTGCCCGAAGTAACCGCCATCGGCTTCGCCACACCGATCTTCACGCTGATCCTCGCCGCCATTCTGCTGGGCGAGCGGATCCGCCTGATACGCCTCACTGCCGTTGCGATGGGGTTGGTCGGCGTTCTCATCATTCTGTCTCCCCGCCTTGGCACAACCGCCTCGCTTGAGGACACGGCGACCGTCGGCGCGATCCTGATCCTGATTGCAACCATGATGCGGAGCCTTGTCCAGATCCACATCCGGCAACTGGTACAGACAGAACATACCGCCGCGATCGTCTTTTATTTCTCCGCCACAGCGTCGGTGCTGGCGCTGCTGACGCTTCCGTTCGGCTGGGTTGCCCTGCGCATGGAGACACTCGCGTTGCTGATAGCGGCCGGTTTTATCGGCGGTGCCGCGCAGATACTTGTGACCTCCGCCTACCGCTTTGGGACAGCGGGGATGCTGGCCCCTTACGACTATACCTCGATGCTGTTCGCGATCATCATCGGCTATCTCTGGTTCGGAGAGCTTCCGACGCTGGTGATGCTTGCCGGTGCTGCCCTTGTCATCACCGCCGGTGCGCTGGTCATCTGGCGCGAACGTCAACTGGGTCTGGAGCGTGGCAAGGCTCGCGCCGTAACCGACCCCAAAGCCTGAAACCCGAATTGGAGACCCCAATGAGCGACGATCACAAGCAAAAGATGCAAGAACGCCAAGCCGAGCAGCGCGCCAAGGTGGCAGAGCTGCGCGATCCGGAAAAGGGGCTTGTGCTGGTGCATACAGGCGCAGGCAAGGGAAAATCCTCGTCCGCTTTCGGCGTCGCGATCCGCGCGCTGGGCTGGAAACAGAAAGTCGGCGTGGTGCAGTTCATCAAGGGTAAATGGAAAACCGGCGAGCGCCTGTTCTTCGACCGGCTTGGCGAGGTGACGTGGCACACCATGGGCGAAGGGTTCACCTGGGATACACAGGACAAGGATCGCGACATCGCCGCCGCTCAGGCCGCCTATGCAAAGGCACGCGAAATGATGGAAAGTGGCGACTACGATCTGATCGTGCTGGATGAGATCAACATAGCGATGCGCTATGATTACCTGTCCACGGATGATGTCATCGCGGGGCTGGAAGCGCGCGACAAACGCACTGGCGTGATCCTCACTGGCCGTGATGCCAAGCCCGAGCTTTGTGAATACGCCGATCTGGTGACCGAGTTCCGCGAGCAAAAGCATCCCTTCAAGGCTGGGATCAAAGCCCAGCGCGGGATCGACTACTGAAGCCCGGCTCCCGCCACACGGGAAACGCGCGCTTTTCAGAATCGAATTCCGTGTTAGCCTGACCGCCTGGAAAGCCGCTGACACGGCTTCGTTTTCTGGGAGGATAATATGTCTAGACAAATAATAATGGCGGCCCTGGCGGTTCTTGGCCTTGGCGCAACGACGGCGTTCGCTCAAGACTGCGTGCCATCGAAATGGGGGGCGGAGGACACGATCGGGTCAGCCAATCTGGTGACACCAGAACGCACGCTGGAGGCGGCAAAACTGATCAAGCAAGGCAAGTCCATGCCGCTGGGCATCACCATCGGCCCCGATACGCCCGCCTTTCCACCAAGATCGCTCAGCTTGCAGGTTGTCCAGCCGGGCCAGCACGGCGGACAAAAACTGTCCGGTTTCGGCTATGAGGGCAACTACAACGACGACATCCTGCAAACCTGGATCGGCATCGGCTCTCAGCTTGATGGGTTGGGGCATCTTGGCGAGAACGGACAGTATTATAACTGCCTCGATGAAAAGGAAATCAGCGCCATTACAGGTCTGACCAAGCTTGGCACCCATGACGTACCGCCGCTGGTAGGCCGTGCCGTCATCATCGACATGGCCGCCCACGCCGGCAAGGACATGCTGGAGGCAGGCGAGAGCTTTGGCGAGGAAGAAATCAAGGCCGCCGCAGAGGCACAGGGCGTCACGATGGGCGAAGGCGACATCATCCTGTTCCACACCGGCTGGACCGAAAACATGCTCGACTCCTCACCGGCGGAATGGGGATCGGCGGAGCCGGGGATCTCCAATGCGGGCGCGGTCTACCTTGCATCGCTGAACCCGATGGCGGTCGGTGCCGATACATGGGGTCTGGATGCGGTACCACCAGCGGAAGGGGACAAGGTTTTTTACGGCCACGTTACCCTGCTGAAAGATAACGGTATATACATCCTTGAAACGATGAATGTCGGTCCGCTTTTGCGCGAGGGCGTCAACGAATTCATGTTCGTTCTGGGACAGCCAAGGATACAGGGGTCAGTACAGGCGATGATCAATCCGGTCGCGCTTTATTGAGAATGGTCGGTCCCCTTCCGGGAACCGACTTTCGCTCCGCAGAATCCGCGCGCGTCCAAAATCTCGGCGCGCGCGAGGCTTAGATGGACAACGGCGGCAAAACGTAACCGCGCGATTGAAGAAGGGCCGGATTTCTCCGGCCCGTTTCGCTGCACATCAATGTTCAGGTATGCGGGATTATTCCCGCACAAGCTTTTCGTAGCTCTGCGCGATATCCCGCGTCAGCGCGCCCACATCGAAATTGTAGTCGCCGATCTGCCCTACCGGGGTCACTTCGGCAGCGGTGCCTGTCAGCCAGCATTGCTCGAAACCTTCCAGCTCTTCCGGCATGATATGGCGCTCATGAACCTTGATCTGTTTATCGCGCAACATGCCGATAACCGTCTGGCGCGTAAGGCCGTTAAGAAAACAGTCAGGGTCGGGCGTATGTACCTCGCCATCCTTCACGAAAAAGATGTTGGCCCCCGTCGCTTCGGCGACGTAGCCGCGATAGTCGAACATCATCGCGTCGCTGCACCCCTTCGCCTCGGCGGCGTGTTTTGACATCGTGCAGATCATGTAGAGGCCCGCCGCCTTGGCGTGGCTCGGGATCGTTTCAGGGCTGGGACGCTTCCATTTCGAAATGTCGAGCTTGGCACCCTTCATCTTGGCGTCGCCGTAATAGGCACCCCATTCCCACACGGCGATGGCCATGCGGACCGGATTGCGCGCTGAGGCGACACCCATGTCCTCGCCTGCGCCCCGCCACGCGACTGCACGCACATAGGCATCTTTCAGACCGCTCGCCGCGAGGACTTCGACCTTGGCGGCCTCGATCTCGTCTACGGTATAAGGGATTTCGAAATCAATCATCTGCGCGGACCGCTTCAAACGCTCCGAATGCTCGCGACTTTTGAAGATCTTGCCACCATACGCGCGCTCTCCCTCGAAAACAGAGGATGCGTAATGCATCGCATGGGTCAAAATATGAACATTCGCTTCACGCCAGGGGATGAGCTTGCCATCCATCCAGATAGAACCGTCGCGATCAGCATATGAACTCATGAGAGTGCCCCTTTGGTCAAGTTTGTTTCCTAAAGTTGCGAAACTTATGCCGTCTGAGACATATAGTTGCGCGGAACTTGCGATTCGATAACGTTTCAGGGTTGGAATGTCAACAACACTGACTTAATATCGATCTCATAACAAAGAATGGATATACCATGGATCGGCGACCCGGCGGCGAAGCGCTTTTGTTCCTTACCGACGAACAGCTGCGTCAGGGCATCGAAGCGATGTTCTTTGCTTACCGGGGATTTACCGCGGACCCTGACCGCATCCTGGCGGAAATGGCTTATGGTCGCGCCCATCACCGCGCAATCCATTTCATCAACCGCGCACCGGGGACGACCGTCAACAACCTGCTCAACATATTGGGTGTGACAAAGCAGTCGCTTAACCGTGTATTGCGCACTTTGATTGCGGATGGTCTTGTAGAAAGCAAGGTCGGCCGGTCCGACAAACGCGAGAGGCACCTCTTTTTGACGCGATCCGGGCGCACCTTGGAACAGACCTTGTCGGATGCACAGCGCGCGCGCATGCGCGCCGCGTTCCGCGACGCAGGGCCGGAGGCAGTTGCCGGCTTTCGCACTGTATTGGAGGCGATGATGGACCCTGAAATGCGCGCAAGCTACACGCGCCTGAAAGACAGCGGCACATGAGCCCGCCAGATGCCCACCTGCTGATCGTTGATGACGATGAACGCATCCGTACCCTGCTTCGGAAATTTTTGATGCGAAACGGATTTCTGGTGACCGCGGCCCGTGATGCCGGTCACGCAAGGCGCATTCTTTCCGGGCTGGATTTCGATCTGATCGTTCTGGACGTCATGATGCCCGGCGAAAATGGCCTGAGCCTGACAGCATTTCTACGCGAAACGCGAACCACCCCGATCCTTCTGTTGACCGCAAAAGGCGAGACGGGCAACCGGATCGAGGGGTTCGAGGCGGGGGCGGACGATTACCTGTCCAAGCCGTTCGAACCAAAGGAACTGTTGCTGCGCATCAATGCAATTCTGCGCCGGATGCCTCAGGCCGATCCGCAGGAAAATGCGTCAAAGGTGCTGTCGATGGGTCCCATACGCTATGACATGGAGCGTGGCGAATTGTGGCAGGGCGAAGAAATGGTCCGCCTGACGGCAACGGAAATCCAGCTGATGAAGATTTTTGCCGCCCAGCCCGGCACGGCATTGAGTCGATCGCAGCTGGTCGAGGAGTTGGGCCGCGATCGTGGACAGGCACAGGAACGGGCGGTTGACGTCCAGATCACACGACTGCGCCGCAAGATCGAAGACAACCCAAAGCAGCCGCGCTATCTTCAAACCGTGCGCGGCGCGGGATATATGCTGGCACCCGATTAGTCGTTTGACCGAAAGAAGTCAGCGTGATCTCTGGCAAGCAGGGTGCCATGGCGGTATGGTCCCAGCGAATTGAGCCTGAGGAAAGCGTGATATGTCCGAGTCCCCCGTAGAAGAGATGAGTTTCGAGGCCGCGATGGCCGAACTGGAGGCTGTGCTGGGCAAGCTTGAGCGCGGCGATGTCGCGCTGGACGAGAGTATCGCGCTTTATGAACGGGGCGCGGCACTTAAGGCACGGTGCGAGGCAAAGCTGAAAGAAGCCGAAGAGAAAGTCGCCGCGATCACACTGGACGGAGACGGCAATCCGACAGGCACGAAGCCCGTCGAAGGATTGTGATCTGCGCGTGAAAGATGAGCAGCTTTCCATGAAACCGGCTTTGACAAGCGCACAGGGCATCGCCAGCGAACAGATTCGCCGCGCGTTGAACGGTGTGACAGGGCCGATCGGTGAGGCAATGGTATATGCCACGTCCGGTGGCAAAGGATTGCGCGCATTTCTGGCACTAGAAAGCGCGCGCCTGCACGGGTTGCGCGCCACGCAGGCAGCACCTGCGGCCGGCGCAATCGAGGCGCTGCATGCCTATTCGCTGATCCATGACGATCTGCCCTGCATGGATGACGACGATCTGCGGCGCGGCTTGCCCACAGTTCACCGCAAATGGGACGAGGCGACCGCCGTTCTGGCGGGCGACGCGCTTCAGTCACTGGCGTTTGACCTGCTGACACGGTGTGATTGTCCCGCCGAGGCACGGCTGGTTCTGGTGCAAACCCTGGCAGAGGCTGCGGGTGCGCGTGGCATGGTAGGCGGTCAGGCATTGGACATTGCCGCAGAAACCGCCGCCACTCCGCTGAGCCTTGACGAGATTACCACCCTTCAAGATGCTAAGACGGGCGCGCTGATTGCTTGGGCGGCCTTGGTCGGTCCGCGCATGGCTGGTGCGGATACCACACCACTTGCCGCCTATGCGCGCGCACTTGGCCTTGCTTTTCAGATCGCGGACGACATTCTGGACGTGGAAGGCGATGCAGCGACCGTGGGCAAGGCGACGGGCAAGGACGCGGATGCAGGCAAGGCAACATTCGTGTCCCATCTGGGCCCGCAAGGCGCAAGACAGCGGGCCACCGAACTGGTGCAAATCGCCTGCGATGCGCTATCTGTTTACGGCGCAGAGGGTGACACCTTGAGAGACGCCGCCCGCTTCGTTATTGCGCGGGACAGCTAAGGACAACACCATGACCGACACACCGCTGCTGGACGAGATCACCCGCCCCGCCGACCTGCATGGTCTGACGGACCGCCAGCTTGCGCAGGTTGCCAAGGAACTACGTGCCGAAACCGTCTCTGCCGTTTCTGTCACTGGCGGTCACCTCGGGGCCGGTCTTGGTGTTGTCGAATTGACCGTGGCGCTGCACGCGGTATTCGACACCCCGCGCGACAAGATCATCTGGGACGTGGGCCATCAATGTTATCCGCACAAGATCCTGACCGAACGCCGCGACCGTATTCGTACTTTGCGGATGAAGGATGGGCTGAGCGGATTCACCAAGCGCAGCGAATCGCCCTATGACCCGTTCGGTGCGGCGCATAGCTCGACCTCTATCAGTGCGGCATTGGGGTTTGCCGTGGCGCGCGATCTGGGCGGCGTGATTCCCGAAGGGCTGGGCGACGCGATTGCCGTCATCGGCGACGGCTCGATGAGCGCGGGCATGGCTTACGAGGCGCTCAACAACGCCGGTCACCTCAAAAAGCGCCTGATCGTGATCCTCAATGACAACGAGATGTCGATCGCCCCGCCGGTGGGCGCGATGTCTGCCTATCTCAGCCGGCTTTACGCTGAGGCACCTTTTCAAGATTTGAAGGCAGCCGCCATCGGTGCCGTCAGCCTGCTGCCGCCGCCCTTCCGCGAAGGGGCAAAGCGCGCCAAGGATATGCTCAAAGGCATGGCCGTTGGTGGCACACTCTTCGAACAGTTGGGGTTCAGCTATCTCGGGCCGATTGACGGACACGACATGACCCAGTTGTTGCCCGTCTTGCGAACCGTGCGGCAACGCGCGACGGGGCCGATCCTGATCCATGTGCTGACCAAGAAGGGCAAAGGCTACGGCCCTGCCGAGCAGGCGCGCGACAAGGGCCATGCCACCGCCAAGTTCAACGTCATTACAGGCGAACAGACCAAGGCACCCAGCAATGCGCCCAGCTTTACACGGGTTTTCGCGGATAGCCTGCTGCAAGAGGCGGCAAGCGACGACAAGATTTGCGCTGTAACCGCCGCCATGCCGGACGGGACCGGGCTGAACCTGTTCGCGGAACGCTATCCCAGCCGCTGTTTTGATGTCGGCATTGCAGAACAGCATGGCGTGACCTTCAGTGCCGCCTTGGCGGCTGGCGGGATGAAACCATTCTGCGCGATCTATTCGACGTTCCTGCAACGTGGCTATGATCAGGTTGTGCATGATGTGGCTATCCAACGTTTGCCGGTGCGGTTCGCGATTGACCGCGCAGGTCTGGTCGGCGCGGACGGCGCGACCCATGCCGGGGCGTTCGACATCGCGTTTCTGGCCAATCTGCCGGGGTTTACCGTGATGGCCGCCGCAGACGAAGCCGAACTGAAACACATGGTCGCGACCGCGGCAGCGCATGATTCCGGGCCGATCGCATTCCGGTTTCCGCGTGGTGACGGTACCGGTGTCGATATGCCCGAACGCGGCGAAGTGCTGGAAATCGGCAAAGGTCGGATCATCGCCGAAGGGAAACGCGTTGCTTTGCTGTCCTTCGGAACCCGTTTGGCCGAAGTCCAGAAAGCCGCCGAGGCGCTGACCGCCAAGGGGATCACCCCCACCATTGCCGACGCGCGCTTTGCCAAGCCGCTGGACCACGAGTTGATCCTTCGACTGGCCGCCGATCACGAAGCCCTGATCACCATCGAAGAGGGTGCCATCGGCGGCTTCGGCAGCCATGTGGCCCAACTGCTGGCAGAAGAAGGCGTGTTCGACACAGGGCTGAAATATCGCTCGATGGTGCTGCCGGATGCTTTCATCGATCAGGCCAGCCCTGCCGACATGTACGCTGTTGCAGGTATGAACGCGGAACAGATCGAGGCGAAGGTGCTACACACCCTCGGCATCGCACGCATTGGCGTGCAGCGCGCCTAGCGCCGTTCCGCCAACCGCTCCAACTGCGACTCGATACGCGCCAATCGCGCGGCGACGTCGTCGCGATAGGCCCCCGTTTCGGCATTGGACTCCTCCGCATGGGCATCCTGCATCGAGTTCACGATCAGACCGACCAGCAGGTTCACGACCGCGAAGGTCGTTACCATGATGAACGGGATAAAGAATGCCCAGGCCAGCGGGTAGATTTCCATCACCGGGCGAACGATACCCATGGACCATGATTCGAGCGTCATGATCTGGAAAAGCGAATAACCCGACAGCGCCAATGTACCGAACCAATCGGGGAATGCGCTGCCGAACAGCTTGGTCGCGATGACCGCGCCGATATAAAAGATCAGCGCCATCAGCACGAATACCGACCCCATTCCGGGCAAGGCAGTGACGAACCCCTCAACCACGCGGCGCAGGCTGGGTGCTGCGGAAATCACGCGAAGCACCCTGAGAATACGCAGGGCGCGCAAGGCCGACATGCCTTGCGCCGCAGGAATCAGGCTGACGCCGACAATCACGAAATCAAAGATGTTCCAACCGTTGCGAAAAAACCGCGTGCGGTAAACGATCAGCTTTAGCGCCAGTTCCACCACAAAGATCGCGAGACATATCTGATCCAATAGAAGGATCAATCCACCGGCACGCGCCATGATGCTGGCGGATGTCTCCATCCCAAGAATGATCGCGTTGAAGACGATCACCGCCAGAATGAAATTCCGCACCCGGCTCGAATCGAGGAAGGCGGCAAGACGGGTCTGCGAAGTCATGAAGAAGCCCTTAGATAAGATTTGGCCCTATATGGTCATGGACCGCCTCCGCAGCAAGACGTCACAGGTCAGTCGCGAGCATTGCAGCCAATCCACTGCGGTAATCCCGATAGCGTGGCTGCCAGCCCAGCTCTGCCTTGGCACGATCGTTCCGCACGCGTTTGCTTTCAGCGTAGAAACTGCGTGCCATCGGCGTCAAATCGGCATCCTCGTAGGGGATTGCGGGAGGCACCGGCAATCCCAGCAGTTCCGCCGCATAGCTGATCACATCCTGCGGTGGGGCAGGATCGTCGTCACAAAGGTTATAGATCGCGCCGGGATCAGGGCTGGCAAGCGAGAGGTCCAGAGCATGCGCAATGTCCTCGACATGGATGCGGCTGAAGACCTGACCTTCCTTGATGATCCGCCGGGCCTTGCCGCTTTGTACCTTGGCAAACGGGCCGCGACCGGGGCCATAAATGCCGGCAAGTCGAAAGATATGGAGCGGGATGTCAGGGACGGATTGCCAGGCCTTTTCCGCCACGACTCGCGCCCGCCCACGACGCGTTGCGGGGGTCAGCGGGGCTGTTTCATCAACCCAGCCACCCTGATGGTCGCCATATACGCCTGTGGTGGACAGATAGCCGACCCACCGCAGGCCATGCGCATGTTCTGCAAATGACCAATGCATTTCGGCCAACACGGGATCACCGTCAGGTCCGGGTCCGGCAGAGAGCAGGATATTTGGAAACCGCGCGACCAGCGGAGCAAGATCCGTACCGGGCCACAACAGCGGCTCAACCCCTGTGGCGGCGATCCCATCAAGCTTTTCCGCACTGCGCGTGGTGCCTACGATTTTCCACCCGCGAGGCACAAGAATATCTGCCAACGCACGGGCGCTGAACCCATGTCCAATCGACAACAACTGCTTGTCCATACTGCCACGGCCTAACTGATACACAAACGAAAACGGCCCCCCCATCCGGGGAGGCCGCCGTTATCTCGCAAGAGCGAGAAACTCAGTCTTATTCGGCGAGTGTAGTTGTGCCGGTCTCATCGTCATCATTGGATGCGATCGCAGCAACGACTGCGATGGCAGCGACCGCGCCGATGATTGCAGGAACGCCGATGCCGGATCCTGTTGCCGGAACGAAAACACCTTCATTGGAAGGCGCTACTTCAACTGTCGCGTCGGTCAGCGATCCAGCAAAGGATGCTGTTGCCATTGTGGCGATCAGTGCGGAAACGGAGAGTGTCTTAAACATAGTATCTATCCTGTATTACAACCTGTGGAGGACTAAATAGCCCATTACGTTTCTTGAACGAGTGATAATCGAAATAATA